>JBMOPM010000265.1:0-25517 GCA_049323575.1 Gemmatimonadota bacterium | reverse complement strand
GTGACCCTGCGCGGCTACTGCGAGCGCGAGGGTGCGCGGCGGATCGGCTTCGGCGAGTGCCGCGGCGAGATCGTGGGAGGCTGACAGACGCCGACCCGTCCGGGAGAGCGACCGCGCCCCGCTACCCACGCGGATGGAACTGCTTGTGGATCGACCGGAGATGGTCGCGATCGACGTGCGTGTAGATCTGCGTGGTGGACAGATCCGCGTGACCCAGCATCTCCTGCACGGCGCGGAGGTCGGCGCCGCCTTCGAGCAGGTGCGTGGCGAAGCTGTGCCGCAGCGTGTGAGGCGTCACCGTCTTCCTGATCCCGGCCCGCTCGGCGCACCGCTTGACGATGCCCCAGGCCCCCATGCGCGACAATGGCTCCCCCCGGGCGTTGAGCAGCACCCGCCCCTGCGACTTGCCCCGATCGAGCTGCGGGCGCAACTGCGTCAGGTAGACCGACAGCGCGCCGATCGTCTGCCGGCCGATGGGCACCAGGCGCTCCTTGCCGCCCTTGCCGAAGACCCGCACGAGATGCTCCGGTAGCAGGAGGTCGGTGAGCGCGAGAGTACATGCCTCCGTCACACGAAGCCCGGCCCCGTAGCTCAGTTCGAGGAACGCGCGATCCCGCCATGCCAGCGGCTCATCCACACTGGGCGCCGCGAGCAACGCCTCCACCTCGGCCACGGACAGGGTATCCGGCAGGGTCCGGCCGCGCTTCGGTCCCTCCAGTCGATCGCTCGGATCCTCCTTGACGATGCCCTCGCCCAGCAGAAACCCGTAGTAGGTGCGCACGGCGGAGATCTGGCGGCGGATGGTGGCCGGGCTCAGGCCGAGATCCTTGAGGAGGAAGACGAAGTCGCGCAGCAGACGCGGCGCCACCGCACCAGGATCGCGGACACCCTTCGAGAACGCGAACGTCGCCAGACGGAGGATGTCGCGCTGATAGGCCTCCACGGTGTGCTCGCTGTGGCCGGCCTCCAGCGCGAGGAAATCGCGGAAGGGCTCGAGCCAGAAGGCGCGGATCAGCTCTGTCTGCGCGGCCGGCGCGGTCATCGGGCGCGGCCCAGCACCTGCCGCCTGGCCTCGTCGAGCTCCTCGGTCGTGAGACCGAGCAACTGCGCGGAGCGGCGCATGAGCCGGTCTTCCTGAAGGCTCAGCGCGCCATCCGCCGCCGCCACCCGCCACAGGCGCGCCGCCAGTTCGAGCCGATACTGCCGCCCGTACCTGGTGGAAATCTCATCGCGGTGCCGCTCCAGGTCCGGCACCGAGGCAAAGAGCGGCTCGTCGGTGGGCGTCACGTTCCACCGCTCCCGGAGGTAGACCTCGATGGCGTTCTTCTCCTCCGGGCTCAGCTCATGCGCGTGCCGCGAAAGCTCGAGCAGCAGCGTGGCCGCCGCCGCCGACCCCGGATCGCCCCCGATCGGCCGCGCGGCCGGCTCGGGCTGGTGCAGTGCGGTGCGGATCAGCGTCCAGAGCCGCCCCTCGCGCGCCGGGCGGCGCCGGCGCCGGAGGACGAGGATCACGCCGACGACGATGACGAGAGCCGCGATGATCGACAGCGTCCGGTTCATCCGGCTGACGATGCGGCTGATGTCCTCCCATTGCGCCCCCACCTTCGCGCCGACGAACACAAGGAAGGCGTACCAGAGTCCGGCGGCCAGGCCGATGGGCAGCAGCGCACGCGCCGGACCGAGGTTGATCACCCCGACGAACACCGCCACGAACGATCGGAGCCCCGGCAGGAGCCGCGCGAGGAAGATTCCCACGACCCCGAACCGCAGATACTCCCGTTCCATCCCTGCCAGCGCCTCCGCAGACACCAGCCGCTGACCCGTGCGGCCCGCCAGGAACGCGCGGCCGTACCGATGGGCCAGCGCATAGAGCGCGGCCGCGCCGGCGACGTTGCCGAGCCAGCTCCAGAGGAAGACGCTCCAGGGATCGATCGTGCCCCGGTGGCTGAGGAACGCCGCCAGCGCCGTCAGCACATCGGACGGGATCGGCGGAACGAAGTTCTCGATGAAGGTCGCCACCGCGAGCGCCGCGTAGATCGCCGCGGGCGGCAGCTCCGCCACCCACGTGATGAGGCGCTCGATCAGGAGGCCTCCAGTGTCGCCACGGCGATAGCGGCGATCCCCTCCCCACGGCCGAGGAAGCCCATCCCCTCGTTGGTCTTGGCCTTGAGACCTATCATGTCAGGGGAAACCTCGAGCGCCCCGGCGAGGGACGACGCCATCGCGGGAAGGTACGGTCCGAGTTTCGGCGCCTGCGCGATGATGGTCACGTCGCCCTGGACGAACCGGTAGCCGCGGGCGCGGACGATCGCATGCGCCGCCGTGAGCAGTGCCAGCGAGTTGGCGCCGGCCCACCGCGGGTCGGTGTCCGGAAAGTGCTGACCGATGTCGCCGGCCGCCGCGGCGCCGAGGATGGCGTCCGTGAGCGCGTGGGCGACGGCATCCGCATCGGAGTGGCCCACGAGGCCCTGCCCGTACGGAATCGTCTGGCCGCCCAGCACCAGCGGACGGCCGTCCGCGAAGCGATGGGAGTCATAGCCGATGCCGGTGCGGACGGACGGACGGGGCGGCGGTCCATCGGTCACGCCGCGACCTCGACCGGATCGACCAGGGAGTAGTCCTGGTTCCGGCGCCGGGGCTCGAAGCCCGCGTCCCGGATCACCCGCTCCATTTCCGTGATCGTGGTGCGGTACGTCGTGCCCGCAGCCGAGACGACATTCTCCTCCATCATCAGGCTGCCGTAGTCATTGGCGCCGAATCGGAGCGCGATCTGTCCCACCTTGTGGCCCATGGTGACCCATGACGACTGCAGGTTGGGGATGTTGTCACAGATGATCCGCCCCATCGCCAGCGTGCGCAGGTAGGTGACAGCGTCGGTCTTCTCGAAGTGGGCGAGCTCGGTCCCCTCCGGCTGGAGCGGCCAGCAGATGAACGCGGTGAAGCCGCCAGTGCGGGCCTGCAGCTCGCGGATGCGGAAGAGATGCTCGATGCGGTCGGCCGGCGTCTCCATCATGCCGTACATCATCGTCACCGACGTCCGCATGCCCTGGCGGTGCGCCTCTTCCTGCACGCCGAGCCATTCCTCGGTCATCGCCTTCTTGCGCGCCACCTGCTGACGGATCTCGTCCACCAGGATCTCGCCGCCGCCGCCCGGAATGCTGTCGAGGCCGGCCGCGCGCAGCTCGCGCACCACCTCGGCCACCGACAGCCCGAAGCGCTGGCTGAAGAACACCACCTCCGACGGCGAGAAACCGTGGATGTGGATCGGGTGGTGGGTCTTGATGTACCGCATGAGGTCCAGGTACCACTCGAACGGGATGTACGGGTTGTGCCCGCCCTGCAGCAGAATCTGCTTCCCGCCGAGCGCCTTGCACTCATCGATCTTCTTCCCGATCTCCTCGAAGCTCAGCACGTAGCCTTCCCGATGCTTCGGCCGGCGGTAGAACGCGCAGAACTTGCAGTCGGCGACGCAGACGTTGGTGTAGTTGATGTTGCGGTCGATGATGTACGTCACGACCGGCTCGGGATGGTGACGCCACCGCTCGGCGTCGGCAAGCTGACCGAGCTCGAGCAGCGGCGCGCGCTCGTAGAGCTCGAGCCAGGAGCGGAACTCGGAGGAAGAACGATCGATGGGAGTCATGGCATCTCAAGTCACGAGTCGCGAGTCGCAGGTGGCCGCTCGCAAGTCACAAGTCGGATGATTCAGCCGGCCCTGCGCCGCCGCCGCCACGCGGTGCCGGCCCGGGCCTCGGCCTACGCCGCCGTGATGAAGCTCAGACTCCCATCCGGCACCAGTCCGTCCTGCGCCAGCCGGCGGAAGAAATCGGTCAGGCCGGCCAGGTGCCGATACGAGAGTGCGTAGTCCAGATCGCCGAGATAGTTCCGGCAAACCGCCTCGGGCACGCCGGTGTTGGCCGCCGCCGCGCGAGCCAGGGTATCCAGATGCTCCAGGCCCCAGGCGCGGGAGTCGAGCAGCCGACGATGCACCATGGCCGCCGTTGCCGCTGGCACCGTCCGGCGCGCCGCCCACACGGCAAACACGAACGGCAGTCCGGTCCACGCCCGCCACTCGGCTCCCAGATCCACCTTGTGGCGATACTGACCGTGCGCGGTCAGCACCAGCGCGGCGTCGCCGATGACGAGCACCGCCTCGTGCGGGAATCCGGACAGCGCCGCCAGATCCGATGCCTCGGCGCGCACCGTCGCGAACCGCGGCGCGATCCGCCACCGGTGGCGGCAGAGCAGCTCGAGCAGCAGCACCGACGTCCGCGATGAGGCCGTGAGCAGCACCGTCGCGCCGTCCAGCTCCGCCAGCGGCCGCTTCGAGAACAGTGCCACGCTGTGCACCGGACCGTCGCAACTGATGGCCATGTCCGGCAGGAGGTGGTACTGTGCCGCGTTGCGCGCGTACTCCACGGCCGAGACCACGCTCACGTCCAGCTCCTGCGCCGCGAGCAGGTCGTTCAGCTCCGACGCCGTCCCGCTCACCAGTTCGGCATCCAGGCGCACGATGCCGCGATCGATGGCCCCGTAGATCGGGTAGCAGTTGATCCACGGGATGCGCCCGACGCGCAATGGGCCCGTCACGCGGCGTGCACCGCCGGCCGGGCGCCCGCCGCGTCGAAGATGCTGGCATCGAGGTCGTCGAACTCGTCCCGCACCGTCCGATACAGGCTGTCCCGTTCGACCGGCCGCTTCCCTGCCCCGCGGATGAGTCGGACCAGCCGCAGATAGGGCATGTGCAGCTCGGTGCGCGCGCCCGCGTCGTGGTAGATCCGCTCGTACACGACGGTGCCCTCGATGTCGTCACAGCCGAAGCTGAAGGCGATCTGGCTCAGGAACGGCGTGACCATGGGCCAGTGGGTCTTCACGTGCGGGATGTTGTCGAGGAAGAGGCGGCCGATCGCGAGGTTCTTGAGATCCTCGTAGCCGGTGGTCGCCGAGCCCACGCGCCCCAGCTCCTCGCCCAGCGCGTTGTTGTCCGGGTGGTAGGCGAGGGGGATGTAGGTCAGAAAGCCGCCGGTCTCGTCCTGGAGATTCCGCAGCATGGTGAGGTGCTCGATCCGGTCCTCGGCCGTCTCCACATGCCCGTAGAGCATCGTGCAGTTGGACGGGATGCCGAGCTCGTGCGCCACGCGATGCACCCGGATCCACTCCTCGCCGCTGAGCTTGCGCTCGGCGATGGTGGCGCGCACCGCCGTGCTGAAGACCTCGGCGCCGCCCCCGGGCAGGCTGGTGAGCCCGGCGTCCTTGAGCGCCTGCAGCACCTCCCGCTCCGAGATCTTCTCGATCCGCGCGAGGTGCGCGATCTCCACCGCCGTCAGCGCCTTGATGTGCACGTGCGGATGGCGCTCCTTGAGCCCGCGGATCATGTCCGTGTAGTAGCTCAGCCGGAGCTTCGGATGCAGGCCGCCCACGATGTGGAACTCGCGGGTGGGTGCGCCCCGGGCCTGTTCGGCCTCGGCGAACACCTCGTCCAGCGATCGCGTGTAGGCTCCGTCCTCCCTGGGCATCCGCGCGAACGAGCAGAACACGCACGTGTTGCGCAGGATGCAGACGTTGGTCGGGTTGATGTGCTGGTTGGCGGAGAAGAACACCCGGTCCCCGTTGCGGCGGCGGTTGGCGAAATCCGCCAGGAGACCAAGCCCGAGGAGATCGGTCGTCTCGTACAGCGTCCGCGCGTCGGCGGCGTCGAGCCGCCGCCCTTCAGCGACCTTTTCCCCGATCGGCCGGAGTCGCGCGTCGCGCAGACGGCCGAGGTCGAGGGTGTCCGGCATGAGGGCTCCCGTAGAGATCTGACGTCCACGCTAATGTACACGTGGAGCCGGCATCGGTGCCAGCGGCAGCGCGGCGCGTGCACCGGCCCGGCCCACGGAAGACACGAGGGCCCGGGCGTCACCCCGGGCCCTCGCCACGGCACGCTCGCTCGGGCTCAGCCTTCGAAGCGCCGCACCGCAAGGGTCACATTGTGCCCGCCGAAGCCGAACGAATTCGACAGCGCCACCCTGATGTTCCGTTCCACCATCCGGTTCGGTGCGCAGTCGAGGTCGCACTCGGGATCCGGCGTCTCGTAGTTGATGGTGGGCGGGATCTTGCCGGTGATGGCGGCCAGGAGCGCAATGGCAAACTCCACCCCGCCGGCCGCACCGAGAAGGTGCCCCGTCATCGACTTGGTGGAGCCGAAGATCAGCCGGTAGGCATGCTCGCCGAAGACCGACTTGACTGCCTGGGTCTCGGCCACGTCGCCCTGCGGCGTCGATGTCCCGTGGGCGTTGATGTAGTCCACGTCCTCGAGCGCAATGCCGCCGTCATCGAGGCAGAGGCGCATGGCGCGGGCCGCTCCCTCACCGCCGTCGGGCGGCTGGGTGATGTGGTAGGCGTCACCGCTCAGGCCGTAGCCGATGATCTCGCCCAGGATGGTGGCGCCGCGGTCGAGCGCATGTTCCAGCGATTCGAGCACCACGATGCCGGCGCCGTCGCCCAGCACGAAGCCGTCGCGATCCTTGTCGAACGGCCGGCTGGCCTTTTCCGGCGCGTCATTCCGGCGCGAGAGGGCCCGCATGTTGTCGAACGCCGCCACGGTCAGACCCGTGATCGCCGCCTCGGCGCCGCCCGTTACCATGCAGTCCGCGATGCCCTCCCGGATGAACCGGTACGACTCGCCGATGGCGTGCGCGCTGGAGGCGCAGGCGGAAACGGTGGCGAAATTGGGGCCCTTGAGTCCGTAGCGGATGGACACCAGCCCGGCCGCGATGTCCGGAATGAACATCGGCACGAAGAAGGGCGACACGCGGTCCGGCCCCTTTTCGATGAAGGCACGGCAGTTGTCCTCGTAGGTCTGCATGCCGCCGATGCCGCACCCGATGACGACGCCGGTGCGTTCGGGCTTCGGGAAGCGGTTCTCGAGTCCGGCCTGCGTGATCGCCTGGTGCGCCGCCCCCATCGCGAACTGCGCGAAGAGGTCGTAGCGGCGGGCTTCCTTGCGGTCGATGTAGAGGAGCGGGTCGAATCCCTTCACCTCGCAGGCGAACTTCACCCCGAGCCGCGAGGCATCGACCTTGGTGATCGGAGCGGCGCCCGGCTTGCCCGCGAGCAAGCCGGCCCACGTCTCCTCAGTCGTATTGCCGATCGGGGTCACCAGGCCCAGGCCGGTGACGACGACGCGGTGAGCCAAGCGGTTACTTCCCGATCTTCTCGTG
Organism: Gemmatimonadota bacterium; assembly: GCA_049323575.1. Taxonomy (GTDB): domain Bacteria; phylum Gemmatimonadota; class Gemmatimonadetes; order Gemmatimonadales; family GWC2-71-9; genus JBMOPM01. The sequence goes on along the minus strand of JBMOPM010000265.1, from coordinate 18,318 downwards.
GAGATACCTCATCGCGTCGCCGACGGTGCGAAGCTTCTCGGCCTCTTCGTCGGGGATGTCGATGTCGAACTCCTTCTCGAAGGCCATGACCAGCTCGACGGTGTCGAGGCTGTCGGCGCCGAGGTCTTCCATGAAGCTCGCCTCCGGCGTGAGCTTCTCGCGTTCCACACCCAGCTCCTCGACGATGATGTCCTTGACCTTCTCTTCGACGTTGTCCATGTCACCCTCGACTGATGTTGAGACGTGAGACCTAGATCACCAGGCCACCATCGACCACCAGCACCTGGCCGGTGATGTAGTCGGCGAGGCTGGAGGCCAGAAACAGCACGGCGCCCGCGACGTCCTCCGGGCGGCCCAGACGGCCCAGGGCAATGTCCTCCAATAAGCCGTCCCTGACTTCGGCGGGCAAGCCCGCCGTCATGTCGGTTGCGATGAAGCCGGGAGCCACGCAGTTGGCCAGGATACCGCGGCTGGCGTATTCCTTCGCCACCGACTTGGTGAGGCCGATCAGCCCCGCCTTGCTCGCCGCGTAGTTCGCCTGTCCCTTGTTGCCGGTGAGTCCTACGATGCTCGTGACGTTGATGATCCGTCCCGAGCGGCGCTTCATCATGCCCTTGACCACGGCGCGGATGGTGTGGAAGGCCCCCTTGAGGTTGGCATCCAGCACCTGGTCCCAGTCGTCGTCGGTCAGGCGGAGAAGAATGTTGTCCTTCGTCAGGCCCGCGTTGTTGACCAGGATGGAGATCGGCCCCAGCGCCTGTTCGGCCGCGGCGATCGCCGCCTCCACCCGGGCCGCATCCGCCACGTCGCAGCCCACCCCGTACGCGCTGCTCCCGAGCTCCGACGCCACGGCGGCCGCGCGCGCCTCATCGCGGCCCACCACGGCCACGCGGGCGCCAGCAGCGAGCAGCCGCTGGGCGATGGCCAGCCCGATGCCCCGCGTGCCGCCGGTGACGAACGCCACTTGGCCGGTGAGGTCGATCGTGATCATGCGGCGAGGAAGCGATCGAGGTCGTCGGGGGTCTTGAGCGGTGTCGCCGGCCGGTCGGGCAGGATGCGCTTGACGAGGCCGCTCAGCACGGCGCCCGGCCCCATTTCGACGAAGGCGGATTCCGGCGCCAGCGCGGCCGCGGCCTGTACGCACTCCACGAAACGCACCGGCGCCGTGAGCTGCTCGGCCAGGAGCCGGACCGCTTCGGGCGCGCTCGTCACGGGCGTGGCCGTCGCGTTGGCGATGACGGGGAACGCGGGCGTCGCAAACGAGGCCTTCCCCAGCGCCTCCCGCAGCCCCGCCACCGCCGGCTCCATCAACGGCGAATGAAACGCGCCGCTCACCTTGAGCGGCAGCACGCGCTTCGCGCCGCGGGTGCGACAGCCCTCCGCCGCCCGCTCCACGGCCTCCGGGTCGCCCGAGATCACGGTCTGGTCCGGCGCGTTCAGGTTGGCGGCCACCACCACCGACTCGGCGGTCGTCGCCTCCGCGCACGCGGCCCGCACCTCGGCCGTCGGCAGGCCGATCACCGCGGCCATCGTACCCCGCCGCCTGGTGCCGGCGTCCGCCATCAGCTCCCCGCGCCGGCGCACGAGGCGAGCCGCTTCGCGCACCGGGAGGGCCCCCGCCGCGACGTACGCGGCGTACTCGCCCAGGCTGTGGCCCAAGGCGGCCCTGGCCGTTCCCAGCCTCGGGCCCGCGATGCGGAAGACCGCCACGGTGTGCGCGAGGATGGCGGGCTGGGCGTTGTGGGTGAGGGTGAGCTCCTCCTCGGGCCCCTCCCACATGATCCGCGACAGCGCCACGCCGAGGGCGTCGTCGATCTCCTGGAACGTCTCCCGCGCGGCGGGGAACCGCTCGGCCAGATCCTTGCCCATCCCCACATACTGGGCGCCCTGGCCCGGACAGAGAACGATCACCAGCGCACCACCGAAGCGCCCCAGGTGAATCCGCCGCCGAACGCCACCAGCAGCACCACCATCCCGGGCTGGAGCCGGCCGGTGCGCTGGGCCTCCTCGAGCGCGATGGGAATCGAGGCGGCGGAGGTGTTGCCGTAGCGGTCGATGTTCGCCACCACCTTGTCCATCGGGATCCCGGCGTGTTTCGCGGTCGATTCGATGATCCGGATGTTGGCCTGGTGAGGCACGAGGAGATCGATGTCCGCGCCGCTCATGCCGGCGCGGCGGAGCGCCTCGTCGCACGCCTCCGCCATGGTGAGCACCGCCGCCTTGAACACCTCGCGGCCGGCCATCTTCATGTACTGCAGCCGCTCGCGCAGCACCTTGTCACTGATCGGCTCCGCCGAGCCGCCGCCGGGCAGATGCAGCAGCGAGCCCAGCCGGCCGTCCGCCTTGATGAAGGTGGAGAGCAGGCCCCGGTCACCCTCGGACTTGCGGACGATGGCGGCACCGGCGCCGTCGCCGAAGAGGATGGCGGTCGAGCGGTCCTGATAGTCGGTGATGGTCGACAGCTTCTCGGCGCCAAGCACCAGCGCCACGCGGCTCGTGCCCGATGCCACGAGGCCTTCGGCCACCGTGAGGGCATAGAGGAACCCGGGGCATGCCGCGCTCAGGTCGAACGCCGCCGCCCCGAACGCGCCCAGCGCCGCCTGGAGGTCGCACGCCTGGGACGGCATGCGCCGGTCGGCCGTGATGGTGGCGACGATGATCGAGTCCAGCTCATCGGGCGTGACGTTCGCCTGGGTCATCGCCTGCCGGCTCGCCCGCAGGCACAGGCTGTTGAGCGTCTCGTCGGGCCGCGCGATGTGCCGCTCGCGGATGCCCGTGCGCTCCACGATCCACTGGTCGGAGGTGTCGAGCGTACGTTCGAGATCGGCGTTGGTGAGCACGCCGGCGGGGACGGCGCTGCCGATGCCGTCGATGCTGACGATGGGGCGCTGGCTCATGCGTGGGCTGCGACTTCGCGCTGCGCGAACGTGGCGCCGATGTGCTGCGAGAGGCCGGCGTGGACCGCCTGCACCGCCGCGCGAATCGCGTTCTTGATCGCGTTGCCGTTGGAGGACCCGTGGCAGATGATCGACACGCCCTTGACGCCGAGCAGTGGCGCGCCGCCGTACTGCGAGTAGTCGAGCACCTGGAAGAGCTTGGTGATGGCCGGCAGCTGGAGGATCTCGGGGGATTCGCGCTTGAGCAGCCGCACGATCACGCGGGCCACCGACTCGTAGAACTTGAGCACCACGTTGCCCACGAAGCCGTCGCACACCACCACATCGATGTGCGCCGCGCGGGAGTTGCCCGCGAGGATGTCCCGCCCCTCGATGTTGCCGATGAAATTGAGCCCGGGGCTCTGGCGCAGGAGTGCGTAGGCCTCCTTCACCGTGGCGTTCCCCTTCTCGTCCTCTTCGCCCACGTTGAGCAGCCCGACGACGGGATTGGGACGCCGCCAGATGTCCCGGGCATAGCAGGAGCCGAGGTAGGCAAAGTTGACCAGCTCCCGCGCGGAGCAATCGACGTTGGCCCCGCCGTCCAGCACGAGCACGGGATCGTCCGCGGTGGGAAACGGCGTGGCGACCGTGGCCCGTTCCACGCCCTCATGCAGCCCGAGGATGATCGTGGAGGCGGCCAGCATCGCGCCCGTATTGCCGGCCGACACGAACGCATCCGAGACGCCGGCCTTCTGCAGCGTGAGCCCGACGACGATGCTGGAGTTGGGCTTCTTGCGGACGGCCTGGAGCGGCTTCTCGCCCATGCCGATCACGTCCGCCGCCTCGTGGATCTCGTAGCGGGCGGGCGGCAGCGGCGGGTGCTTGGCCAGTTCGGCCTCGATCACCTCGCGCCGGCCGACCAGCTGGACGACGAAGTCGCCCGGCAGGTCGTGGATTGCGCGAACGGCACCCTCGATTTCGGCCTGGGGCGCCGTGTCACCGCCCATCGCGTCGAGCGCGATCCGGATCACGCTCAATCCTCGACGGCGATCCGCTTCTTGCCGCCGTAGTATCCGCAGGAATCACACACCCGGTGCGGCAGCTTGGGCGACCCGCAGCGCGGGCAGGCCTGGTGCCGGATGCCGGCGGCCGAATGATGGCCGCGGCGGAGCCGCTTGCGCGACTTGGAGGTGCGTCGCTTCGGAACTGCCATGGTTTCCTCAGTCTGGTTCGGCGGGCGCCGCGCAGCCGCACGGCCCCACGTTAAGGTCGGCCCCGCACTGCGGGCACAGGCCCGCACACCCCTCGCGGCACAGGACGAACACCGGCACCGCGAGGGCCCACTCCTCCCGCACCGCCTCCCGAAGATCCACCACCCCTTGCCCCTGGGGAAGCGGAGACATGCTCGGGTCGTCGGCTGCCTCGGGGGCGTCGCTGAACAACACCCCGACCTCGCTCTCGACCGGAATCACGACTTCCGCCAGACAGCGCCGGCAGGTCGCCTTGACGCGACCGGACAACGTGGCCTGCCAGAAGAACTCGCCGTGCCCGGCTTCCTGCAACCTGCCGCGGACGGCGACGGGGCCGGCAAGGTCGACCTCCGTCCCCTCGAACACGGGGTCGCCCGGCTCGAGATCGGCGATCGTCTCGACGGGACCCTGCCTGAGCTCCCGGAAATCGACTCGGAGCATAGCCCCGAAACCTATTCTTGACAGGAGGTTAGGTCAAGCTGCCGCCGCGAGCCACCCCCGTTGCCCGGTAACCGATAACGGCGAGCCGCTAGCAGGCAGCGGAGAGCCCATCGCCTCCCGCCTAGCCCCACAATTCCGCCCGCTCCCCCTCCGTGAAGAAGAACGCGATCTCCCGGGCGGCGTTCTCGTCGCTGTCCGAGCCGTGGACTGCGTTGCGGCCCTTGGACTCGGCGTAGAGCTGCCGGATGGTTCCCTCCGCGGCCTCGGCCGGGTCGGTGGCGCCGATCACGCGGCGGAACTCCGCCACGGCGTCCTCCCGTTCCAGGGCCATCGGCAGCACCGGGCCGCTGGTCATGAAGTCGCACAGGTCCCGAAAGAACGGGCGTTCCCGGTGCACGGCGTAGAACGCTTCGGCCTCCGCCCGGGAAAGCCGGGCGAGCCGGGCGGCGCGCACGATGAATCCCGCGCGCTCGATATGTGCGATGATGAGTCCGGCCTTCCCGCCGGCGACAGCGTCCGGCTTGATCATGCCGAGGGTCAGAGTCTTCACGTCGGTCCTCATGGTGGTGAAGTCAGAACGTCATCCGTCCGCGGTTGTCCGTGAGCCGTGACTGCGCCCCGGGGCATGCGACCCGCGGATGCGCACGCCCCCTCCGCACCCGGACAGGGCACGCGGCTCATCCGTTCCCGATCAGCTTGCGCACGATGTCGGACCGGGTCAGGAAGCCGCAGAGCTTCCCTTCCCGGACCACCGGCACGCGGTCGACATCCTTGTTGGCCATCAGGGTCGCGGCCTCCGACACGGTGTGGTGGTCGGAGAGGCACAGGACGGCGCGCTGCATGGCCTCGCGCACCGGCAGTTGGCGCGGGTCGGCGATGACCCGGTCGCCCACCATGCGGGCCGCGGGGACCTCGCCGGTGTTCACCCGGGCCACGTAGGACGGCACGAGCCACTTGATCAGCTCCCGGTTGGACAGGAGGCCGATGACCTCGCCATGCTCGCCCACCACCGGGAGGGATTCGACGCCGTGGTGCACGAGCAGCGTCGCGGCCTCGCCCAGTGGCGTGTCCGGCGTGACCGAGAGCACGCGGGGGGTCATGATGTCGCGTACCAGGAGCGGGCCGTCCAGCGAGAGCTCGTGCAGGGCCGGCAGGGCCAGCACGTCCTCGGCCGAGCCCGCGCCGTGGAGGGCCTCGAGCACCTCGGGCCGGGAGAACAGGCGGGCGAACGCCGCGACCGCCTGGAGATAGGCGGCCGCCTGGCGGGGCGGCGCCGCGACGAGGAGCACGATGCGGCTCTTCCGCCCCTCGACCGTGATCGGAGCCCCGGTCACGCCGAGCGCCACGACGACGCCGGAGACCGCCTCCGTCCTCACGTGCGGGAGGAAGGCGTTGGGGCCCATGCTGACCGCGTCCTCCGGGCGCGCGGCCCGGAGCGCGGCCTCGAGGCGAGCGGGGTCGTCCACGAGGCCGGCCGCCGCGCACGCGGCGGCCAGTTCGTCGACCGCCGCCGGCAGCGACTGGGCCTGGAGCGGGACGATCACCCGCCCCCGGCCCAGCAGGTCCGCCAGTTTCACATGCGCGCCTTGAGCAGCTCCACGACGTCGACGGGCCGGCGCATCACGCCGATGCCCGCCGCCTCGAACGCGGCCATCTTCTCCTCCGCGGTGCCGGACGAGCCGGAGATGATCGCGCCGGCGTGCCCCATCCGGCGTCCCTTGGGCGCCGTCTGGCCCGCGATGAACCCCACCACGGGCTTGGTCACGTGCTCCCGGACGAACTTCGCCGCGTTCTGCTCGTCGCTGCCGCCGATTTCACCGATCATGACGATGGCGTCGGTGCCGGGATCCTTCTCGAACGCCTCGAGGCAGTCGATGAAATTGGTGCCGATGAGCGGGTCGCCGCCGATGCCGACGCACGTGCTCTGGCCGATCCCGGCCCTGGTGAGGTGATTCACGACTTCGTAGGTGAGCGTGCCGCTGCGCGACACGAGCCCCACGCGGCCGGGCTTGCAGATGTTGCCCGGAATGATGCCCACCTTGGACACGCCCGGCGTGATGAGTCCGGGGCAGTTGGGCCCGATGAGCCGGCAGCCCCGCGCCCGGACGAACGGCAGCGCGCGGGTCATGTCCATCACCGGGATGCCTTCCGTGATGCAGACGATAAGCTCGATGCCGGCATCGGCCGCCTCGTAGATCGCGGCGGCCGCGAGCGCCGGCGGCACGTAGATCACGGAGGCGTTGACCTGCGTCTCGCGGACGGCGTCGGCCACGGTGTCGAACACCGGGACCTTGCCCTCGAACATCTGGCCACCCTTCCCCGGGGTCACGCCGGCCACGACGTTGGTGCCGTAGTCCAGCATCTGCTTCGCGTGAAAGGAGCCCTCCCGGCCGGTGATGCCCTGCACCAGCAGGCGCGTGTTCGCGTCGATGAAGATGCTCACTTCGCCTCCCCGGCGAGCGCCACGGCCCGCTGCACCGCCTCGTCCATGTCACTGAGCGCCGTCATGCCGACCCCGTTGAGGATGCGGAACGCCTCCTGCTCGTTCGTTCCGGTGAGACGGATGACGATCGGGACGTTCACCTTGAACTGCTGCGTGGCGGCCACGATCCCGTTCGCCACATCGTCCGTGCGCGTGATGCCGCCGAAGATGTTGAACAGGATGACCTTCACGGCGGGATCGGCGGTGATGATCTTGAGCGCGTTGATCACCTTGTCCGGGTTGGAGCTGCCGCCGATGTCGAGGAAGTTGGCCGGCTCGCCGCCGTAGTACTTGACCAGGTCCATCGTGGCCATCGCGAGGCCCGCGCCGTTGACCACGCAGCCCACGTTGCCATCCAGCTTGATGAACGACAGGTTGGCCCGCCGCGCCGCGATCTCGCTCGGCTCCTCGGCCGTCTCGTCCCGCAGTTGCGCCAGGTCGGGCCGCCGGTCGAGTTCGTTGTCGTCGATGACGATCTTGGCGTCCAGCGCCAGCACCCGGCGGTCGGGCGTGGTCACCAGCGGGTTGATCTCCGCGAGCGAGCAGCCGTTCTCCACGAAGACCTTGTAGAGCTGCTGGATGATCCGGGCGGCGTCGCGGACATGGTTGAAGTCGCGGTAGAGGCTGAAGGCGAGCGCGAATGCCTGATGCGGCAGGAGACCGTAGACCGGATCGACGGCGAGGCGGGTGATCTTTTCCGGTGTTTTCGCCGCCACCTCCTCGATGTCCACCCCGCCTGCGGCACTCACCATGAACACCGGCCGTTGCGTCTCGCGGTCCATGACCAGGCCGACGTAGCTCTCGGTCGCGATCTCGGCCGCCGGCACGACGAGCACCTTGTTGACCGTGAGGCCCTTGATCTGCATGCCGAGGATCTGCGACGCATACTCGGCCGCCTCCGCGGGATTGCGCGCGAGCTTCACTCCGCCCGCCTTGCCGCGACCGCCAGCATGCACCTGGGCCTTGATCACCACCATGCCCCCTAGGCGGCGCGCGATGGCCTCCGCCTCGGTGGGGGTGAAGGCCACGTCCCCATCGAACATCGGAATCCCCGCCGCCTTGAACAGGGCCCGAGCCTGATACTCGTGAAGGTTCACACGTTACCTCATGTGAGAGGTTGCAGGTGGCCAAACAGCCGCGAAAAATAGGCAGCAACGCGGCGGGATGGTAGGCGGATTCGAGCCGATTCCCCGTGCGGCCTCCGCCGAACGGCCGCCCGCCGCGCCGTCTTCCGGGCCTAGAGCAAGGTCCCGCGGAGGATCACCGCGCTCACGGTGAAGTAGATGATGAGGCCGGTGACGTCCACCAGCGTGGCCACGAAGGGCGCCGAGGCGCTGGCCGGGTCGAAGCCCAGGCGCCGCAGGAAGAACGGCAGCATCGCCCCGGCGATGGTGCCCCAGGCGACGACCCCCACCAGGCTGGCCCCGACGGCCAGCGCGAGCAGCAGCCAGTGCTCGCCGTAGACCTGGGCCACGGCATGCCATACGGTGATCCGCAGAATGCCGAGCGTGGCCAGGATGAGGCCCAGTCCGAGGCCCACGACGACCTCACGGCGGCAGACCCGCCACCAGTCGCGCAGCCGCACCTCGCCCAGCGCCATCGCGCGGATGACGAGGGTGGTGGCCTGGGAGCCCGAGTTGCCGCCGCTGGAGATGATCAGGGGAACGAACAGCGCCAGCACCACTGCGCGGGCGATCTCGTCCTGGAACCGGCCCATGGCGGTGGCCGTCAGCATCTCGCCGATGAACAGCGCGGCCAGCCACCAGGCGCGCTTGCGGACCATGTCGGCCAGACTCACGTCGAGATACGGCGCACCGAGGACCTCCGAGCCACCCATCTTCTGGATATCCTCGGTGGCTTCCTCCTCCACCACATCCACGATATCGTCGGCGGTGACGACACCTTTCATCCGGTTCTCGCGGTCCACCACCGGAATGGCGACGAAATGGTGCTCGGCGAAGACGCGGGCCACCGCTTCCTGGTCCATGTCCTCGAGCACGGAGACGACGGGGCGCGTCATCACCGCATCGACCCGGGCGTCCGGCGGCGCGCTCAGCAGGTCGCGGAACGAGAGGACGCCGAGGACATGCTGCTCCGCGTCCAGCACGTAGGCGTAGTGAATGGGAACGGTGTTGCCGATGGCCTGCTTGCGCAGATACGGGATCGCTTCGTCGATCCGCATGTCGGGGCGGACCCGGGGGAAGCGCGGGTCCATCACGCCGCCCGCGGCGTCCTCCGCGTAGGCCAGCAGAGCCGAGACGTCGGCGCGCGTGGCGTCATCCAGGAGGGCGATCAGTTCGGCGCGCTGGTCCGGCTCGGCGGCCTGGATCAGGTCGGCACAGTCGTCCGGGGCAAGCAACCGGATCCACGTGCGACGCTCCGCGGCCGGCATGGCGGCGAGCAGATCGGCCTGGTCGGTCGGGCTCAGCGACTCGAAGAGGCTCGCGGCTTCGGCGGGCTGGAGCAGCGCGAATCCCTCGGCGCGTTCCTCGGGCGACAGGACGGGCCAGGCATCGAGGAGCTCGGCAGCGGTGAGTGTAGGGTCCTGCGCCATGCTACTTCTCCCTGGGAGCCTTGAGCAGCTCGCGGAGCGCATCGAGGGCGCGGCCGAACTGGGCCCAGTCGCCCGCGCGCGCCGCGGAGTCAGCCAGCATCATCCACGCGCGGGCTTCACGCAAGGGATCGTTGGCCCGCTGGCCCGGCGTGGGGGGAGCCACGGCCCCGCGCAGGTTCCGCCATGCCTCGGCAAACGTGCGGCCCGCGCCCAGCCGATTCCCCGCCGCCGCGCTGATCCACACCAGGGTGGGCCGGCTGCCGGGCCGGCTGGCGTAGACGGGCTGATATGCTGCGAGGCCGCCGCGGCCGAGGAGGAACTGTACGTCGCCTTCTTCCAGCCGCCCACCGCTTTCGCGCACCGAGTCTCCCAACTGCTCGAACGACGGGAACCGGCTCCAGCGATTGCGCAGCGCATTGGGCGTGGGCAGTGGCGGCAGGCTGTCCAGATGAATCAGGGCGAGCTGCAGCGCGGTCCCCCGGGCCCGGCCCACCAGGGCCGCGGAGACTTCACGGCGGCGCCGGTGTTCGTACACCGCCACCAGCTCGCTGGCCGCCGTGTCGGGACTCCACGCCATCGACGGGTGCAGCGCGAGCGCGTCGGCAGCGTCCGGCCGCATCGCGAGATCCCCGGTTTCCCAGTGGGGCCGGCCCAGCACCAGCGCCTGCGCTTCGAACTGCTCCTCGGGATAGGGCAGCGCCTGCGCGATGGCACGGGGCAGGGCGGCCGCGGGCTCGACGAGGCCGCCGGTGATCGCGCGCCAGGCCTGGGAGAGCGGCTCCCCGTCCTCCCGCAGGAAGATCCGCGTTTCGCCGGTGAAGGAGACGACGCCGATCAGCCCGGGCCGTACCGCGGCCACTCTCGCACCTCGCCACGAAATCGGTTCCACCACCGGGAAGGTCCGGCTCTTCAGGTAGCCTGTCGCCACCCAGAACACGTTGCTCCCCACGACCACCGCGGCGGGCGGCGCCCACTCGGCGAAGGGCGCAAGATGCGCGAGCCGTTCGCTGGGCGAGAGGAGCCAGTCGATGCGTTCGTCAGGTTCGCTGCGCCGGAGCAGCGCGCCGACCTGCAGCGCCCAGGCAAGCGGAATCCGCCGGGCCCATCCTCCGGCGCGCACCCCGCGGGGCTGAGCACCCAGCACGTAGAACGGCGCGCCGGGCCGGTGACTGCCCGGCGGAAGATTGAGGAGCGAAACGAGTCCGGGATACGCCAGGGTGTCCCCCGCCCGATAGGAGACGGGACCGCCGGAGGCTGTGGTGCGATCATCGGCCACCGCGATGAGCGAGGCGATGGTATCGCCCGCGATGCGGGTCGCGAGCCAGACGGGACGCCGGTATGCCGGGGTGCTCAGCATCGCAGGAAAGGCCGAGAACACCTGGAAGGAGTCCGCCTCGACCAGCCGCGCCAGGACCCGCCGTTGCCAGAGTGACGGCGGCCTCGCGCCAGGCACTGCGGATGGAGCGGGCGCCGGGGTCGCTTCATCCAGCCCCTCGAGCCCGAACGCGATGGTCTCCAGGCGCCGCACCGTGGCGGGGTCGACCGTGCGCGCCGGCCCCGCGACGAACGGCACCAGCGCGCCGCCGCCCATGGTGGCCACGCCGAGCACGATCCAGCCGGCCAGGAGCAGCGTGTGGCGCGCCCGGAGCGCCCAGACCACGCACAGCAGCGCCGTCGCCACCGCCGCGCCGGCCAGCACCTGCGCCACGAGTTCCCGGCCATAGAACTCGTTGGTCCGCATCGGGCCGTCGAGATCGGCTACGAGGGCGTACGGCTCGAGCGCGAAGCCCCACGCCATGCACAGCGCCCAGGCCGCCAAGAGCCAGCCGAGATGGCGGCGCGCATGGTCGGTGATGGCGGGACGCCGGTCGATGAGCCGGATGGCGCCGATCAGCACGTACAGGATGAACACCACGACCAGCGTCACCACCACGAGCGTGAGGACGAACTCGCGGACGAGCTGCCAGGCCGGATACTGCGCGACGTACAGGCCGATGTCGTGGCCCAGCAGCGGGTCGGTGACACCCCAGGTGAGCCCGTGCCAGGCGAGCGCCACGGTGGCCCAGGCATCGGAGAGCCCCGATCCCAGCAGGAGTCCCAGCAGCACGCCGGCCCCGACCGTGATGCCGAGCAACGTCCGCGGCGTGAGGGCCTCGCGGAACTCGATATTGGCGACGCTGCGGGCGATGTGGACCGAGCCGACGGCCCGGTGGACGAGGAGCAGGTGGCCGGTACACCACGCGGCGGCCACGAGCACCCCCGCGACCTCGAGCGTCAGGCGGAGGAGATGCCACGCGGTAAGGAAGCGGCCGGCCGCAACCGAGATGGCCATCCCCCACCAGCGGTCGGCGGCGAAGACCGACAGCCACCGGCCGGCGACCAGCCCGAGGGCCAGGGCCACGAGGGCGGCGATCGCCCAGCGGCGCCCTGACCGCATCGGCTCAGACCTTCACGCCCTGCTCCGCGAGCCACCCCGTGACCTCGGCACGATAGGCGTCGAGCATCGCGGGTTCGGTCGCCTCGAAGCGAAGGACGAGGATGGGTTGGGTGTTGGACGCCCGGATCAGGCCCCAGCCATGGGGGAACGTCATCCGGACGCCGTCGATCGTGGTGACGGGGTACTTTGCCGCGAAGTGTGCGGCCGCCCGCTCGACGATGGCGAACTTCGTCTCCTCGGGGCAGTCGACGCGGATCTCCGGCGTCGTGAAGGTCTGGGGCAGGTCCGCCAGCAGCGGCGAGAGCCCGAATGGGGAGTTCGCCGCAACCAGCTCGAGCAGGCGCGCCGCGGCGAACAGCGCGTCGTCGAACCCGAAGTAGTCACCCCCGAAGAACATGTGGCCGCTCATCTCGCCGGCCAGCGGAGCATCGAGCTCCTTCATCCTGGCCTTGATGAGCGAGTGCCCCGTCTTCCACATCACGGGCCTGGCGCCGGCCGCCACGAGCGCCTGGGGGAGGACCTCGGAGCACTTCACGTCGAAGATGACCGGCGTGCCCGGGCCGAAGCGACGCACGGCGTCGCGCCCGTAGAGCACGAGCAACTGGTCCCCGAACACGATATGACCGGTCTCGTCCACCGCGCCGATCCGATCGGCGTCGCCATCGAACGCAATGCCCAGCTCCGCGCCGGACCGCCGCACCGCGGCCTGGAGATCGCGGAGGTTGTCGGGCACCGTGGGATCGGGATGGTGGTTCGGGAAGGTGCCGTCCGACTCGCAGAACAACGGAACCACTTCGGCGCCGAGCCCCTGCAACGTGGACACGGCGATGAGGCTGCCGACGCCGTTCCCGCAATCGACCACCACCTTCACGGGCCGCGCCAGCGCGTGCCGGCTGATGATCGCCTCGCGGTAGCGCGCGAGGAGAGTGTCGTTGGCCGTCTCCTCCCCCTCGCCGGTCCGCCACCGCTCGGTGACGATGGTCTCCCAGAGGGCCAGGATCTGGCCGCCGTGCAGGGCGTCGCCGGCGAGCACCATCTTGAACCCGTTGAATTCAGGCGGATTGTGGGAGCCGGTCACCTGGACGCCACCGTCCGTTTCCAGGGCGACGACGGCAAAGTACAGCGCCGGCGTGGGCAGTGTGCCCACGTCCACCGCGGTCCCTCCGGCATCCACGATGCCCTGGCGCATGCCCGCGGCGAGCGCGGGGCCGGAGGGACGGTTGTCGCGCCCGACGGCCACCACCGGCGCGCGGCCCAGGCGATCCCATGCCGCACTGGCGTATGCGCGCCCGAGCGCGCGGGCAAACTCCGGCGTGAGTTCCGCGCCGACGATGCCGCGGACGTCGTACTGGCGGAAGATCGACTTCGGCACGTTCATGCGCTGGCCCTCACTGGCCGGGGATGATCAGGCGCGGTCGCTCCTCGGGGGCAGGAATCGTGGCCGAGCTCGCACGGGCCGTGGAGAGCACAGGGCCGGGGAGGAACCCGAGCGCGACGATCGCCGCGACCGAGAGGCCTACCACCGCCGCGGTGAGCCGCGGCAGGCGCCCCACGGACGACCCCAGGTCGGCCGGCGCCGGCGTCATGTAGGCGGCCGTGATGACCGGCAGGTAGTAGCCCGCTGACAGCAGGGTGCCGAGCACCAGCGTGACGGCGAGGAGCCACTGCCCTTCCGCGACGACCACCGACAGGAGCATCCACTTGCCGATGAAGCCGATGGTGCCCGGGAAGCCAAGCAGCGAGAGCATGCAGATGGCGAGCGCGGCCGCGGTCCACGGGTGTGCGCGCGACAGGCCGGCCAGGTCGTCGAGCGTGACATCCCGTTCGCCGTTCTCGCCCAGGTTCGCGAGGAGCGCGAAGCTCGCGAGCGTGGTGAGCACGTAGGCGACGAGGTGCCCCAGCACCGCCGTGGCGCCGGCTCGGGTACCGGCCCAGACGCCCACGAGCAGATAGCCGGCGTGGACGATGGAGCTGTAGGCCAGCATGCGTTTGATCGAGGGCTGCACCAGCGCCACCACGCTGCCCACCGCCATGGTGACGAAGGCGAGGATGCCGATGATCGGCTGCCAGCGCGCCAGCGCGCTGGGGAATGCCTCGACCATCACCCGCACCAGCGCGGCGAACGCCGCCGCCTTCACGCCCGCCGCCATGAAGCCGGTCACCGGCGTGGGAGCGCCGTCGTAGGCATCCGGCGCCCACATGTGGAACGGCACCGCCGACACCTTGAAGGCGAAGCCGATCAGCAGGAGCCCGATGCCGAGCGACAGCATGAGCGGCGGGTTGGCCACTGCGAGCCGCTGGCCGATGAGCGCGAGGCTCGTGTGGCCGGTGGCGCCGTAGACCAGCGCGATGCCGTACAGGAGGAACCCGGACGCGAAGGCACCGAGCAGGAAGTATTTCAGTGCCGCCTCCGCGGACGCCTGGCTGCGCCGGTCGAAGCCCGCGAGCACGTACACCGCGACCGACATCACCTCGAGGCCGAGAAAGAGCACGATCAGGTCGCTCGCGCCGGCCATGAACATCATGCCCGCCGTCGCGAAGAGCACCAGCGCATGGTATTCCGGCGCCACCAGTCCCTCCCGCTCCGTATACGGCAGCGAGATGATGATCGTGTAGCCGGCAGAGAGCAGGAACAGTCCGCTCGCGGCATAGCGGAACCCGTCGAGCGCCACCATGTGCGCCCGAGCCACCGGGGCGGCGTTGTTGAGCCAGAGCCAGCCGAGACAGGCGGCGCTCGCCACCAGCGTGGCCAGTGCGATGTACCCGGCCAGCCGGCTGTCCGCCGCGTCGCGATGCCGGAAGGCGGCGGCGAGGAGCGCCGCCATGGCGCCGATCGTGAGGACGATCTCGGGCAGCAGCGCCAGCGTCACGCCCACAGGCGTCTGCAGGTCGAGATTCACCGGCGCACCCCCATGGCCGGGCCGCCGCCGGAGCGCGCATCCCGTTCGGCCTGCACCGACTCCACGAAGTGCCGGGTGGTTGCCTCCATGCGGGAGAGGATCGGTTGGGGATAGAGCCCGACCCAGAGCATCCCGAGCAGCAGCGGCGTGAGCACCAGCCATTCGCGGCGGGTCATGTCCGGCAGCGAGCGATTCTCGTCATGGGTGAGCGGGTTGAAGAAGACGCGCTGCGTGGCCCACAGCAGGTAGACCGCCGCGAAGATGACCGCGAGCGCGGCCAGCGCGACCGGCACCGGGTACTCGCCGAAACTCCCCAGCAGCACGAGGAATTCGCCCACGAATCCGCTCAGGCCCGGCAGGCCGATCGAGGCGAGTGCGGCGACGACCCATGCCGTGGCGATCCAGGGCACCACCCTGGCGAGGCCGCCGAAGTCGGCGATGGCGCGGGTGTGACGGCGCTCGTACAGCATGCCGATGACGAAGAACAGCGCGCCGGTGCCGAGGCCGTGGGCGATCATGATGACCATGGCGCCCTGCACGCTCTCGACCGTCGCGGCCCAGATGCCGAGCATCACGAACCCCAGGTGGCTCACCGAGGAGTAGGCCACGAGCTTCTTGATGTCCGGCTGCACGACCGCCACCAGCGCGGCGTAGAGGATGCCGATGACGGCCAGCGCCACGACGACGTTGCTCACGGCCGGGCTCAGCGCCACGGCCGGGAACAGCGGCACGGCAAACCGCAGGAAGCCGTAGGTGCCCATCTTGAGCAGAATCACTGCCAGGTCCACGCTGCCGGCCGTCGGCGCCTCGACGTGCGCGTCGGGCAGCCACGTGTGGAGCGGGAACACCGGCACCTTGATCGCGAAGGCCAGCGCAAACGCGAGGAAGATCCACGGCGCCGCCGGGCCGGCCGCCCGGGCGTTGGCCAGGACGTCATGATAGGCGAAGGACACCGTGCCCGTGCTCGAACTCACCTGCCAGACCAGCCACAGGATGGCCACCAGCATGAGCACCGAGCCGGCCATGGTATACAGCACGAATTTGAGCGACGCGTAGAACCGGTTGGCGCTGCCCCACACCCCGATGAGGAAGTACATCGGGATGAGCATCAGCTCCCAGAACACGTAGAACTGGAACAGGTCCAGCGAGAGGAACACCCCGAAGATGCCGGTCCGGAGCGCGAGCAGCAGCGCGTAGAACGCCTTCTGGCGGAAGGTGATGCCTTCCCAGCTGCCCAGCACCACGAGCGGCGAGAACATCGTGGTGAGCAGCACCATGAACAGCGAGAAGCCGTCGATGCCCACCCGGTAGGAGATGCCCCACTGGGGCAGCCATGGCGCCGTCACGAGCATCTGGAGCCCGCCCTGCGACGGGTCGAACGCCCACCAGAGCCCGAGGGACACCACCAGCTCGGTCAGGCTGAAGCCCAGCGCCACATAGCGCGACAGCCGCTCCGGCAGAGACAGCACGGTGGCCGCCCCCACCATCGGGAGCACGATCAGGAAGGTCAGGATCCAGCGGTCGTACCCGATGGACTGGAGGAAGGTGCTCATCGGCTCACCACATCACCGCGCGCAGCACCCACAGCGCGCCCACGAGGAAGAAGATCACGTAGATCCCCAGTTGTCCGGTCTGCAGGCGACTGCCGATCCAGCCCACGCTCCGGGCCACACGTGCCGGCCCCTCGACGGCCACGCTGTCGATGAGTCCCTGGTCGATGACCTTCCACAGGACCACCTCCGACAGCCAGTGCACCGGCCGCACGATCAGCGCCTGGTATATCTCATCGACGTAGAACTTCCGGTGGAGGATCGCGGCGAAGCCCCGGTCGGGCATGGCCTGATCGGCCGGGAGCAGCCGGCTCCGGCTCGTGGCACGCCAGCCCAGGTAGAGGCCGCCCAGCGCGACCACCACCGCGGCGGCGACGAGCGCCGCTTCGGTCGGCCCGTGCGGCCTGGAGAACGAGAGGAGCGTCCTGGCCGGCTCGACCACCGGGTCGAGCCAGGTCTCCAGCCAGTGATGTCCGCCCACGAGCGACGGCAGGTTGATCACGCCGCCCACCGCGCTCAGGATGCCGAGCACCACCAGCGGGCCGGTCAGGATCCAGGGGGCCTCGTGGACATGTGCGCCGGCGGCGCCGCTCCGGCTGGACCCCAGGAAGGCCATCGTCATGAGTCGCGCCATGTAGAACGCGGTGAGGAAGGCAGCCGCCACGCCCAGAGCCCAGTAGATGCGCCAGACGGGCTCCTGGGCACCCCGCCCGAAGGCGGCGGCGAGGATCTCGTCTTTCGAGAAGAAGCCCGAGAGCGGCGGCACGCCCGCCAGCGCGAGCGTCGCAACGAGCATCAGCGCGAAGGTCCACGGCATGGCGGCCCGGAGCCCGCCCATGTTCCGCAGATCCTGCGGGTCGTCGTCCTGGTGGGTGTGGTGATAGGCGTGCTGCAGGGCGTGGATCACGCTCCCGGCGCCCAGGAAGAGCAGCGCCTTGAAGAACGCGTGCGTGACCAGGTGGAAAATGCCCGCCGCGTGGGCGCCGGTGCCGACGCCCAGGAACATGTACCCCAGCTGGGAGACCGTGGAATACGCGAGGACCCGCTTGATGTCGTACTGCCTGAGCGCGATGAGCGCGGCAAACAGCGCCGTGGCCGCGCCGATCCCGGCCACCACGCTGCTCGAGAGCGGCGCCATGGCGAAGAGCACGTTGGTCCGTACGACCAGGTACACACCCGCCGTGACCATCGTGGCGGCGTGGATCAGGGCGGACACCGGCGTGGGGCCGGCCATGGCATCGGGGAGCCAGGTGTACAGCGGGATCTGCGCCGACTTGCCGGTACAGCCCAGGAAGATGAGCAGCGTGATGATGGTCACCAGCGCGCCCCCTGCCGGCAACTGGCCGGGCGCGAGCCGCGCGATCTCCTGGAAATCGAGCGTCCCGAGGGACCACCAGAGGAGGAACATCGCGACCAGCATCCCGAAGTCGCCGATGCGGTTCATGATGAACGCCTTCTTGCCCGCGCTGCTGTTGGCCGTGATGTCGAACCAGAAGCCGATCAGCAGGTAGGAGCAGAGGCCCACCCCCTCCCAGCCGATGAACATCACCGGCACGCTCGCCCCCAGCACCAGCACCAGCATGAAGACGACGAACAGGTTGAGATACGCGAAGTACCGGGCGTATCCCGGGTCGTCCTTCATGTAGCCGACGCTGTAGATGTGGATCAGGCTGCCGACGCCCGTGATCACCAGCAGCATGACCGCCGCGAGATGATCCACCCGGAACGCGAACGGCGCCAGGAAGCGGCCGGTGGACAGCCAGTCCCACACTGTGAACGTGTACGTGGCGTCCGCGGGCGCGTCCCTGAGCCCGAGGAAGACCGCCAC
>JBMOPM010000264.1:0-2038 GCA_049323575.1 Gemmatimonadota bacterium | reverse complement strand
ATCGCGGATCTGCCGCCGTTGCCGTCGCATTCCTTCCGCCCTTCCGCCGTCATGGAAGTCCAGATCTTCGGCACCCGCAAATCCCCGGACACCCGCCATGCCCTGCGCGTCTTCGCCGAGCGGCGGATCAGGACGCACTTCGTGGACCTGGCCGAGCGCCCGGCATCCCGCGGAGAACTGACCCGGTTCCGGCAGAAATTCGGTCTCGACGCCCTGATCGACCGCAACGCCCGCCGCTTCGCCGAACTGGGCCTCCAGGCGGCCCGCCTGTCGGACGAGCGCTGGTTCGACACGCTGCTGGAGGAACCCCTCCTCCTGCGGATGCCCCTCGTGCGCTGCCAGCAGCAGCTCACGATCGGGCGAGCGGAGAACACGTGGCGCCAGTGGGTGGGGAAATGACGTGAGCGAGCTGGCGATGTCCGGCGTCGCGATCCGTTTCGGCGCGACGACCATCCTCGAGAACGTCACCGTCACCGTGGACCGCGGCTCCCGCTGGGGCATCGTGGGCCGGAACGGCAGCGGCAAGACCTCGCTCTTCCGGCTCATCACCGGCGAGGGCGAGCCGGCGACCGGCACCGTCACCCGCCTCTCCTCGCTCCGCGTCACCCGCCTGGACCAGCATCGCGACTTCGGAGACGACCAGACCGTGTGGCAGGTGGCCGCCGGCGCCTTCGCCGAGCTGCTCGCGCTCGAAATCTCTCTCGCCGAGCAGGCGACGAATATCGGCGAACTGGGCGACCGGGCCACCGCGGCCGTCCTCGCCCGCTACTCGGCCGACCTCGAGCGCTTCCAGCGTGAGGGCGGATATCAGGTCGCGGCGCGCATCGACGCCATCCTGCACGGCCTGGGCTTCGATCCCGAGGAATCGCGCACCACGCCCGTGCGCGTACTGAGCGGTGGCGAGCGGGGGCGCCTCGGCCTCGCGCGGGAGCTGGCCTCCCCCGGCGACCTGCTGCTCCTGGACGAGCCCACCAACCACCTCGACCTCGACACCACGGACTGGCTCGTCCAGTATCTCGCCGGACTCTCCACCACGGCGCTCATCATCAGCCACGACCGGTCCTTCCTCGACCGCGTGGCCGACCACATCCTCCACCTCGAGCGCGGCACCGCCTTCAGCTACGCCGGCAACTACTCGGCCTTCGCGGCCCAGCGCGCCGAGCGGCGGCGGGCCGAGCGCCGGGCCTTCGAGAAGCAGTCCGCCGTGATCGCGAGGGAAGAGGACTACATCCGGCGCAACATCGCGGGCCAGAACAGCCGCCAGGCCAGCGGCCGCCGGCGCCGGCTCGAACGATTGCCGCGGCTCTCTCCGCCGCCGGAAGACGCCGATGCTATGGCGCTCCGGTTCACGCCGCGGGAGCGGGGCGGTGAGCAGGTCATCGTCCTCGACCACGTGAGCGTCGCCGCCGGGGGGCGCGAACTGGTGCGGGACTTCACCGCCACCGTGCGCCGGGGCGATGTCATCGGCCTCGTGGGCCCCAACGGCGCCGGCAAGTCCACCCTGCTCCGCTCACTCGTGGGTGAGCGGCCGCCTGCGGCCGGCGCCATCCGACTCGGCGCCGGCGTCACCCTCGGCTACTACAGCCAGGACCTGTCGCTCGTCCCTCGCGATCGCACCATCTACGACCTCATCAGCGACCTCCGCCCCACCTGGACCCGCGGCCAGATCCAGCACCACCTCGGCCGGTTCGGTTTTTCGGGCGACGCGGTCCGGCGCAATACCAGCACCCTCTCGGGCGGCGAGCTGGCGCGCGTCGCCCTTGCCATGCTCATGCTCTCCGACGCCAACCTCCTCGTCTTCGACGAGCCCACCAACCATCTCGACGTCGAATCCATCGAGGCGCTGGAGGACGCGTTCGAGATCTACGACGGCACCGCGATCCTCGTGAGTCACGACCGCGCCTTGCTCCGGAGCCTCGCCACCCGCGTGTGGATCCTCCACGACGGCCGCATCACCGACTTCGAGGGCACCTTCACCGAGTGGGAGACGCTCAGCGCCGAACGGGCCCGCGCGGCCCAGGTGCGGGCGGCAGAGGAC
>JBMOPM010000263.1:4899-26547 GCA_049323575.1 Gemmatimonadota bacterium | reverse complement strand
GGGCGGCCGGCGGCCGCCCCATTGTCATTTCGGCGGGTGCGCGACGATGCTCGGCTCCTTGGCCGTCGCGCTTACCTCCAACCGGATCCACATGCCCGTGAGGCCATGGCCCGGCACCGCGCAGAAGATGCGGTACTTGCCGGGCGGCTGCGCCGTGAACCGCATGGTGTCCTTGCCCTGCGGCGGCAGGCCCTCGGCCAGGTGCGTGGTATAGGCACGCGGGATCGCCGCGTCCACGGGGCCCTGCGGGACCGGGTCCTGATCCGGGATGATCTCCGCGCTGTGCGGCAGCATCCCGTCGTGGTTGACGAACTTGATGACGGTGGTCCAGCCGGCGGGTACCACGAAGACCAGCTCCCCGTCGCGGTAGCCGTTGAAGTTGAGCGCCCCGTTGAGCCCGGTCAAACCGGCGACGAGCTGGAACGTGGCGGTCTTCGTCGCGGCGTCGAAGCTGAGCCACGACTTGTCGATCGCGGGGCGGGCCTTGTCGGCCCCGTTCTGGGCCGCGGCCGGCACGGCGGTGGCCACGGTGGCGGCGCACCACAGCGTCCAGGTGCTACGAAGAGTCGGCATCTCGATTCAGGTCTCGGGTCACAGGTACGTTTCGCGTCGGAGCGCGTCTCGTCGGGCCGCCGACCACCGGCAGCCGCCGACGCCGACAAAGTAATCGGACCGTCAGGCTCCCGCAGGCGGCCCGGTGCAGTTACCGTCATTGCCATCCTCGACCCCGACCCATGACTCCGATGTGGACTTCGACGCGCGTCGCCTTCCTGCTGACCCTGGCCCTCGCCGTGCCGGCAGGAGCCCAGCAGCCCGACACCACGCTGCTCAGCATCCGGCGGATCTACGGCTCCACCGATTTCGTGCCGGAAAGCTTCGGCCCCGCGCAGTGGACCAGCGACGGCACGGCATACACGACGCTGGAGCCCGCCGCCTCCGGCCGGGGACAGGACCTGGTCCGCTACGATGTCGAACGCGGCACCCGCGAGGTCCTGGTCGCGGCCACGTCGCTGGTGCCCCCGGGCGCCCCGGCGCCGCTCCGGGTGGAGCAGTACGAGCTCTCGGCCGACGGCCGCACCGTGCTGATCTTCACCAACTCGCAGCCGGTCTGGCGGCGGAACACCCGGGGCGATTACTGGCTGTTCGACCGCACCGCGGGCACCCTGAGGAAGCTGGGCGGCCCCGCGAAGCCCTCCACGCTCATGTTCGCCAAGCTCTCGCCCGATGGCCGCAAGGCGGGCTACGTGCGGGAGAACAACCTCTACGTCGAGGATCTCGCCACCGGCCGGATCACGCAGCTCACCACCGACGGCTCCCGCACCATCATCAACGGGACCTTCGACTGGGTGTACGAGGAGGAGCTGGATCTCCGGGACGGCTGGCGCTGGAGCCCGGACGGCCGGCGCATCGCCTACTGGCAACTGGACGCGAGCCTGGTGCGCGACTTCTACCTGATCAACGACACCGACTCGCTGTATTCGCGCGTCATTCCGGTGCAGTATCCCAAGGCCGGCGGCGACAATTCGGCCGCGCGGATCGGCGTCGTGCCGGTCGAGGGCGGACCCACGACGTGGCTCGCCATCGACGGCGACCCGCGCCAGCAGTATCTCGCGCGGATAGACTGGGCCGCGAACGCGGACGAGATCGCGATCCAGCGGCTCAACCGCCTGCAGAACACCAATGACCTCCTGCTGGCCAACGCGACCACCGGGCAGGTGCGCACCCTCCTCACCGAGCGGGACAGCGCCTGGGTGGAGGTGGTGGACGATCTCCTCTGGCTCGACGGCGGGAAGAGCTTCCTCTGGACCAGCGAACGCGACGGCTGGACCCACGTCTACCGGGTATCCCGCGACGGCCGCTCGGTGCTGAACCTGACGCCGGGCGCCTTCGACGTGCTGGCGGTCTCGGGCGTCGATACCGAGAATGGATGGCTGTACTTCATCGCGTCGCCGGACAATCCGACCCAGCGCTATCTCTTCCGGACCCGGCTGGACGGCAAGGGCCAGCCGGAACGGGTCTCGCCCGCGGGACGGCAAGGCACCCACAGCTACGTCATCGCGCCGGGCGCCCGCTGGGCGTTCCACACCTGGTCCACGCTCACCACCCCGCCGACCATGCGCGTGGTGCGGCTGCCGTCGCACACCACGGTGCGGACCCTGGTGCACAACGCCGCGCTCACCGCGCGGGTGAACGAGCTCCAGCTGGGGGCGGCGGAGTTCTTCCAGGTGACCGTGCCGGACGGCACCAGGCTCAACGGGTACGTGCTCAAGCCCCGCGACTTCGACCCGTCGAAGCGCTACCCGGTGCTGTTCTACGTGTACGGCGGCCCCGGCTCGCAGACGGTGCTCGATGCCTGGGCCGGCAGCACCTATCTCTGGTTCCGCGCGCTCAACCAGCGGGGTATCGTCGTGGTGAGCGTGGACAACCGCGGCACCGGCGCCCGCGGCCGGGATTTCCGCAAGGTGATCTACGGGCGCCTCGGCGTCGTCGAGACCGCGGATCAGGCGGACGCGGCGCGGGCCATCGCGCAGTGGCCCTGGGTGGATCCGTCGCGCATCGGCATCTTCGGCTGGAGCTTCGGCGGGTTCATGAGCCTGAACGCGCTCTTCCAGGCCCCTGACGTCTACCGCATGGCGATGGCCGTCGCGCCGGTCACCCACTGGAAGTACTACGACACGATCTACACCGAGCGCTACAACGGCCTGCCGCAGCTCAACCCGTCGGGCTACGATGCCGGCTCCCCGCTCACGTACGTCGATCGGCTGCGCGGCAGGCTGCTGCTGGTGCACGGCAGCGGCGACGACAACGTCCACTACCAGAACGCCGAGGTGCTGGTGAACGCGCTCGTGGCGGCCAACAAGCCGTTCACGCTGATGGTGTATCCCAACCGCAACCACAGCATCACGGGCGGCAACGCGACGCTCCACCTGCGGGAACTGCTTACGCGCTTCGCGGTGGAGCATCTCGCGGCGCCCGCGGTGACTGGGCAGACCGCCGTCGGCGCGGTACCTTAGTGGCGGCCGTTTCCCTGTCCCTCGTTCTCCCAACCCGGAGGCAGCCATGACGTACGAGCAGATCGTCGCGCTGCTGGGCTTCGCGGGCGACAACGACCGGCGCGTCCGCATCACCACCACCGACCGGACCGAGGTCGTCGGAGTGCCGACCAGCGTGGACACCCACGTGACGGCGCACGAGGTCTACCTGCGTCCCGACGGGGGATCCGACGAGACGGAAATCGCCATCTCGTTGGGGGCCATCCGCGAGGTGCAACTGGTCGGGTGACGGGAGAGCCGTAGCCGGCGCGCGGTGGGTGGTGCCTGAGGGTGCCGCCCACCGCTTACCTTTAGGCGCATGGTCTCCCTGCTCGATATCATCGGGCCCGTCATGGTGGGGCCCTCGTCATCCCACACCGCCGGGGCGTGCCGTCTCGGGCTCATCGCGCGGGCGCTCGCCGGCGGCCAGCCCGACAGCGCCGCGGTGGAACTCCACGGTTCCTTCGCGCGCACGGGCACCGGGCACGGCACCGACCGCGCGATCGCCGGGGGCTTGCTGGGCTTTGCCCCGGACGATGAGCGCCTGCGCGACAGTCTCGACCTGGCCCGGCAGGCCGGGCTCGACCTCAGCTTCACCAACACCAGGCTCCGCGGCGATCACCATCCCAACACGGCCCGCATCACGGTGATGCGGGGCGCGCATCGCGCCGTCGTGACCGGCTCGTCCCTCGGCGCCGGGCGGATCCTCGTCACCGGCATCGACGGGTTTCCGGTGGAGATCACGGGGAGCTATCCCACGCTCGTCGTCGTGGCGCACGACCAGCCCGGCACCGTGGCCGCCATCACCGCGGTGATGGCCCAGGAAGCCGTGAACCTCGCGACGATGCGCGTGTCGCGCCGGCGCAAGGGCGGCGACGCGATCCACGTGTACGAGCTCGACAGTCCCGCCAGCGCGGCCGCGCTCGAGCGCATCGCGGCGCTCGAGCAGGTGCGCACGGTGCGGGTGCTGGATCGGGTGGCCTGATGTTCGATTCGCTGGAGGAGGCGGTCGAACGCGCCGAAGCCGAAGGCGTGTCGCTGGGCGAGCTGGCGCTCGCCACCGAGGCGGCGGACGGACTGCGCGCGCGCGAGGCGGTGGAGGCCTCGCTCCGCCGCGCGCTCGACGTCATGCGCAAGGCCATCGATCGCGGGCTCGCGGGCGACCTCCGCAGCGTGAGCGGCCTCGTGGGCGGCGACGCCGCGCGGATGCGCGATGCCCGCGGCCCTCTCGCCGGCACCCTGTTCACCGACGTCATCGCGGCGGCCCTCGCCGTGCAGGAGGTGAACGCGGCGATGGGCGTGATCGTCGCCGCCCCCACGGCCGGCGGGGCGGGCGTGCTGCCGGGGACGCTGCTCGGCATCGCCGCGCGGCGCGAGCTGAGCGATGACGTACTCGTTCGCGGGCTCGCCGCGGCGGGGCTCGTGGGCGCCGTGGTGGCCGTGCGCGCGTCGCTCTCCGGCGCGGAAGGCGGGTGCCAGGCCGAGACCGGCGCCGCCGCGGGCATGGCTGCCGCGGCCGGCGTCGAGGTGCTGGGCGGGACGCCGCGCGAGGCGGCGCATGCGGTGGCCCTCACGATGCAGGGGACGCTCGGCCTCGTCTGCGATCCGCTCGGCGGCCTGGTCGAGGTGCCGTGCGTGTATCGCAACGCCACCGGCGCCGCCATGGCGCTCGCCGGGATCGAAATGGCCCTCGCGGGGATCACCTTCCCCATCCCGGTGGACGAGGTGATCGACACCATGGGCGAGATCGGCCGGAACATGGACGTCCGATATCGGGAGACGGCGGGGGGAGGCCTCGCCGCGACTCCCACCGGCCGCCGGTTGGCCAAGGAGCGGTTGATCCAGATCAAGGGACGGGGGGCCTCGGCCTAGGACGAGAGCGGTGCGGGGACGCCCTGCGATGCGTTTCCCACTGAAACATTCGAAGGCCATGCCCGTAGGAGAGGATGGCACCGGTCCGGCCGCGTCCTGGTGGCGTCTCGCTCGGGAGTTCTGATGGAAGGCATTCTGGCGATCATATTGCTCTTCGGCGGCGGCACGCTGTTCCTGCTCGCGATCAGCCCCGTCGGCAAAGCGATCGCGGAACGCATTCGCCACGGCGGCCCGGTCACGGCCCAGACGGACCCCGCGCTGCTGGCCGAGCTGGACGAACTGCGGGCCCAGGTGGCGGAGCTGCAGGAGCGGGTCGACTTTACGGAGCGGCTGCTCGCGAAGCAGCATGAGGCGGGACGGATCGCCGGGGGCGAGGAGGAGGAGTAGGCCACAGCGCCAGCGCGCGCGACTGGGGGAGACGTGATGCAGGGGACAGTGGCGCCCACGCCCGTGATCGTCCAGGCGCCGCCCGAGATGCCCGGAGCGTTCGGACTGCAGTCGTACCAGCTCGCCAGCATCATCGAGTTGCTCATCGGGGTGACGGTCACGGTGATCATCGCGCTGCCGATCATCCGGTTTCTGGTCCGCTGGGCCGAGGCGCGCTTCCTCCACGCGCCACGGCAGACGGAACTCGACGAACTCCGCGCGCGGCTCGCGGAACTCGAGGCCCAGCAGGGGCGCCTGCTCGAGCTCGAGGAGCGGCTCGAGTTCGCCGAGCGGTTGCTGGCGCGGCCGCGGGAGTCGGCGCGGCAGGGAGGAGACGCATGATGAACAGCGGGGAGGGCCAGTTCGCCTTCTGGCTCGCGATCGGCGCCATCGGTGTGGCCTTCTGGGTGGCGATGTATCCGCTCATCGCGGCCCTGGCGAAGCGGATCTCGGGTGGAGGCGCCGCCGAGGACCGGATGAGCCAGCTCGAGGCGAGGCTCGCCGCAGTCGAGGCGCGGTCGCTCGGCACCGGTGAAGTGGATGCTCAGGACGCTCGCATGGCGGAGCTGGAAGAGCGTCTGGAGTTTGCCGAGCGCCTGCTGGCCCAGGGGCGGGAGGTGCCGCGGTTCAGCGGAGAGCGATGACCCAGCTCAATGAGGCCGTTGCCATGGTGCTCTCGATCGGCTTCATCGTGGCGGGCGCAAGCTACGGGCCGGGGCCGGTGGCGCGGGCCTTCGCCCGGCGGATCGAGGGACGGACCACCAATCCGGTGCTCGAGGCCCAACTGGCCGACCTTCGCACCCGGCTGGCCGACCTGGATCACCTTCAGGCGCGGCTCGACGAGCTGGAGAGCCGGGCCGAGTTCACCGGGCGCCTGCTGGCGCAGCGGGATGGGAGCGGGAGCCAGCTCCACGGCCTGCCCGGGCGGTGACGCAGTCGAGCGAGCGGCCGAGCGGCAGCGGTTGGTCCTGGCGGTTCCGGGAAGGAGCGGATCGAATGGACTGGTTCGGCGGCTCGAACGAGACAGCCCGGCAACCGGATCCCCTGCACGCGCTGTTCATCGCGATGGCGGTGATCGGCTTCGCGCTCGCGATCGGCCTGATCAAGCTGAGCGAGCACATCGGCCCGGCATCCATCCCGGTCTGGCTGGGCGCCCTGGGCGCGGTGGCGTGGGTTGCCCGCGGGCCGCTGGGCAAGGCGATTGCCGATCGGATCGGCGGCCGGACCGAGGCGCCCCCGGAGATGCCGCCCGAGGTCCTGGCCGAGCTGGACGAGCTCCGGACCCGGGTAGCGGAACTCGAGGAGCGGATGGATTTCTCCGAGCGGCTGCTGGCCAGGAACAGGGAGCGCGCGGAGCAGCCGTAGGGGGCCGCGCCCGTCCCCGTGGCATGGCGGGTGCACTTATCATTGGAGTCGACATGACTACACGGGAAGACATCGAGTCGTGGCTGGAGCGGCTCGACGGCGGCACGGCGATGGTGCGCGAGATCGAACCGGGACTCTGGGTCATCCGCACACCGGAGGACGCCGAGGTGGTGGTGAACTACGCGCCGCCCGTCGTGATCCTCCGCGTCCGCGTCATGGAGGTTCCGAAGAGCGAGCCGCGCCGGTCCGAGCTCTTCCGCCAGCTCCTCGAATACAACGCGCGCGAGCTGGTCCACGGCTCCTATGGGCTGGAGGGCGACCACATCGTGCTCACGGACACGCTCGAGCTGGCCAGCCTCGACTATGCCGAGTTCGAGGCGAGCTTCGATTCCATCACGCTGGCGCTGGCGACCCACCTGGGCGCTCTCGCCGCCTACCGGCAGGGGTGACGTCCCATGGGGATCTTTGATCGGCTGTCCACGATGATCCGGTCCAACATCAACGACCTGATCTCCCGGGCCGAGAACCCGGAGAAGATGCTGAACCAGCTCATCCTGGACATGAAGAGCCAGCTCGCGAAGGCCAAGCAGCAGGTGGCCGCCGCCATCGCGGACGAGAAGAAGCTCCAGGCCGACGCCGAGGCGCTCCGCAAGCAGGCGGAGGACTGGGAGCGCCGCGCCATGCTGGCCGTGCAGGAGGGGCGCGACGACCTCGCGAAGCAGGCGCTGGGCCGCTACAACGAGGCGTTGCAGGGCGCGCAGACGCTGCACGAAACCTGGCTCAAGCACAAGGCCGAGACCGACCAGCTGAAGCAGTCGCTCCGCACCCTGGCCGACAAGATCGAAGAGGCGAAGCGGAAGAAGAACATCCTCATCGCCCGCGCCAAGCGGGCCGAGGCCCAGCAGCGCATCCAGGAGACGATGTCGGGGCTCTCGGACCGGAGCGCCTTCGAATCGTTCGAGCGGATGAGCGAGAAGATCGAGCAGACGGAGCGGCGGGCGCTCGCCGCCGCCGAGCTGCAGGAGGAGTTCTCCGGCGACCGGCTGCTCCGCCAGTTCGAGCAACTGGAGTACAAGGGCAGCTCCGACCAGCAACTGCTCGAGCTCAAGGCCAGAATGGGGCTCCTCGGCGCCGGCGGCACCCAGTCGAGGCAGCTCGGCAAGGGGGCGGGCGACAAGAGGGCCGGCGAGACCGCCGAGGTCACCGACGCCGAGCTGGTGCACGAGGAAGAACCGCCGGTCGACCGTTGACCGTCGGCCCCGAACCGTCGACCATTGATGCTGACCGTGAACCGCGGATCGGATGACGACCGCGGAGAGTCGATAGCGTCCACCATCATCTCCCCATGCACAATTCCCGTTTCCTCATCCTCGCCGACGGCGCCTTCGGCCCGATGACCTCCAAGACCGCCAACGCCGTCATTCGCTACATGCCGGAACGCGTGGTGGGCGTGATCGACGCGGCACACGCCGGCCGCACCGTCGAGGACGTGCTCGGCTTTGGTGGCGCCATCCCGGTCGTGGCCACGATGGCCGAAGGACTGGCGCTCCGGCCGGACGCGGTGCTGATCGGCATCGCGCCGGTCGGGGGGCGACTGCCGGAGGAGTGGCGCACGGGGCTGGCGCAGGCGCTGGACGCCGGCTGCGATATCTGGAACGGCCTGCACACCTTCCTCGGCGACGATCCGATGCTCGCCGAGCGGGCGCGGGTCCATCAGCGCCGGCTGCACGATCTGCGCCGGCCGCCGGCCGACCTGCCGGTGGCGTCGGGGGCCGCGAAGGACGTGGAGGCCTACGTGCTGCTCACGGTGGGCACCGACTGCAACGTGGGCAAGATGACCTCCCAGCTTCAGTTGATTCGCGGGCTGGAAGCGCGGGGACTCCGGGCGCGGTTCGTTGCCACCGGACAGACCGGCATCATGATCGCCGGCTGGGGGATCGCCGTGGATGCGGTGGCCGCCGATTTCATCGCCGGCGCGGCCGAGCAGATTACGCTGCAGGGGGCGAGAGACGCCGACGTCGTACTGGTGGAGGGGCAGGGCAGCATCAACCATCCCGGCTATTCCGGCGTGACCCTGGGCCTGCTGCACGGCTCCTGTCCCGACGGCCTCATCCTCTGCCATCAGGCCACGCGCCAGTTCATCGGCGACTATCGCCCATCGGCCTGGCTCAGAATCCCGCCGCTCACCGACTACGTGCGCTGGTACGAGTCGCTCGGATCGGCCGTGCATCCCACGAAGGTGATCGCGGTGTCGCTGAACACCGTCGGCCTGGACGACACCGCCGCACGGGCGGCCTGCGATCGCGCGTCGCAGGAGACCGGCCTGCCGTGCACCGACCCCGTGCGCTTCGATCCCGCGCCGCTGCTGGACGCGGTGGTCGCCGCCCGTGACGCGTATCGTCACCGCCGCGCCGCCTGACGCTGCGCGGGTTTCGGCCGGCGCCGGTCGGCCCCGCGCGTGAGCCGCGCCCCGCCCGGCGCGCCGGACGCGCCCGTCGAGATCCTCGGCGCGGGCCTGGCCGGTCTCTCCGCCGCGATCACGGTTGCCCGGGCGGGACGGCATGCGATCGTCTACGAGCGGCGCGCGGACGTCGGCCGGCGCTTTCACGGCGACCACGAGGGGATCGAGAACTACTCCACCCGCGGTGACGCGCTGGACGAGCTCAGAGCGATCGGCATCGATCCCGACTTCACGGTCGGCACCTTTCACCAGGCCACCATCTACGACGCGAAGGAGCGGGAGTACGCGTACCGCGCCTCGCAGCCGCTCTTCTACATGGTCCGCCGCGGCCCGGGCGGCGATACCCTGGACGCCGCGCTCAAGCGCCAGGCGCTCGCCGCCGGCGCGGAACTCCGGTTCGGCCAGGCCCGCGCCGAGCTGCCGCAGGGCGGGATCGTCGCCACCGGGCCTCGCGGCGCCTACGCCATCGTCTCCGGCTACGTGTTCCGCTCGAGCGGACTGCCCGACGGCGTCTACGGCGCGGTCACCGATCGGCTCGCCCCCAAGGGCTACGCCTATCTGGTGGTGGCGGGCGGCAGCGGAACCGTCGCCACCTGCCTCTTCTCCGATCTGCGCCACCGTCAGCGCTACCTCGACCGCACGGTGGAGTTCTTCGAGCGGCGCGTCGGTCTGCGCATGGACGAACCGGAACCCTATGGCGGTACAGGCGTGGTGCGGCTCCCGCGCTCCGCGCGGCGCGGCAACGTGCTGTACGCGGGCGAGGCCGCGGGCTTCCAGGATGCGCTGTGGGGGTTCGGCATGCGCGCCGCGATGGTGTCCGGTCACCTCGCGGCCAGGGCCGTCCTCGATGGCCGGCCGGAGCGCTACGACCGCGACTGGAAGCGGCGCTTCCGGGGGCTGATGGTGACCTCGCTGGTCAACCGCTGGTGGTTCGAGCGCCTCGGCGATGCCGGCTACTGCCGGTTCCTCCAGCGCCTCTCCGCCGCGAGCGACGCGCGGGACTTCCTTTGGCGCCGGTACCGGCCGTCAGTCATCAAGGCCCTCTGGTACCCCCTCATCCGGCGCCCGGTCGCGATTCATCCCGCTTTCATCCGCCGCGTGTAGAGTACGTGAGCGCCGGGCATCGAGCGCCGGGACTCTTCGGGCCCGCGCGGGCCGGCGCAGCGACTCTGCCGAGCGCAGGGTATCCGACCAGGAGATGGCGACATGGATCTGTCCGCGACCCACCTGCACCTGATGCTCAATCATCTCCCCGTCATCGGGACGGGGCTCGTGCTGCTGATCATGCTCTGGGGGGTGGTGCGGCGCTCCCGCGACGTGCTGCTCACCGGGCTCGGCCTGACCGTGCTGCTCGCCCTCGCCGCGCCCGTCGTCAAGAAGACGGGCGAAGACGCCGAGGAGCAGGTCGAGAAGGCGGCGTGGTTCGACGAGGACATGGTGCATGAGCACGAGGAGCGCGGCGAAACGGCGGTGATCGTCCTGATGGTGACGGGCGTGATCGCGCTGGCGGGGGTGGTCACCGCGCGGGGCGGGCGAGACGTCAGGCCGGTCGTCGCGTACGCGGCCACCGCGTTCCTGGCGGCGAGTGCCGCGCTGATGGCGTGGACGGCCCTGGCGGGCGGCCGGATCCGGCACGAGGAGATCCGGCCTGGCGCCGTGCAGGCGGCGACGCCGGGTGAAGGCGACGACCGATGACGGATGATGGACGACGGATGGCGGCTGGCGTCAATCCTTGAGCATCCGCTTCGGCGGATCATCCAGATCGTCGAACTGACCCTCTTTGACCGCCCGCAGAAACAGGACGGCGAACAGCCCGCCGAGCGCGAGCGCCACGGGCAGGAGGAAGAGGATGGCTCTCACCTCGTCCCCCGTTCGGCTCGCGCCACGGTGGCCTCCACCCGTGCCGCTCCCCAGATGACGATGCCGCTGGAGAGCGGCATCAGCACCGCCGCCACGAGCGGGTTGATCCAGCCGGCGATGGCGGCCCCCACCGCGAGCACGTTGTAGATCAGCGAACGCCGCTGGTTGGACGCGATGGTGCGCCGGCACGCGCGGGCTGCCCGGATGCCCGCCACGAGCGGCGCGACCGACGGCTCGGAGATCACGCCGTCGGCCACGAGCAGGCTGCTCGCGGCGCCCGTGCCCATGGCCACGCCGACATCGGCCGCGGCCAGCGCGGGCCCGTCGTTGATCCCGTCGCCCGCGAAGAGCACGCGGTGTCCTTCGCTCTGCCGGCGGCGGATCCATTCCGCCTTGGCCTCGGGCTCCAGGGCGGGCAGCACGTGCCGGACCCCGGCGTCGCGCGCGATGCGCTGGGCGACGTCCGCATGGTCGCCGGTGAGCATCACGACGGCGAGGCCCTCGGCCTCGAGCGCGCGGACCGCCGCGCGGGAGTCCGTCCGGGCCGCATCGGCCAGCCGGATCACGCGGCGATCCTCTCCCTCCGGGCGCTCCAGCACGACGGCGCCCGGACCGCCGGTCCCGATCCGCCAGCGGTCGCCGTCCACGATGCCCTCGATGCCGAGGCCCGGGGTCTCCTTGACCGCGGTGGCCCGGGGCAGCGGAATGCCACGCCGGCTGGCCTCCGCGAGGATCGCCCGCGCGACCGGGTGACTGCTGTACCGCTCGAGGCCGGCGGCGATCCGCAGCGTCATGTCGTCCGCGTCCACTACCCTGAGGTCGCCACTGGTTACGGTCCCGGTCTTGTCGAGCGCGACGGTGTCCACGTCGGTGAGCTCCAGCAGGGCGTCCGACGATCGGAACAGCAGGCCGCGGCGCGCGGCGGCGCCCAGGCCCGCCGCCGAGGCGAGCGGCTGGGACAGGGCGATGGCGCAGGGGCAGGCGACCACCAGCACGGCGACCGTGCGGGTGAGCGCCGTGTCGAGCCCGGCCGCCGCCAGCCAGCCCAGGAAGGTGGCGGTCGCGACCACGAGGGTCGCCGCGGTGAACCACGGCGCGATCCGGTCGGCCGCGGTGGGCTTCGCGGCGCGCTCGGCCGCGGCCTCGAGCTGTGCGGCCATGCGCTGGAGCATCGTCTCCTGGCCCACGGCCTCGACCCGCACCGTCAGCGCGCCGTCGTCCAGCACCGCCCCGGCCACCACCCGGCCGCCCGCCGCGACACGCACCGGCTCGGCTTCGCCGGTGAGCAGCGCCATCCGCACGTGTGCTTCGCCCGAGACGACCACGCCGTCCGCCGCGACGTCCTCGCCCGCGCCCACGTCGATGAGATCGCCCGGCACCAGCCGATCGGCTTCGACCACCTCCACCCGTTCCCCCCCGGCTGCGCCGCCCGGGCCGCCGCGATCGGGATTCGTTACCCTGCGGGCGCTCCGCGGCGCCGTCGCCGCCAGCGACATGGCGGCCTCGACCGCGCGGCGCCGCCCGCGCGACTCGAGCAGCCGCCCCGCGAGCAGCAGCGCCACCAGCATCGCCATCGAGTCCAGGTAGCCGTCGCTGCCGGCCAGCGTGGCCGCGAAGCCGTGGCCGTAGAGGATCGCCACGCCCAGGCTCACCGGCAGGTCCATGTGCAGCTTGCCGTGGCGGAGGCCGGTCCAGGCGCCGGCGTAGAACGGCCATGCGCACCAGAGCGCCACGGGCGTGGCGAGCGTGAGCGTGGCCCAGCGGAACAGGGCCGCCCACGCCGGATCCATCGGGTCCCACCAGCCGGCGTACACCGCGGCGGCGAACCCCATGATGTTCAGCGCGGCGAACACCGCCACGCCGAGGCGCAGCATGAGGTCGCGATCGGGGGCGCGCTCGGCGCCGCGCGGCCGCGGCCGGTAACCCAGCGCGGCGATGCGGCGGGCCAGGGCCGGCAGATCGATGACGGCGGGGTCCCACGTGAGCGAGGCGCGGCCCGTCGCGTAGCTCACGGTGGCCTGCCGCACGCCCGGCGTGCGCTCGAGCACCTGCTCGGTGAGCCAGACGCACGACGCGCAACGCAGGCCATCCACCACGAGCCGCGCGCACGCCGCGCCGTCGGGGGTGGTCTCCACCGGCACCGCGGCCCACGCGCCGCCCACCGGTTCGGGCCGCGGCGCGTAGTCCTCCCGCTCGACGTACCAGCGCTCGAGCCCCGCGCCCCGGATGATCGCGGCCGCGGCCTCGCAGCCGGCGCAGCAGTACGCGTCCTCCGCGCCCTCGACCGCGGTGCCGCAGTGGGGGCAACGCGCCGTCGCGGGTCGCGGGCCGGGAGCCGCGACCGCCGCGTCAGCGGGGCTCGGTCTGATAGCTGCTGACAACCGGATCCCGCCCGTGGATGGCCACCCAGACGAACACGATGTTGACCAGGATCACCACGACGAACGCGGCGATGATCCCGATCGGCCAGCGCCGGCTACTCTCGGCCATGGGGTCGCTCCTCTGCCTCATCCTGCCGGTGGCCTGGCGTCATGAACGTCGCGTGGATGGTGCGCTGCTCGCGCGGCGACGCGACCTCGACCCGGAACGGAATGGCGCGCGCCGGCCCGTCGTCGCGCGGGATCCGCACCACCACCGGCACCGTGCGATCCTCGGTGGACTTGAGCACGATCGGCTGCGCCACCAGCTCGGCGCCGGGCAGCCCGTGGACCGACACGGTGTACGCCGTGGGCTCCGGATGCGGATCGTTGTTGGCGATGGTGAGCAGGAACGTGTTCCGCACCGCGCCATCGGTGTCGATGACGAACGTCGAGCCCGGGCTCCGCACCAGCTCCGCCTCGAAACTCACGTGCCGGGTCACGATCACCGCTGCGGCGACCACGAACGCGCTGATCAGCCCGCCATAGACGAGCGGCCGCGGCCGGAGGATCCGGCGCGGCTCTCCCCGGGTCTCGGCCTCGGTCGTGTAGACGACGAGCCCGCGATGCCCCAGCCTGCCCATCACCTGGTCGCAGGCATCGATGCAGCGGGCGCAGCCGATGCACTCGAGCTGGTAGCCGTTGCGGATGTCGATGCCCGTGGGACAGACGGTCACGCACAGATTGCACGCCACGCAGCGCCCGTCCTTCTTCGCGTCCGGTCCGCCCCGCGGCTCGCCCCGCGCCCGATCATAGGTGATCTGCAGCGTGTGGGCGTCCGTCATCACGCTCTGGAAACGGGCGTAGGGACAGACGTAGATGCAGAACTGCTCGCGGAACCACGCGAAGTCGAGGAACCCCACCGCCGCGTTGAGCGCGGTGGCGGCATACGCGAACCCCGGTGCCTGGCCGGTCCACAGCGCTTCGGCGGGAACGAAATAGCCCGTCATCGACATCGCGCCCACGCCCGCGATGAGCGCGAAGGCGGCCCACTTGAGCAGCTTGCGCCGCACCCGGTCGGCCGTGAGGGGGCCGGCGTCCCGCCGCATGCGGACGTTCCGGTCACCCTCGATCCACTTCTCGATCGGCCGGATGAGCTCCTCGAGGAACACCGTCTGCGGGCAGCCGTAGCCGCACCACAGCCGCCCGAAGAGCGAGGTGAAGAAGAAGAGCGAGAAGGCCAGCGTGAGCAGCAGGAGCAGGACGAGAATCGCGTCCGCCGCGGTGAAGATCGCCCCGAACGCGTACAGCCGCCGGTCCGCGATGTCGAACAGCAGCAGCGGATGCCCCCCCAGGCGGATCCACGGCACGCCGAGCAGGATGGCGAGGAGAATCCAGCCGCTCAGTCGATGCAGCCGCTGGAAGCGCCCGCGGATCGACTGCGGATACACCCACGCGCGCGCCCCTTCGGCGAAACCCAGCTTGTGCAGCAACCCGATCATGCTCCTGCCTTTCCCCCGGCGGACCGTCCGTCCGCCGGCCTACTGCGCTGCCTGCCCCTTCGAGATCACGTAGGCCGCCACCTGCCCGATTTTCTCGCTGCCGAGAATCGGGCCCCAGGTCGGCATGCCCTTCGCGCTGACGCCGTGGGTGATGACCGACACGATCGAATCGGGCGAACTGCCGTGGATCCAGGTCGTGTCCACCAGGTTGGGCCCGATCCCGCCGTGCAGGTCCGCCCCGTGGCACCCCACGCAGTTGGTCTGGAAGATGGCCTCGCCGGCGGCGATGTTGGCCGGCGTCAGCTCCACGTTCGCCAGCTCGTTGGTGTGCGGCCACCGCTTCTCGGCCTCCGCCATCTGGGCGGCGAGGTCCTTGGCATAGGATTTCTTCCCGATGAAGTGGTAGTACGTGCCGTAGACGGCCGCCCAGATGATCGTCGCGTAGAAGAGCCCCACCCACCAGTTGGGCAGCGGGTTGTCGTATTCCTCGATCCCGTCGCTCTCGTCCGCGTGGCCCAGGACCCGGTTCATTTCCTTCGTGCTCACAGATCGCCTCCGTCGCTGAACGGCAGCCGCGCCGCCTCCTCCAGGCGTTGCCGATTGCGCGGCGTGCAGGTCCACCACACCCACGCCACGAAACAGCCCAGGAACACCACCGTCATGATGCCGAGGACCCAGCCGTAGCGCACCGAGTCCGCGGCTTCGCGGAGGAGCGGGTTCATGGGGCCGCCGCCGGCCGGGTCGCGCCGGCCTGGATGGCCGCCCGGCCGTCCTTGCCCAGGCGCTGCAGGTACGCGATAAGGGCCACGATCTCGTCGTCCGGCTCGGCGGTGAACCCGCCGGTCCTGAGGCCGGCCACGATCGATTCGCCCTGGGCCCGCAGACGCTCGGCCAGCCGGGCCTCATCATCGTCGGTGTAGGGCACGCCCACCTTGCGGAGCGTGCGGACCGTCGCGGCCACCTCCGCCGGGTCCACCTTGGCCCGGTAGAGCCACGGATACGCCGGCATGATGCTCCCCGGCGAGGTGCTCCGCGGGTCCTTCATGTGCTGATAGTGCCACGCGTCCGGATACTTGCCGCCCACACGCTGCAGGTCGGGGCCGATCCGGCGCGAGCCCAGCAGGAAGGGATGGTCGTAGACGTACTCGCCGGCGCGGGTCCACTCGCCGTAGCGCAGGATCTCGGCGCGGGTCGGGCGGATCCACTGCGAGTGGCAGGTGAAGCAGCCCTCGCGCACGTAGATGTCGCGGCCCGCCACCTCGAGCGGCGTGAGCGGGGTGACGCCGGGCAGCGGCTCCGGGCCCGCCTTGGCGCTGAACATCGGGATGATCTCGACCAGCCCGCCGATCGAGATCGCGATCGCGGTGAAGATGGCCATCGTGCCGCCGCGGGCTTCGAGTACCCGCCGGTGCCAGCTCTCGTGGCCGTGGGTCGTCATCGTCGGCTCCCTCGGGCTCAGGCGGCCGCCGGCGCGCTGACCGCCGGCGTGCGGGCCGGCGCCGTCGCGCGGGCGGACAGGATGAAGTTGATCGTCATGAGCACGACCCCGGAGAGGTAGAGGGTTCCGCCCACCAGGCGTATCCAGTAGAACGGCGCCAGCTTCTCGACGATCGAGACGAAGTTGGGATACTTGAGCTGGCCGTTGGCATCGAGGGCGCGCCAGAAGAGACCCTCGGTGAACCCGCCCGCCCACATCGACACCGTGTACAGCACGATGCCGGTGGTGGCGATCCAGAAGTGGGTCGTGACCCAGCCCGGCCGGGCCACGGGCTTGCCCCAGAGCCGCGGGAAGACCCAGTAGAGGATCCCGAACGTCAGCATGCCGTTCCAGCCCAGCGCGCCGCTGTGCACGTGGCCGATGATCCAGTTGGTGAAGTGCCCGAGCCCGTTCACCGCGCGGATCGAGAGCAGCGGGCCCTCGAACGTCGCCATGCCGTAGAAGCTCACCGCCACGACCATGAACTTGAGGATCGGGTCGGTGCGGACCCGGTCCCACGCGCCCTTGAGCGTGAGCAGGCCGTTGATCATGCCGCCCCACGACGGCGCCAGCAGCATGATGCTGAAGACCATGCCGAGCGTCTGCGCCCACTCGGGGACCGCGGAGTAGAGCAGGTGATGCGGGCCCGCCCAGATGTAGATGAACACCAGCGACCAGAAGTGGATGATCGACAGCCGGTAGCTGTACACCGGCCGCTCGGCCGCGCGGGGCAGGAAGTAGTACATGAGCCCGAGGAACGGCGTCGTGAGGAAGAACGCCACCGCGTTGTGGCCGTACCACCACTGGACCAGCGCGTCCGTGAGCCCGCCGAAGACCGGATACGATCGCGTGAGCGTCGCCGGGATCTGCAGGTTGTTCACGATGTGCAGCACCGGGATCGTGATCACGAACGACATGTAGAACCAGATGGCCACGTACAGGTGGCCCACCTTCCGGATCGCGATCGTCCCGAAGAAGTTGACGGCGAAGACGATCCACACCGCCGTGATCAGCCAGTCGATCGGCCAGATGAGCTCGGCGTACTCGTGGCTCTGGGTGAGCCCCAGCGGAAGGGTGAGTGCCGCGCCCACGATGACGAGCTGCCAGCCCCAGAAGTGAATCCGCGACAGCGTGTCGCTCCACATCCGCGTCTTCAGCAGCCGCTGCATCGAGTAGTAGATTCCGAGGAAGCAGATGTTGCCGCAGAAGGCGAAGATGACCGCGTTGGTGTGCAGCGGCCGGATGCGCCCGAACGTGAGCTGCGGGATGCCGGCGTTGGCCGGCCACCAGGCCAGCTCGAGCGCGATGAACACGCCGACCAGCATGCCCACCACCGCCCAGAGCACGGTGGCGCCGAAGAACAGTTTGACGATGTCGTCGTCGTAGGCGGGCCGAGCCGCCGAGGGTACAGGGGTGTGACTCACCGGGGCCGTTCTCCCATGCGGAACAGGGTACGGACAACGCGGCGCGCCGGGTGGGGGGCATGACCGGCGTCCTGATCGGGGCGCTGCTGGCCGGCCTCGCGGGGACGCCCCACTGCCTCGCCATGTGCGGCGGCTTCGCGTCCAGCTGCAGCCGGCCCCGCGGCGGCCTCGCGGCCTGGCACGCGGGTCGCCTGACGACCTATGCGATACTCGGCGCGGCGGCCGCGGGCGTGGGCGCCGTCCTGCCGGGCCCGCCCGTCGTGACCGCCGTCATCGCGCTCTTGTTTCTGTCGTGGTTCGCGCTGAGTCTGGCTGGCGTGGTGCGGGAACCGCACCTCGCGGTGCCGGGTCTCGCGCGGATCTCCGCTCGCATCGCCCGGCACGAGGGCCTGGGCTGGCGCTACGCCTTCGGCCTCGCCACCGGCCTCCTGCCGTGCGGCCTCGTCTACTCGGCCCTGAGCGTGCCCGTGGCCCTGGGCCGCCCGCTCGCGGGCGCCCTGGCCATGCTCGCCTTCGGCACCGGCACGATACCGGCCCTGAGCGCGCTGGCGGTGGGATTCCGGCGCGTGCTGCCGCGGAGCCTCGCGGCGCGCCGGGCCGTGGCCGCCCTGGTCTTCGTGGCGGGCGCGTGGGCCGTCGGCGCCCGCTACGGGCTGACGCCAGGCCACCGCCATCTCCCGGGGACGGAGTCCCACATGCAGCATTCCGGGCATGATGCGGGCGAAAAATGACGTGCCTGTGTGAAGCGGTTTCGCGGCGTCCATGAAGGGTTCTTCATCGTGAAGATCGCGCCGCTCACCGCCCCGCCCTGAGCGCATTGACGATCACCGCCACATCGATCGCTTCCTGAAGCAGCGCCCCCGCCGTCGGCGGGATGTGGCCCAGCGCCGCCAGCGCCATGGCCGCGCCGCTCAGGCCGAGCCCCGCCCAGATGCTCTGCCGCGCGATGCGGAGCGTGCGCCGGCTGATCCGGATGGCTTCCGCCACCCGGTGGAGGTCATCGACCAGGATCACGGCGTCCGCTGCCTCGGCGGTGATGCCGCCGCCTCCCGCCGCGAGCGCGATGCCCACGGTCGCGCTGCTCAGCGCGGGCGCGTCGTTGGTGCCGTCGCCCACCATCAGCACGCGCAACCCTTCCTTCATCAGCCGGTGCACCACGGCCACCTTGTCCTGGGGCAGCAGGTCGCCCTTCACCTCGTCGATGCCGAGCGCGCGGCCCACGGCTTCCACGTTGGCCACGTGATCGCCTGACAGCAGCACCGTGCGCCGCACGCCCAGGCGGTGCAGGTCGGCGAAGACCTGGTCCACGCCCGGGCGCAGCATGTCGGCGTACTCCACCATGCCCGCGGGCTGCCCGTCCACCGCCACCCAGGCGCGGAGCGCCGGGCCGGTTGCCTGGAACCGATCCAGCGCGTCCCGCGTGGCCGGGTGCAGCTCGGTGATGTACGAGAAGGCCCCCACCGTCACGACGCGGCCGTCGACCACGCCGTGCACGCCGCGGCCGGGCGCTTCGATCACGTTGGCGGGCTCGGGCAGCCGGAGCCCGCGACGGTGCGCCTCGTCCACCAGCGCGCGTGCCAGCAGATGACTCGAGCGCTGCTCCACGGCCCCCGCCAGCCGGAGAACCTCGTGGTCGGCGAAGGGGGCCACGGGCTCGACGCGGGACACCCGCGGCCGGCCCACCGTGAGCGTGCCGGTCTTGTCGAACACCGCCACCTGCACCCGCCCCAGGTGCTCCAGTGCGCCGCCGTGCCGGATGATGATCTGGTGGCGCGCGGCGCGGTTCATCCCGCCGATCACGGCCACCGGTGTCGCGAGGATGAGCGGGCACGGGGTGGCCACCACCAGCACCGCGAGCACGCGGGCGGGGTCGTGCGACGCGAGCCACGCCGCCCCGCACACCGCGAGCGTGAGCGGCGTGAACCATACGGCATAGCGGTCCGCCAACCGTTGCAGCGGCGACTTGCTCGCCTGCGCGGTGCGGACCTGCTCGACGATCCGCGCATAGAGGCTGTCGCGGGACACGGCCGTGGCCCGGAGCACCAGCGGGCCCGCCCCGTTGAGGGCGCCGCTCCGGAGCACCGTGCCGGGCCGCGCGCTCACCGGCACCGGCTCGCCCGTGAGGCGGGAGACATCCACGTCCGACGTGCCGTCGATCACCACCCCGTCGCACGGGATCAGCTCCCCGGGCCGCACCAGCAGCACGTCCCCCACCCGGACCTGCTCCACCGGGATGTCCTCCCAGCGCTGCTGCTGCGATCCCGGCCCTTGGCCCTCCGGCGCGATCTGCCGGACCGCTCGCCGCGGCGCCGCGGCCTCGAGCGCGCGGACCGCTTCCGACGCGCGACCCTCGGCGTAGCGCTCGAGGGCCTCGCCGCCGGTCTGCATCAGCACCACGATCAGCCCGGGCAACGGATGGTCGATGGCGGCCGCCGTGACGATGGCGAGCGACGCCACCACGTCCGACGCGAAATGCCGCCGGAACACGCCCGCGAGCGTCCGCCACACCACCGGAAACCCGGTGATGACCAGCGCCGCCTGCCACACCCCATGGGACCACGACGACAACGCCGGGCTGCCCTGGAGGGCAAGCCCGGCGCCGATGGAAACCAGAGCCAGTGCGGGAAGGATCGCGGCCGCCCACCGCGGACGCGGCGGCGCGTGCGCGGCAGCCGTCACGCCGAATGCTGCCGCGTGGCCTCCGCCGTGGCGGGATCTGCCGCGGGCGGCTCGCGGAGGCAGAAGCCCACGCCGCGCACCGTCTGCAGGTAGTTGCGGCCCACCGCCCGGAGCAGCTTGCGCCGCAGGTTGCCCACGTGCACGTCCACGACGTTGCTCTCCGGATCGAAGTGCATGTCCCACACCTTCTCCAGCAACTGCGTCCGCCGCACCACCTGCTCGGGGTGCAGCAGGAAGTACTCGAGGAGCTGGAACTCCTTCGGCGTGAGGTCCAGCCGGGTGTCGTTCGCCGTCGCGAGATGCCGCAGCCGGTCGAGCGTCAGCGGGCCGTACTTGAGAATCTCCATCCGCTCCGCGCCGCCCCGCCGCACGAGCGCCCGCACCCGGGCCAGCAGCTCTTCGAAGCGGAACGGCTTCGCCAGGTAATCGTCCGCGCCGGCATCGAGCCCCCGCACCACGTCTTCCACGGCGTCGCGCGAGGTGAGCATCAGGATCGGCGTCTTCCTGCCTTCCCGGCGGAGTTCGGTGGCGATCTGGAAACCGTTCTTCCGCGGGAGCACCACGTCGAGCAGGATCACGTCGTAGTCATAGACCGAGGCGAGCATCGTCGCCTCGTCGCCGTCGTAGGCCACGTCCACGACGTACCCTTCTTCCTTCAACCCCTGTTCGATGAACCCCGCGACCTTCCGGTCGTCTTCCACGACGAGGATTTTCATGGGAGGGAACCTGTGAGGGGGCGGCTGAATCGCCGCCAAAGCCTTCATGAACCTTTCTTCACATCAGCGGGCTGGTGACTCGCCGGGGCTCGCGCCGTAGACGTCCGTTCCCGCGAT
This sequence comes from Gemmatimonadota bacterium, assembly GCA_049323575.1. Classification (GTDB taxonomy): domain Bacteria; phylum Gemmatimonadota; class Gemmatimonadetes; order Gemmatimonadales; family GWC2-71-9; genus JBMOPM01. The sequence continues at coordinate 5,259 of JBMOPM010000263.1, read as the reverse complement.
CAGGGCGGGAAGGCGCAGCACGAAGCTCGCGCCGGGCCGATCGCCGGGGTCCTCGATCCAGAGGTCGCCCTTGAGCAGCCGCGCGAGCCGCCGGGAGAGCGGCAGCCCGAGCCCGGCGGTGCGGTCCTCGCCGGTGCCCTTCGTCATGTAGATGTCGAAGATGCGCTCGCGATCCGCGGCGGGCACCCCGGGGCCGTCATCGCGCACGCGGAAGTAGATCTGTCCGTCCTCCGCCATCACCTCGAGCCGGACCGCGCTGTCCGCGGGCGCGTAGCGGATCGCGTTGGTGAGCAGGTTCACCAGGATCTGCTCCACGCGGTGCGGGTCGGTCTCGGCCCGGGGCAGCTCGGCAGCGAGCGC
>JBMOPM010000263.1:0-4889 GCA_049323575.1 Gemmatimonadota bacterium | reverse complement strand
TGCCTCGTTGCGCGGCTGCAGCCGGTCCTCATCGAGCCGGCTCAGGTCGAGCAGGTCGTTGATCAGCGCGATGGCCTGATTGGCCGAGTCGAGCACCTCGAACGCGGCGCGCGGCACCGTGGCCGGGTCCTTCTTGCGCACCAGCATTTCCGCCCAGCCATAGACGCCCGCCAGCGCATTGCGCATCTCGTGGTTCACCATCGCGAAGAAGCGCTCGCGCGCGCGGTGCAGTTGCTGGATCTCCTCGATGAGCCGGGCGCTCTCCTCGTGCAGGCGCGCGTGCTCCACGGCGGCGGCCGCCTGCGCCGCGAGCAGCAGTGCGATGTACTCGTCCTCGTCGGTGAAGTGACCGCCGCCCAGCTTCTCCGTGAGGTACAGGTTGCCGAACACGCCGCGGCGCCCGGTGATCGGCACGCCCAGGAACGTGTACATCGGCGGGTGATGGGGCGGGAAACCGTACGAGTCCGGGTGCCGCGTCAGATCGGGCAGCCGGATCGGCCGCGCCTCGCGGATGAGCAGGCCGAGGATCCCGTGGCCCTTGGGTGGTGCGCCGATCCGCGCCCGCTCCTCCGGCGTGAGGCCCGCGGTAGTGAAGCTCTCCAGCACCCGCCCGTCCGGCGCGATCACGCCGATCGCGGCGTAGCGCGCGCCGATGATGTCGAGCGCGAGGTCGGCCACCTTCTGCAGCACGCCTTCGAGCGAAAGCTCGGAGGCAAAGAGCAGGCTGGCCTTGAGCAGGTGCTCCAGCCGCTCCGACGTGGCCCCGGCCCACGGGGCCGGGGCCGGCATCGGCGGAGCGGACGGCGGTCCGGGCTGGTCGGGCATGGCTCGACCGGTATTGTAGCCCCGTCCGTGCGGCGCCGCTATCGGGCTTCGAGCAGTTTTCAGCGTTCCTTCACTGCCCCGGGGAGAATGTCCCTGCGGCATGCCGGTCCACCACATCGTCGTCGCGACGGACGAATCGGACGCGGGGCGCCACGCGGTCCACGTCGCGGGGAACCTCGCCGCGACGCTGGCCGCGCGGCTCACCGTGCTCACCGCCGTACCCACCGCCGAGCCCCACCCGGTGCGCTTCGCCCCGTTCATCCCGCCGGCCGATCCGGCCGGCGAGCCCGAGGAATTCGCCCGCCTGAGGGAATGCCTCGGCCCGGATCTTCCCCGGCCCGAGCGTATCGGGCTGGCCGCCGCCTATGGTCTGCCCGGCATCGAGATCGCCCGCTTCGCCGAGGAACGGCAGGCCGATCTCCTCGTCCTCGGCCGCAAGCGGCGGCCGGAACTCGAGCGGCTCGCGGTCGGCGACACGGCCGATGCCGTCGCTCGCCGGAGCCGCATTCCCTGTCTGTTCGTACCCCCGGAGGGCCGGACCCCCGTGCGCCGGGTGCTCGCCGCGCTGGACGGGACCGATCGCGGGCTGGCCGTGTGGACCGTCGCGCGCGATCTGGCCCGCGGCCTGGGCGCCGCGATCCAGGGTGTCACCGTGGAGCCGCGCATCCCGAGCGAGCCGGCGGACCTGGCGGCCGGACTCCCCGGCGGCCGCAGCACGCGGCTGGCCCAGCGGCTGGAGGCCATGACGGGAGGCCTCGCGCGGCGCGGGACCGGTTCGCGCCGCCGCGACTTCCCGCCGCAGCCGGCGCTCATCGTCCGCCGGGGCGACCCGGTCGAGGAGATCCTGGCCCAAGTGACTGCCACCGGCGCCGACCTCCTGGCCCTGGGCTACCACCGCGGCGGCCCCCCGTCGCTCATGCTGGGCACCAGCGTGGCGCGCCGGCTGGTGCACCTGGCACCGACCGCGACCCTGACCGTGCCCCTGTAGCCCGAGTCGCCTCGCGGTCCGCGGAGATGTTGCCGTGTTGCAGCCTCGCTGTAACGATTCGTTCCAGTCGAACCGTATCGTGGCAGGTCGGGGCCCCCCAGTTTCCCGCCTGCTTCATACCAACTTCCATCCCGGCCACCCAGATTCTGGATGTGCCCTCACGTGGGAGAGCCGAACCGTGTTCAAGAAGATCCTGGTGCCCCTGGATGGCTCGAGGTTCGCCGAGCAGGCCCTGCCCGCGGCGGTCGTGCTGGCGGAGCAGGCGGGAGCGACGCTGCAACTGGCTCTGGTACACCATCAGGTGCCGAACGTGGCGCTGGCCGTGGATGTGCCGATCTACGATGTCCAGGCCGACGCCGAGATGCGGGCCCGCGAGACTGCCTACCTGGACGAGGTGGCCCGGCGCCTGCGCGACACGACGCGGCTCGACATCGCCACCGTGGCGCTGGAGGGCGCGGCCGCCGAGGCCCTCGCGCAGCACGCCGAGCGGGAGCGGGCGGACCTCGTGATCCTCGCCACCCACGGCCGCGGCCCGGTGAGCCGGTTCTGGCTCGGCAGCGTGGCCGACTACCTCCTCCGCCACCTCCCGATGCCGGTGCTCCTCATCCGGGCCCGCGAGCGGGCGGGGGCGCCCGAAGCCCTGCCGCTGCGCCGGATTCTCGTGCCCCTGGACCGCTCGACCGTCTCGGAAGCGGTGCTGGAGCCGGTCTCCACGCTGGCCCAGCTCACCCAGGGGCACATCGCGTTGCTGCACGTGGCCGAGCCGCTGCTGCCGATCATCGAGCCCAGTACGGCCTACCCGGCCATCGCCGACCGGGAGCTGAATCAGCGGCTCGTCCTCGACGCCCAGGTCTATCTCGACCGCGTGGCCGAGCGGCTCAGGGCCCAAGGGCACAGCGTGAGCACGCAGGTGGTGCAGGGGATCGGCGTGGCCGCGACCATCCTCGAGCACGCGGCCGATATCCATGCCGATCTCGTGGCGATGGCCACCCACGGGGCCACCGGCGTCCGGCGCCTGCTCCTCGGCAGCGTGACCGACAAGGTGGTCCGGGGGGCCGACCGCCCGGTGCTGACGTGCCTGCCGGGGCGCTGACCGCCACCCGTGCCCCATCGACCGCGCCGTCACCTGCCGTTCCGGCATGCGCCTTGCACCCGGCGTGGCGGACGCGCGTCATTCGCCCCACCCATCGGGCCCGGTCCGGCCACGGGGTGACCGGAAGGGCGGAGATGAGGATGGGGACCGGGCAGCAGGGGAGGGAGTCGAAGGACATCCGAGGCGCGTCAGCACCCGTTCGCTTTGTCGCAAGTCGTTCAGAATCGGGGGTTTGGTCCTTGGTACCGCAAGTGATTCCTCCCTTGACCGAGGGAATGGGTTACTGTATGTTACCCGGGATGACCTTCTTGCAGGCTCCGGCAACGGGGCCTGAATCGACGCAGCAGGCGAGCGCAGGCGAGTGCTTTGGGGTCGCTTTCTGCGATCCGCAGCGCACGCGGGTTTTTGCAGTCGTAGGCCAAGGGGCGCATCAACCACCGCAGGATCTCATCGTTCTCCAGGGGGAGTGAATGCACAGGGTAACTCGTTCTTTACTGTTTACTGGCGTCGTAGGCCTTGGCCTCGCCGGTTGCGGTGACGACGTCACGGTAACCGAGCCGCCTCCAGCAGCACCGTCGATTTCCATCACGCCGCCTCAGGCGACGGTGACTGCCGGCCAGACGGTGGTCTTTGGCGTCACCGTGACCCCTGCGGGCACGGCCTTCACCTGCTCCGTGTCGCCCACGTCGCTCGGCACCGTGACCGCCACGGCCACCGGCTGCTCGCTCGCCACCTCGGCCTCGGCCTCGGGCAGCGGCACCGTGACCGCCTCGGTGGCCAACGGCCCGTCGGCCTCGGCGGCGGTGACCGTCAACCCGGTCAGCACCAACCCGGTCGGTCTGTCGTTCGTCGCGCTCAACTGCGGCACGAACAACCCGTCCGGCTGCGCCACCGGCGCCCCGGCCCCGCTCGCCAACGTGCAGGGGCAGGTGGACGCGGTGATCAACCTCCAGCCGAACGGCAACCGGATCGACTCGGTCGTCGTGTTCATCGGCACTCAGCGGGCGGGCAACCAGACGTTCAGCAACCCGACCGCCCCGATCGACCTTGCCGCGCCGAGCGGCCTGGTGACCGTGAGCATCAACACGGCCGCCTACACGTTCAACTCGCCGGCGCAGGGCACCACCACGACCGACTTCAAGAACGGCCAGTACCCCGTCGTCGTGCGGGCCTATAACCAGGCCAACGTGGTCGCCACGGCCAACCTGCCGAGCTCGATCAACTCGAACGAGATCGTGCTGAACAACACCGACGGCTGGGCCGCGACCGTGTCCCTGCCGCAGCGCAGCGCCACGTCGGCGACCGGCCTCGTGTGGTACGGTGGTCCGGGCATCCCGGGCACCCCGGGCACGGACGGCAAGGTCGGCAGCATGATCGTCCAGGTCTGGCCGGTCGTCTACACCCCCAACCGCAGCGTCAACAGCGTCACGTTCGGCTTCGGCGCCGGCCCGACCACCACGAAGACGGCCCTGCCGTTCGTCGACACCCTGGGCGTCGGCACCGGCCCGAACTACGCGGGCTACCAGAGCCCGAACACCAACGTCGGCGAGAACGTCGTCGTCACCGCGGCAATCGACAACGCCACGCTGACCTACCCGATCGGCTTCGTCCCGAATACGGTCGTGCCGGGCAGCACCCCGGCCAACTTCCGGGTGGACTACGCGAGCCCGACGGCTGGCACGCTGAACATCGCGTCCACCAGCGGGAACGTGAACAACTGGATCAACGGGTCCTACAACTTCACCGCCGGCCTGACCGGTGTGGCGGATGCGGGCGTCGGAGGCGTGAGCACGTGGTTCATCCTCGGCAACGCCCCGCAGGTGACCGGTGGTCTGCCGACCACCATCATCGACTCCACCACGGGCGTGGTGCCGGCGACGATCACCAACTCGGTGACCAACGCCGTCTACACGGCGGCCGCTCGCTCGCGCGACGCACTGCTCAATGCCGTCGTGACCGCGCTGACGGGTACCGCCGCGCCTC
>JBMOPM010000262.1:0-2107 GCA_049323575.1 Gemmatimonadota bacterium | reverse complement strand
GGGACGGGTACCGGCCTGGCAGTGGACCGGCGGGCTGATCGGGGCAGTCTACGTCCTCAGCGCCATCGTCCTCGCCCCACGGCTCGGCGCCGCCACGCTGATCGCGACCGTGGTGGCCGGCCAGATGATCGCGTCGCTCGTGCTCGACCATTTCGGTTGGGTGGGCTATGCCCAGCACGCGATGAATGGCTGGCGGCTGGCGGGGGCGCTCCTGATCATCGCCGGCGTCATCCTCATCCAGCGCCACTGATGGGGGAGGCGCTGCCGGACATCGGGCGAACGCGGCAGCCCGCGGCGATGTATCTCGTCGTCTGGCAGTACGACGTCGATCCGGCTCAGGCGGCCCGCTTCGAGCAATACTACGGGCCCGCGGGGGCCTGGGCCGCGCTGTTCCGGCGGGCTCGGGGCTTCCTCGGCCTCGAACTCTACCGCGAGACGAGCATCCCGGGCCGATACCTCACCATCGACCGCTGGGAATCACTCACCGCGCTGGAACTCTTCCGCCATCAGTTCGCCAACGAGTACGCCGCGCTCGATGCGGCCTGCGAGACGATGACCTTCTCGGAGCGCAAGCTGTTCGAAACCGGGGAGTAGACATCACGAGGGGCGCCCGTCGGGGCGCCCCTCGCGTCCGGCCATCGGAGCGGGGTGTCAGGCGCCCGCGGTCGGCTGCCGCTCCGCGATGAGGTCCCGGATCCGCTCCACTTCGGCCCGCACGGCGGCGAGGTCGGCATCCATGCGCTCGAGCGCGCGGATGAGTTCGCTCTTCTCCGGCAGCGCGGCGGACTCGTTCGCCGCATCGGCGGCGCGGGGGTGCTCCCGGGGCGACGCCGCGGCCTCGCCTGCCGCGGCGAGGCGAGGCGCCACGCCGAACGTCCACACCAGCGCGGCCAGCGCCAGCACCAGCAGCACGCCCTGGGCCGCGAGCGACTCGACCGTCGGGTAGATGCCGAGGGCCGGCATGCGGGGCGCCCACGGAAGGATCGTCGTCCCGACGAGCCCGCCCTCCTGCAATTCGGCCACGCCCTTGCCGGCGAAGATGAACGCCATGTAGTAGAGGAACGCGCTGGTGAAGCCGAAGAACGGCTTGAGCGGCAGCCGCATCCCGAACCGGTTGATTCCCACGTACACGCCCACCAGCAGCACCGCGCCGACCAGGATACCCGAAAGCACCGGCATGAACGTGCTGCCGACCCCGCCGGCCACGAACAGCGCCTTGTAGAAGAGCACCGTCTCGAAGCCCTCGCGATACACGGCGAGAAACGCGGCCGAAGCCAGCGCGAGCGCGGAGCCGCTGGTAACGGCATCCTGCACCTTGCTCCGCACGAAGTGCGTCCACTTGGCGACTTCCATCTTCGACAGGAGCCAGTAGCTCACATAGAAGAGCACCGCCGTGGCCACCATCATCGTGATGCCTTCCAGCGCTTCCCGCCGCCCCGGCGTGAGCTGGAAGACGGTCTCGAGCGCGAAGGCCGTGAGGAGGCTCGCGGCGACGGCCGCACCCACGCCCACGTGGATGTCCCGCTTGCGGTGTCCCGCGCCCGTCTTCGTGAGGAACGTCATGAGGGCGCCGACGACGAGGATGGCCTCGAGCCCCTCGCGGAGCATGATGACCAGCGACTGCACGAAGAGGTTGACCGGCGAGAGCGTGTCGCCCAGCACCCGCTCCGCCATCTCGAGCTGCGACGCAAGCTGGCTGCGGATGCCGCGCAGTTCGGAAGTCGTGGCGCCGCCCGCTGCCCGCGTGCGATACGCCGCGAATGCGGCCTCGAGGCTGTTGGCGAGCGCCGGGTTCTTGGCGCGAACCGACGTCTCCACCTGCTCGAAGGTCATGTAGGCATCGAACGCCTTGGCGCCCGCCGCGTCGGCCGCGCCGTCCCGGGCGAGCGTGAGTACCGAGTCGAGCTGCTGTCCCACCGCGGCGAAGATCCGCGAGGCCGCAGCTGCATCCGGCTCGGCCGTCTGGAACGCCCGCACCGCGGCCACGCGCGCCGGCATGTCCCGCGGATCCACGCCGGCGCCGAGCGCGTGACCCACCTCGATATCGGACATGCGGGCCGTCGTGCCGAAGGCCCGAAGCGCCGGCGGCACCTCGCCGTTGGGCGTC
>JBMOPM010000261.1:0-2121 GCA_049323575.1 Gemmatimonadota bacterium | reverse complement strand
GCCGCTGGTGGCGGTCAGCGCCGGTGTGCTGCTGCTCGCCCCGGGGCTGCTCCTGGTGCGCGGCTTCCGCGGCGTCGTGGGTGCGGGCGATTGGGTGCTCCGGAGCCTCGCGGTGAGCATCGGGCTGGTGAGCGCGGCCGCAACCATCGCCCAGGTGGGCTTCGGCGTCTCGCTCCGCGGCCGAGCCTTCGGGCTCCTCGTGGTGGGCCTCGCGGCCGCGGCGTTCGCGGCGAGTCTTCTCGCGGCGCGCCCCGAGCCTGGCCGATTCTCCCGGGCCGATCGGCATGCCCTCGTTGCCATGCTGGTCCTCCCGGCCGGGCTCACCGCCGTGCTGGCACCGAAGTTCCTGTGGGAAAGCTTCAACGGAGACGGCAGCCACGCCTACGAGGCGGCCCGGCTGCTGCTCTCCGCGCCGGGTCCGTTCTGGCCACCCGAGGCGGGCGGTGTGGCCACCTACCCCGGGCTCAAGACGTTCCTGGTGTCGTACCCGCTGTCGTGGTTCCTCCGACTGTTCGGCGAGACCGAGGCATCGGTCCGCCTGCCATTTCTCCTGTTCCTCGCCGCCGGCGTTCATGCGGGCGTCGTGGCGCTGATCGACGTGGGTCGCGCGGCCCGCGGGGCGGCCGATCGCTGGCTGGTCTGGATCGGGCTCGTGGTGTTCACGCTGGTGATGGCCTACAGCGCCACCTACAGCCCGTACAGCGCGGACCTGGCGCTGCCGGGCGCGGCGGACGCGCTGTTCATCGCCTGGTTCCTCGGGCTCGCGTGGGCGTTCCTCACGGGCCGATTCGTCTGGGTCGCGGCCTTCGCGCTGCTCACGTACGCCACGTCGCCCGGCGGGCTCGTGCTGGTGGCCCTCTGGCTCGGCGCCACGATGCTCGTAGTGCGGCCTCGGCCGCTCAGGCCCGCGGCGGTGGCCCTGGGTATGATCGTGCTGTGCCTCCTGGCGGAACGAGCAGGGCCCGCCGTGCTCGGCGCGCTGGGGCTTCCCGCGCCCGGCACGGAGCACGGCACGGGCACGCTCGCCGAACGGCTCCTCCGAGTGCAGTGGACGGACTGGAAGCGGTTCATCTACGTCATCGTTCCGTGCGGCATCGCACCGGCGCTGGCGGTGCTGGCCTGGCGCAAGCAGGACCCGGTGGCGCGCGCCGTGACGCTCGTGGCGCTGGCGCAGTTCGCGTTCTTCTTTGTGCAGGCCCGGGTGTCGCTCCATTACTTCGCGCCCGCGATGGTACTCCCGCTGGTGGTCTACTGGCGCATCGCCGGGCAGGAACCGGGGCCCGTGGCGGCGCGGTATCGCTGGGCGGCGGTGGCGGGCGGACTGGTGGCGGCCGGGGCGTCCCTCCCCGGCGACCTCAGGCCGTTCACGGCCGCGCGCGAGGTCGGCATGACGATCGAGGACCGCATCGGCGGCTACGATCGATCGAACCCCGAGGGATTCCGCGCCGCCGAGCTGCTGCACGAGCTCTTCCCGACCGAGGCGGGCCGGCAGGTCCCGGACCGACTCTACGGCGGCTCGCATCTGCAGTGGCTCCACTACGCCAATCGGCCGGGCGGGCGGCGCCAGGTGAACTACGTGCTCCAGCGCGCGGGCGACCCGCCGCCGCCAGGCATGCGTCTGGCCGCGGCGCGGAACGGCGCGGCACTGTACATGGCAGACGACTCCGTCCTGGCGCGGCAGCAGGTGCTGCACCCGGGCTCGAGCATCGCGCGCATCTACCGGATCTCGCGGCGGACGCTCTTCCGCGGCTGATCCGCGCTTTCACCGCCCTCCGGGCGAGGACCTCATGAGCATGAAAGCCGGACTCGGAGAGCTGTACGATGCGTACTTCAAGACGCGGTTCGGCTACGACCCGCGGCGCGATCTCGTCTGGCGGGAAGTCGTGCGCTGGATCCAGAAGCATTACATCCCCACCAACTCGCGCGTGCTGGACCTGGGCGCCGGCTACTGCAACTTCATCAACCACGTCCAGGGGGCCGACAAGCACGCCGTGGACGTCTTCTCCAGGTTCCCCGAGTACGCCGCACCGGACGTGAAGACCCATCTCGCGTCCGTCACCGAGATGGACTTCTTCGCGGATGACTCGTTCGACGTGGCGTTCGCGAGCAACCTCGTGGAGC
>JBMOPM010000260.1:0-2133 GCA_049323575.1 Gemmatimonadota bacterium | reverse complement strand
GAACGAGGTGTTCAGCCCGCGGCAGGAGGACTACGACCACGCCGAGAACATCCTCGACGCCTACGAGTGGTACACCTCCGAGGCCGGCGGCAAGCGCGGCGCGGCGATGCTCGGCGACGAGATGATCGACGAGGCGTCCCGGAAGATGGCCCTCGTCATCGCCGGAAAGGGCCGCGCGGCAGGGATGCAGCGCAGCGACCGCTGGAGCCCGCCGCAGGACTGAGCCCGGAGGGTCACCTGATCATCTTCTTCTCCCGGTGATCCATCGAAAATGACCCCTCACGCGGCCGCCGGGGGTTCGATGCGGTAGCCGAGGTGTTGGAGTTCGGCGATGAGACGCTGCGCTCGTCGGTCGGGGTTGCCGAGGCGGGTGAAGTGATCGGCTCCCAGGTCGGCGTAGTCGGCGCCGTGGGTCATCACGTGCCAGGCGGAGGCCAGGATGGTGTGGCCGACGGCGACCTGCGCCCGCTTCTTGCCGCGGCGGCGCAGGATCCGGGCGTACCGGGCCGCGAGGTAGGTGTTCTTGGTCTTGGCCGCGGCGGCGGCGGCCTCACCGAGCGCGCCGCGCAGCCACCGGTCGCCCTTACGGGTGCGGCCGGTGAAGTGCTTGCCGGCGGACTCGTTGTTCCCCGGACACATCCCGGCCCAGGAGCACAGGTCCTCGGGGGTGACGAACCGGGTCATGTCGCCGCCGGTCTCGGCGATGATCACCTCGGCGGTGCGTTTGCCGACTCCCGGGATCGTGATCAGGTGCTTGATGGTGTCCCGAAACGGGGCCATCTCGGTGTCGATCTGGGCGTCGAGCCGGGCGATCGCGGCATCGATCCCGTCGATGCGGTCCAGCATCATCTGGCACAACAGGGCGTGGTGGTCGGTGAAGTGCCCGGTCAGCGCCTCCCGCAGCGCAGGGATCTTGCGGCGGAGCTTGGTGCGGGCCAGGTCAGCCAGCACCCGCTCGTCCCGCTCGCCGCGGATCAACGCAGCGATCATGGCTCGCCCGGAGGCGCCCATGATGTCGCTGGCCACGCAGTCGAGCTTGACCCCGGCGTCCTCCAGCACCGCGTGCAGCCGCTGCACCTCTCGGGTCCGCTCGTGCGTCAGCACCGCCCGGTAGCGGGTCAGGTCCCGCAACGAGCGGATCGGCGGCGGCGGCACGAAACTGGGCCGCACCAGGCCGTGCTCGACCAGCTGGGCGAGCCAGGCCGCATCCGACACATCGCTCTTGCGGCCCGGAACCTTCTTGACGTGCTGGGGGTTGACCAGCCAGCACTCGACGGCATCTTCGAGCAGATAGAACACCGGCTTCCAGTACACCCCGGTCGATTCCATCCCGACCAGGCTCACCTGCTGCTCGACCAGCCACTCCCGCAGCCGCAGCAGCCCCGCCGTCGTGGTCGAGAACGTGCGCACCTCCTGCCGCCTGCTGCCCCGGCGCACCCCCGGGGTCCGCACGCATGCCTTCAGATCCGCCTTACCGATGTCGATGCCGGCGCACCGCTCCACGAACACGTCCATGCCCTGCTCCTCCCAGGACCCGAACCGACACGACTCGCCCGGGGAGGCCGCAGGCTGCAAAGACGATCCATCGCGCGCTCAAGGCAACAATCCGGGACACCTGGTGGCGGCCTCAGCGTCCCGTTCAGGTGCAGGCTCGTTCGCACTAATCCACTACGACGTCGCCCAGGCGAGACGCAACCCCATTTTCACTCATCCGGGGCGGCCCGCCAGGGCCATGACTCGTTCAGGTGACATCGGCGTCACCAGGACGACGCCGGCCTCACCTGATCACCGCGAGAGGACGATCAGGTGCCCCTACGGCAGCGACGCCACCAGCTCCGCCAGCGGCACCCGCGGCCCGGTGTAGAACGGGACCTCCTCGCGCACGTGCCGGCGCGCCTCGGTGGCGCGCAGGTCGCGCATGAGGTCGACGATGCGGTGCAGCTCGTCGGCCTCGAACGCGAGGATCCACTCGTAGTCGCCGAGCGCGAACGACGACACCGTGTTGGCCCGCACGTCCGGGTAGGCGCGGGCGGCCATGCCGTGGTCGCGAAGCATCGTGCGGCGCTCGTCCTCTGGCAGCAGATACCAGTCGTAGGAGCGCACGAACGGGTACACGCACACGTAGCCGCGGGG
>JBMOPM010000259.1:0-2136 GCA_049323575.1 Gemmatimonadota bacterium | reverse complement strand
TGCACCGTGCGCCCGGAGCCCTTCGCGATCCTGAGGCGCCGGGACCCGTTCAGGAGATCCGGATCCTTCCGCTCGCGGGGCGTCATCGACAGCACGATGGCCTCGACGTGCTTGAGCCGTCTGTCGTCCACGTTGGCGGACTTGAGCAGCGCCGGGTTCCCCCCCGGCAGCAGCCCCAGCACGTTCTTGAGCGGCCCCATCTTCTGCATCTGGCGGAGCGCGGCGAGGAAATCCTCGAGGTCCATCCCCTTGCGGGAGACGACCTTCTTCGCCAGCCGCTCGGCTTCCTTCTGATCGAGGGTGGCCTGCGCCTTCTCCACCAGCGAGAGCACGTCGCCCTGCTGGAGGATCCGGCCCGCCATCCGCTCCGGGTGGAACGGCTCCAGCGCATCGAGCTTCTCGCCCGCACCGACATACTTGATCGGCGCCCGGGTCACGCCGTAGATCGACAGCGCGGCGCCACCGCGCGCGTCGCCGTCCATCTTGGTCAGGATCACGCCGGTCACGCCGAGCGCTTCGTGGAAGCCCTGCGCGATCCGCACCGCATCCTGGCCGGTCATGCCGTCGGCCACGAGCAGGATCTCGTGCGGCGAGATGGCGGCCTTGAGCCTGCGGAGCTCGGCCATCATCTCCTCGTCGATCTGCAGGCGACCCGCCGTGTCCACGATGACCGTGCGCGCCCGCGCCTTCCTGGCCGCCTCGATTCCGCGCCGCACCAGGCCCACCACGTCGGTCTCGCCCGGCTCGGCGTGGACCCCCACGCCGACCTGCTGCCCCAGCGTGACGAGCTGGTCGGCCGCCGCGGGGCGGTAGACGTCCGCCGCCACGAGGAACGGGGCCTTCTGCTCCAGCTTGAGCCGCTTCGCGAGCTTGCCCGCGGTGGTCGTCTTGCCCGAGCCCTGGAGCCCCACCATCAGGATGACCGTCGGCGGCACCGAGGCATGCGCGATGGGCGCCTGCTTCTCGCCGAGCAACGCCACCAGCTCGTCGTAGACGATCTTGACGAGCTGCTGGCCCGGGCGCACCGATTTGAGCGCCTCGGCCCCCACTGCCCTGGCCTGCACCCGCTCGAGAAACGCGCGGGTGAGCTCGAAGCTCACGTCCGCCTCGAGCAGGATGCGCCGGATTTCCCGGAGCCCTTCCTTGACGGCGTCCTCGGTCAGCACGCCGCGTCCCGCAAGGCGGCGCAGCGTGTCGGTCAGTTTCGAGGACAGCTCGTCGAACATAAGCCATTAAGGATAGGCAGCTTAGCCCGGAACGACAAGGGGGACGGGACGATGCCTCGCTCTGCCCGGAATGACCTGCGGGACGCTGCCAGGAATGAAAGAGTCAATCACACCGATCGAACCCGCCGAACTTCACCCCCTCCGGCACGTGGATCCATCCGGAATGCCCGGAGGGATGGCGCACCCGGACCCACCATTCGATCCGCGGGAACCGGAGCATGTGGGCCTTCGTCCGGGTGGTGTCCACCCGCGCGTTAGGGTAGTCCCAGAACGCGTCGACTTCCATCATCCGGCCGTGGGCCCACGCGCGGTACGCGCCGATCCCCACGTGGTCGAACACCAGCAGCGTGTCGCCGGGCTCGAACCGGGTGCGTTGCATCCCGCCCCGGCCGGTGCGGACCGCGACCGGCTGGCGCACCACCACCGGGCCGCCTTCCAGCAGATACACCCGACCGGTGAGGGCCTGGAATCGCTCGTTCCTGCGAAGGACGAACGCCACCCGCTGGGTGTCGAACGGCTCCCGGCGGACCACGATGGAATCGCTGGGCGACCGCCACCAGCCGTAGCGGCAGCACACGAAGAGACAGGCCCCGTTTTTCACGATCGGCAGCGGAGGGCCGGCCTGGGCGGGGAGCGGCCGGGGCGTGGCACCGAGCAGCGCGGCAACGAGCAGCGCGAGGAGGGATCGGGGCACGGAGGAAACCATAGGGGAGCGGCGGGGACGGCGGTAGCAGGCAGCGACGGTAAGGAGTTCCGGGGGAAAGCGCGTCTTCGATTACATCGTTCGGGGGTCGCTGCCGCGCGGGACCGTCGCTCGTCCGCTGTTCCTGCCGTCGTACCGTCGCAGGGCTTTTCCATCCATACTTCTCCGCCATGAACCACTCCGCACCGCTGCCCGCGCGGGCGCGAC
>JBMOPM010000258.1:0-27598 GCA_049323575.1 Gemmatimonadota bacterium | reverse complement strand
CGCGCTGGATGGCGGTGAGCGTGGTCTTCACGCCCAGCGTGGCGAAGGGAATGTAGGCCGCGATCATCTCCAGCGGCACCACGTCGGCCGAGCCGATGAAGATCGACGGCACGGCCGGAATCCGGCTCGAGGTGATGCCGAAGCTCGTCGCCTCGCTGATGACGGCGCGTTCGCCGATCTCGAGGCCGAGCCGGATGGCCACCGTGTTGCGCGACTGGTACAGCGCGCGCCGCAGCGTCATCGGGCCCAGGAACTTGTTGTCGTAGTTCTGGGGCTCCCAGATGTCCTGGCCGGGAATCTCCAGGCTGATCGGCGCGTCGTCGATCACCCGCGAGAGGGGAATGCCCGCGCGGATGGCGGCGGAGTAGACGAACGGCTTGAAGGTGGACCCGGGCTGGCGCAGCCCCTGGATGGCCCGGTTGAACTTGTTGTCTTCGAAGTCGCGGCCGCCCACCATCGCGCGGATCGCGCCGGTCCGCGCCTCGATGGTGACCATGAGCCCCTGGAGGTACGGGCTGGTGGTGCGGTTCCCATCGGGCGTATCGCCGCGGGCCTCGAGGTACTGGCGGTAGGTCTTGTGCGGGAAGGGCCCGTACTTGCCGCTCTCGATCGCCTCGAGCTGGGCCGAGAGCGCGCGCTCGGCCGCCTGCTGCATGTCGAGGTCGAGCGTGGTGTAGATCCTGAGGCCCGCGCGGTACAGGTCCGCGCCGAAGCGCGTGCTCAGCTGCTGGCGTACGTACTCCACGAAGTAGTCCGCGACGCCGGTGTAGTCCGAGCGCGAGGACAGCAGGAGGGGGTAGGCCTTCCACTTCTCCGCCTCTTCCGCGGTGATCGCGCCCTCGTCGCGGAGGAGCCCGATCACCACGTTGCGTCGCATCACGGCGAGGTCGGGATTGCGGCGCGGATTGTAGCGCTCCGGCGCCTTGGGTAGCGCGGCCAGCATCGCCGCTTCCGCCACGTTGAGATCCTTGACGGACTTGCCGAAGTAGCGCTGGGAGGCGGCCTCCACGCCGTAGGCGCGGTTGCCGAGGTTGATCTGGTTGAGGTAGAGCTCGAGGATCCTGTCCTTGGAGTAGTGCCGCTCGATCTCCATCGCCACCCGCGCCTCGCGGATCTTGCGCGAGAGCGAGCGATCCCGCCGGTTGATGTCCTCGGGCCAGAGGTTGCCGGCGAGCTGCATGGTGATGGTCGAGAAGCCCTGCACCACGCGACCCTTGAGCACGTTGGCCTTGATGGCGCCGAAGAACCGGAGCCAGTCGACGCCGTGATGCTGGTAGAACCGCTTGTCTTCGGTGGCCAGGAAGGCGGCGATCACCGCCGGCGACATCTCGCGGAGGGGAACGACGGTCCGCCGCTGCTCGCCCAGATCGGTGATGAGGCGGCCGTCGGCGGCGTAGACCTTGGAGGCCTGCTGCGGATCGTAATTGGTCAGCCCGGCGATGGAGGGGCAGGCTTCGTTGACGCATGCCCGCGTCCAGGCGCCGGCGAGCAGGGCGGCACCGAAGGCCAGGACGGCCAGCACGCCGATCAGGACGCGATTGCGCACCCGCGGGGTGTGCCACCAGCGGCGGAGCCTGCGCGCTCCAGGAACAGCCATGGGCGAAAAGGTAGAGACGGCGGCGACTGGCGACCAGCCCCCGCCGCGGCTACTGTTGCGCGCTATGACCGACCTCCTGTCCATCTTCATCGAGCGCGGCCTGCTGCAGGACATGACCCCGGGTCTCGAGGCCCGCCTCGGCGCCGGCCCGATCGCGGCCTATGCGGGCTTCGATCCCACCGCCGATTCGCTCCACGTCGGCAACCTGGTGCCCGTGATGGGACTGGCCTGGCTCCAGCGCACCGGGGGCCGGCCGGTGGTGCTGGTGGGCGGCGGGACCGGCCTCGTGGGCGATCCCAGCGGCAAGAAGGCCGAGCGGCCGATGCTCGCCGCGGAAGAGGTGGCGGCCAACGCGGCGGCGATCCGCGCCCAGCTCGCGCAGTTCCTGGACTTCGACGGCCCCAACGCGGCCCGCATGGTCAACAACGCCGACTGGCTCACCGGGCTCACGCTGATGGAGTTCCTCCGCGAGACCGGCAAGTACTTCACCCTGGGCTACATGCTGCAGAAGGAGTCGGTCAGGTCGCGGCTGGAGACGGGGATCTCGTTCACCGAGTTCACCTACATGCTCATCCAGGCCTACGACTTCTGGCATCTCCACCGTACGATGCAGGTGGAGCTCCAGATGGGCGGGAGCGACCAGTGGGGGAACATCACGGCCGGCATCGAGCTCATTGCCAAGAAGGACGGCGCGACAGCCCACGCGCTGGTGTTCCCGCTCATCACCACGGCAAGCGGCGCCAAGTTCGGCAAGAGCGAAGGCGACAACATCTGGCTCGATCCGGCCCGGACGAGCCCCTACAGGTTCTACCAGTTCTGGCTCAACACGGACGACCGGGACGTCGAGCGTTACCTCCGGCTCTTCACCTTCCTCCCGCTCGACACCATCGCGGCCGTGATGCGCGAGCACGACGCGGACCGCGGCCGGCGCGTGGCGCAGCGCCGGCTCGCGGAGGACGTGACGACCCGCGTCCATGGCGCCGCGACCACCCAGCGGGTCATCGCGGCGAGCCGCATCCTTTTCGGCGGCGCCGACCTCACCCAGGCCGACGCGGGCACGTTCGAGGTGCTGGCCGGCGAGGTGCCGACCACCTCGATCGCATCGCCCGATGCGGAGCTGGTGGATGTGCTGGTGACGGCCGGGCTCGCCGCGTCGAAGAGCGAGGCGAAGAAGGGGCTGCAGCAGGGCGGGTTCTCGGTCAACGGCGCGAAGGCCGACCCGCAGCGCCGGCTGAGCCCGGCGGATCTGCTCGCCGGCCGCTACGTGCTGCTGCAGAAAGGCAAGAAGAATTACGCCCTGCTGGTGGTGGGCGGGGTCTAGCGCCTCCGCCTGGTCGTCCCCCTGGGCGGCCTGGCGCCGAGCATCCCGAAGAGCCCGCGCACGAGTTCCCGGCCCACCGTGCGCCCGATATTCGAAGCCAGCGCACCCACCACGGCGCTGCCCGCCACTTTCGCCACCTTGCCGATCACTCCTCCACCCCGCGCCGACGCCTCGGCCGGAGGTACATCCGGCGCCGGACCGCTCGGCACGGCCGCCGCCGTGAGCCGCCGGGCGAGAATCTCATGCGCGCTCTCGCGGTTGATCGGCGTGCCATACGCCGCGAGGAAATCCGACGACTGGATGTCGGCCTCGAGCTCCGCCGGGGTAAGCGGCGTCATGCGCCCGCCGGGCAGGCGGAGACGCGTGGCCACCGCGGGCGTGGGCACGCCGCGCGGGTCGAGCACCGTCACCACGGCCTCGCCCACGCCAAGCGTGGTGAGGGTCTCCTCGAGGTCGTAGAACGCGGTCCTGGGAAAGGTGCGCGCGGTGGCCCGGAGCGCCGCATCGTCCCTGGGCGTGAAGGCCCGCAGCGCATGCTGGATGCGGTTGCCGAGCTGGGCAAGCACGCCCTCGCTCACATCCTTCGGCGTCTGCGTGACGAAATACACGCCCACGCCCTTGGACCGGATCAGGCGCACCACCTGCTCGATCTGGTCGAGGAACGCCTTCGACGCATCGTCGAAGAGCAGGTGCGCTTCGTCGAAGAAGAAGCAGAGCTTCGGCTTCGCCAGGTCGCCGGCCTCGGGGAGGGTCTGGTACAGCTCGGCGAGCAGCCACATCATGAACGTGGAGAAGAGCTTCGGCTTGTCCTGCACGTCGGCCACCTCGAGGCAGGTGACGACGCCGCGGCCGTCGAGCGTGACATGCAGCAGGTCGCGCACGTCGAACTCCGGCTCGCCGAAGAAGTCGCGCGCGCCCTGCTGCTCGAGCTCCACCATCTTGCGGAGGAGCACGCCCACGGACTGCGCCGAAATGCCGCCGTACTGCCTGAGTGCCGCCTTGCCCTCGTCGGACGTGAGGTAGTGGAGCACCGACCGGAGGTCGTCAAAATCGAGCAGGGGGAGCCGGTTCTGGTCGGCGAACTTGAACACGAGCGAGAGCACGCTGGTCTGCGTGTCGTTCAGGTCGAGCACCTTGGACAGGAGCAGCGGCCCGAAGCTGGACACCGTGGCCCGAAGCTGCGGCCCCAGCTTCCCCGACAGGCTCACGAACTCCACCGGCACGGCATACGGCGCCCACTCCATGCCGATGTCCTTCATCCGGCTGGCGATCTTCTCGTTGCTCTCGCCCGGCGCAGCGATCCCGGAGAGGTCGCCCTTGATGTCGCAGACGAAGACCGGCACGCCGCTGGCCGAGAGCTGTTCGGTGATCATCTGCAGCGTGCGGGTCTTGCCGGTGCCGGTCGCGCCGGCGATGAGCCCGTGGCGATTCATCATCGCGAGCGGGATCTTCACCCGGGGCTCAGGGAAGACCACGTTCTCGTGCACGGCGGCGCCCAGCACGATGGCGGGGTCGGTGAAGCCGTAGCCGGCCTCGAGCTCGTCCTTGAAAGCGGTCATATGTGCTCCAGCACGTCGAGCAGGCGGTGGATGTCGTCCGGGGAATTGAAACAGTGCGGGCTCAGGCGGATGGCGCCCTCGCGGAGACTGGCGGTGATACGGGCCGCCTTGAGCGCCCGCAGGGCGCCGGCGGTGTCCCGGGGGACGAGGCAGACGATGGCCGACGCGCGGGCGCCCCGCGGCGAGCGCAGCGGCACGCCGCGGGCGTCGGCCCAGGCCACCACCAGCTCGCGCAGCGCCTCGAGATGGGCCTGGATGCGGTCCACGCCCAGCTCCAGCAGGAGTTCCAGCGACGCGTTCATCGCCGCGACGTCCTGGAACGGGACCGTCACCAGCTCGAACCGGCGAGCGTCGCCCCGCCACCGGTCCTCGTAGCGGGTGAGCCGGCTGTAGTCCTCCATCCCCTCGAACGCGTACCAGCCCGCGAGCGGCGGCTCGAGCCGCGGGATGAGTGCGCGCCGGACGTAGCAGAACCCGGTGCCCCAGGGCGACAGCAGCCACTTCTGCGCCCCGGCCGAGAGGATGTCGACCGGCGTGGCGCGGAGGTCCACCGGCACGTGGCCCAGGCCCTGGATCGCGTCCACCACGAGGAAGGCGCCGGCCTCGCGGGTGGCCGCGGAGAGCCGCGCGAGGTCGGCGGCGAAGCCCGAACCGAACTGCACGAGCGAGACGGCGAGGCAGCGGACCCGCGGATCGCCGAGGCGCTCGACGATGCGGTCCTCGTCCGGAAAGCCGTCCGCGGTGACCGGCACCAGCTCCAGGGTGACGCCGCGGTCCTTGAGCCGCATCCACGGGTACACGTTGGCCGGAAACTCGCGATCGCTCGCGAGGACGATGTCGCCCGGCTCGAGCGGCAGACAGCGTGCGGCCGTCGCGAGGCCGAAGCCGGTGTTCTGGGTGAGCGCGATTTCCGCCGGCTCGACGTTGAGCAGGCGCGCCACGAGCTGGCGGGCGTGATCCAGCGTGGCGTACAGCTCGCGATCGGGCAGGAGGAACGGTGTCTGCCGGCGGCGGTTCCACGCATCGAGCACGCGGCGTGAGCGTTCCGGCAGCGGGCCCACCGCGGCCGAATTGAGGTAGATGTGCTCCGCGGTCCAGGGGAACTCCGTGCACCGGAGGGTCGCGACCTCCGCCGGTGTCAGCGCCGCCGTCATTTCCGCACCTCCCAGGCGTCCCGGAGTCCGTCCCCCAGCAGGTTGAAGCCCAGCACCGCGAGCCCGATGGCGATGCCTGGCGCCGCCGACACCCAGGGCGCCACGCGCAGGAGGTCGCGGCCGTCGGCCACCATCGCTCCCCAACTCGGCGTGGGGGGCGGCGCGCCGAGCCCCACGAAGGACAGCGCGGCCTCGGCCATGATCGCCCCGCCGATGCCGAGCGTGGCGGCCACCAGCACGTGCGCCCGCACGTTGGGCACCAGGTGCCGCCAGAAGATCCGCACATCCGGCGCGCCCAGCGCCCGCGCCGCCTGCACGTACTCGGCGTGGCGCAGCACCAGCACCTGGCCGCGCACCAGCCGCGCCATGCCCGCCCAGCCCACGACGCCGATCACCACGAACGTCACCGGCAGCGAGGGCTTGAGCGCCGCGGCCAGCGCGATGAGCAGCAGGAGCGTGGGGAAGGCGAGCATGACGTCGGCCAGCCGCATGACGAGCGCATCGATCCAGCGGCCATAGTACCCGGCGATGAGCCCGAGGGTGACGCCGAGCAGCACCGCGACCGCCTGCGAAATGAGCCCGACGGCGAGCGAGATGCGGGCGCCGAAGAGCACGCGGGCGAGGACGTCGCGGCCCTGGGTGTCGGTGCCGAGGAGGAACTCGTCGCCCGGAGGCAGGAGAAAGGCGTTCTGCAGGTCGCCACTCAGCGGGTCGTGCGTGGCGAGCCAGGGAGCGAACAGCGCGGCGAGAGCAAGCGTACCTGCCAGCGCGAGCCCCACGACGAGCGCGCCCCGGACCTGCTGTCCGCGAACGATCAAGCGCGATCCGGCGGCGCGGCCGCGGCCTCGTTCGCCCGGGCCGCCGAACCGGTCCGGACCGGCGGCCGGAGCTGAGCCAGCTCGAGCAGCGCCAGCATGCGGTGCATGTACGTGTGGCGGGCGAGGGCGACCCGGCGCCCGCTCTCGGCGATGCGCTCGGCGAGGGTGCGATCCTGGAGCAGCTCCGCCACCGCGGTCTTGAGCTCGCCGGGACTGCGGTAGGCGACCAGGTCCTGCCCCGGCGTGAACAGCCGGGCCAGGTCCCCGCGATCGTCCACGACCTGCGGCACGCCCATCGCCGCGAGCTCGAACACCCGCTGGTTGAGCGACCGCTCGCCCTCGCCGGGACCGCCATCCACGGTGTGGTGGATGTTGATCGCCACCGACGCGCCGTTGTAGGCCCGGACGTAATCCTCGATGCCGAGCGCCTCGCCGCGGCAGTAGTCGCGCAGCGGCGTCGAGCGCCATCCGGGACCCCAGATCGCCAACCCGAACTCCACCAGTTCGCTCAGCAGCCGCTCGCGGCGCGGTGTGGCCACGCCCGCGAACACCACGTTGGCGCGGAACTGATCGCGCGAGCGCATCGGGCGATAGATCGACGGATCGGCCGCGAAAGGCAGGAACGCCGAGTGCGGCAGCCCGCTGCTGGCGAGCCGCTCCACGACGTCGGTGCCGACCGCCGCCACCTTGTCGCAGGCGAAGGCAAGGGGGAGGGCCTGCGGCAGCGTGCGCACGTCGTCCGGGAGCCAGTTGATCCAGCGCGCCGGCGAGCCCTTCCGCAGGCTCTCCACCAGGTCGGGCGTGAGTTCGGACCCCGCGCCGCCGACCACGAGCACGAGATCCGGCGCCGTGTCGGCCAGCGCGCGCTCGAGCCGCCTGGGAAATCCGCGCCCCCACAGCCGGTCGGCGATGGAGCCACGGTCGAGCAGGTTGAGGGTGCCCACCTCGCAGCCGAGCCGTTCAAGGGCCCGGCGACGCTGGGCCGTGTGGGCATGCTGCGCGTCGTCGAACGGGCCAAGGAGCAGAACGCGGATCGGGGCAGCGGATGGCATCATGACTCGGGCAGCGCGAGCGCGGGGGCGCCCGCGGGGTCGTCGCGGAACTGGAGATCGTGCAGCCGGCGATAGAGACCGCCGGCGCGGTAGAGGGTCTCGTGCGTGCCGCGCTCGACGAGGCGGCCGTCATCGATGACGAGAATCTCGTCGGCATCGCGCACGGTGGCCAGGCGATGCGCGATCACGAACACCGTGCGATCCCGCATGAGCCGCTCGATCGCCTGCTGCACCAGCCGCTCCGACTCCGTGTCGAGGGCGCTCGTGGCCTCGTCGAGGATGAGGATCGGCGGATCCCGGAGCAGCGCACGCGCGATCGCAATCCGCTGGCGCTGGCCGCCGGAGAGCCGGGTACCCCGCTCGCCGAGCCGCGTGTCGAATCCCCGCGGCAGCGCCGCGATGAACTCGTACGCATTCGCCGCCCGCGCCGCTGCTTCGACCTCGTCCCGGGTGGCGGACGGGCGGCCATAGGCGATGTTGGCGTGCACCGTGTCGTTGAGCATCAGCGTGTCCTGGCTCACGATGCCCATCAGGGCGCGGATCGAGCGCCGCGTGAGCCGGGTAAGCGGCACGCCGTCGAGCAGGATCTGCCCCTCGGTCGGGTCGTGGAAGCGGGGCAGCAGCTCCACCAGCGTGGTCTTGCCCGCGCCGGACGGGCCCACGATCGCCACCGCCGTCCCCCGCGGCACGCGGAAGGAGATGTCCTCGAGCACGCGGTCCTCGCCGTCGTAGGCAAAGGAGACGTGATCGAACACCACCTCGCGCTCGAACCGGGCCGGCTGCTCGTCGGGCCGGTCGACGTCGGTGGCCGGCCGGTCGAGCATGGCGTAGACCCGCTCGGCGCTGGCGGTGGCCACCGCCATCGCGGCCGGGAAGCCGGTGAGCGATTTCAGCGGCGACATCATCTTGAGCGCGGCCACGAGAAAGACGATCGTCGACTCCGCCGAGAGCGCGCCGCCGACGATGGCCGGGACCGTGGCCGCCCAGATCACGAGGACGATCATCACCCCGCCGAAGATCTCGCTCACCGGGCTCGTGAGCGAGGCAAAGCGCTGGGTGCGGATCACCCGCTTGCGGTAGCGGTCCGCCTGGGCGGCGAAGCGCTCGCTCTCCAGCGCCTCCCCGCCGTACCCCCGGATCAGCTTGATGGCGCCCAGCCGTTCCGCCACGGTGGCCGTGAGTTCGCCCACCTCCTGGGCCCGCTCGCTGGCATGCCGCCGCAGCCGCCGGAGCAGGGCCTGGATGCCCACGAGCAGCACCGGCGCCGCGAGCAGGACGAGCGCGCTGAGCCGCCACGAGATGGTGAAGAGGACGACGAGCGTGGTCGCCATGATGACCACGTTCTGCACCAGGAGCGTCAGCACCGCGTTGGCCGCGCCCTTGGTGTTGTCCGCGTCGGTGACGATGCCGGAGATGAGCTGGCCCCCGCGCGTGCGCTGGAAGTAGCCCAGGTCGAGCACCAGGAGGTGCCGGAACAGCCGGGTGCGCAGATCCCGCACCAGCCCCTCCTGCACCGCCACGTTGAGCTGGTTGGATGCGTACCCCATCGCGTTCTTGATCACCAGGCCGAGCAGCAGGGCCCCCACGATACGGGCCGCCGCTTCCGGCCGCGTCGTCCCGGCGAGCAGCGGACCCAGCACCGCGCTGGTGACGCGCTCGAGCTGCGTGGCCTGCCCCTCGAGGAGACCGGCCGTGCCGAACAGCGTCTTGAGGAGCGGGATCAGCAGCACGATGGTCAGGCCATCCAGGGCGGACGAGATCACCATCGTGAGGAGCGCGAGCGTTGCCCGCCCGCGGTAGGGGCGGAGATCGCCGAGCAGCCGGAGGCTCGTCTTCACGCTAGGCCTTCCGCGGGGTGAGGAGCGCGATCGGCAGCACGACCTCCTCGGGCGACACGCCGCCGTGGAGGAATGCGCCGCGATAGCGGGCCTGATACTCCCGGAGCTTCGTGGGATAGACGAAGAACCGGTCCCCGGTGGCGAGGAGGAGCCGGGTGCCCGGCGGCCGGGGCGGCAGGCCGTACGCGGCGAAGTCCTCCACCACGATCGCCGCCTCGGCATCCTGGGCGCGCAGATCGTCGCCGAACTTGTAGCGCAGGTTCGAGGTGGTGTCCCGCTTGGCGTAGACCGTGGCCGGCGTGTGGCAATGGATCGAGCCGTGATCGGTGGTCAGCAGCACCGGCACGCGGCGGCGGTCGGCCTCGCGGAGCGCGTCCCACAGGGGCGAACGCTCGAACCAGGTGCGCGTGAGATGGCGCAGCGCGCTGGTGTCCCGCGCCACCTCGAACAGGGTGGAGTTCTCGGTGCGGCCATGCGTGAGCTGGTCGATGAAATTGAAGACCAGGGCGGTCACGCCGTCCCGGGCCAGATGGGCCGGCAGCCGCTTGAGCAGCGCCTCGCCATCCGCCGCCGTGAACACCTTCTCGTAGTGCACCGGCACGCTGCGGCCCGTGAGGTCATGCAATTGGGCCGCCAGCAGCTCGGCCTCGTGCGCGTTGAGGCTGGCCTCGTCGGTGTCGCGCCACCAGGCCGGGTAGCGCGACGCGAGCTCCGCCGGGAACAGGCCGCTGAAGATGGCATTGCGGGCAAACGGCGTCGCGGTAGGCAGGATGGAGAAATAGTGCGCCGTCTCGATGTCGAACCGGGTGCCGATGAGCGGGCGGATCATCGCCCACTGGTCGAGCCGCAGGCAGTCCACCACGACGAGCAGCACGCGGTGATGGGTCTCCAGGACCGGGCGCAGGAACTCGGCGCCGATATCGACCGACAGGGGCGGCCGGTCCGCGTCGGCCCCGGTGAGCCAGCGCGGGTAGTGATACTCGAGGAAGCGGGCGAAGTCCTGCCGCAGGCTCACCTGCAGGGTGCGGAGGGCATCCTGGAGCCCCGGCTCGTCGGCCTGGCCCAGCCGCACTTCCCACTCCGCCAGCTCGACCACGAACTCGATCCACTCGCGCCACGCGAGCGGCTGGCCCCGGCGCGCCTCCAGCTCCCGGAACCGGGTGGCGAAGTCGCGCGAGAGGCGCTGCTGCCGGATCCGGTCGCCCTCGAGCAGCCGGGTGACGACCGACAGGATCTGGCGCGGGTTGACCGGCTTGACCAGATAGTCCGTGATGTCGGCGCCGATGGCCTCCTTGAGCGTCTCCGGCCCTTCGCTCTTGGTCACCATCACCACCGGCATGGCGCTGTCGATCTGGCGAATCTGATGGAACAGCTCCAGCCCTCGCCGCCCCGGCATCTGCTCGTCGAGCAGGACCACCCCGTAGGGCTGGCGCTGCAGCAGCACGAGGGCGTCATCCCCGTGCGCAGTCCGTTCGACCGTGAACCCCTGCTGCTCGAGGAACATGATGTGCGAGGTGAGGCTCTCCACCTCGTCATCCACCCACAGAATGCTTCTGGGACGCGCCATGCAGCGAAACCTAAACGGAAACGAGGTGAGGTGCCGGGGGTCAGGGGCCGGGCCCCTCTCGTTACATTGCGTCCGTGTCTCCCCCGCGCATCCTCGCCGTCCGCTTCAGCTCGATGGGCGACGTCATTCTCGTGACCCCGCTGCTGCGGGCGCTCCGGGCGCGGCATCCCGACGCCTTCATCGCGGTCGCCACCAAGCGGCCGTTCGCGCCGCTGCTGGAGCACAACCCGCGGATCGACCGCCTGCACGTGCTGGGGGACGACAGCTCGCTCGCGAACTACGCGGCGGGCCTCAGGGCCGAGCGGTTCACCCACTTGCTGGACCTGCACGGCAGCCTGCGCAGCCGGATGCTCCGGGCGCTGGTGCCCGGGCGGTGGAGCGGCTACCCCAAGTACCGGATCGCGCGGGCGTTGCTGATACGGACGAAGCACGATCGATACCGGGCCCACGTCCACGTGGCCGAACGGTACTTCGCCGCCGCAGAGGACCTCGACGTCAGGCCGGACGGACTCCCCCCGGAGGTGATCCCCGGCCCCACCGCCCAGGCCCAGGCCGACGCCTGGCTCCACCGCCACGGCCTGTCCGATCGACCCGCCGCGTTCGCCATCGCGCCGGGCGCCGCCCATGCCACCAAACGCTGGCCGGTGGAACACTGGCGGGCCCTGGTGCGGGCGCTGCTGATCGACGGTCACCGGGTGGTGATCCTCGGCGGGCCGGCGGACGTGCCCCTGGCCCGGGCCGTGGCCGACGGCTTCAGCCGCCAGATCGTCTCCGCGGCCGGCCAGTTCGGCCTGCTCGGCACCGCGGCGCTGCTGGCCCGCTGCCGCGGGCTCGTCTCCGGCGATACCGGCGTGATGCACCTCGCCACCGCCGTGGGGACGCCGGTGGTGGCGCTGTTCGGCCCCACCGTGGAGCAGTTCGGGTTCTATCCCTACAAAGGGGACGCGATCGTGCTCGAACGTCGGCTCGACTGCCGGCCCTGCAGCAGCCACGGCGGCCCGACGTGCCCCCTCGGTCATCACCGATGCATGGTGGAGATCGGGCCGGTCGAGGTCGAGACCGTTCTCAGACCACTGGCTCGGTGACCGGCTGGTCGGCGGAAACGGACGCGCTGCTCCGGCTAATGGCGGCCCGGGGCCGGGGCCCCGAACGCGAGGGCCTCTTCGCGCTGTGGCTCCTGGTCCGCGTGCTCGACGACGTGATCCATGACCCTCTGCCCGACCGGGTCACCCGCCGCCGCATCGCCTCCCTCGAGCGCCGGCTGTCCAGCCTGGCCCTGCCCGCGCCCCTGCGCCGGGCGCTGGCGGGCGCGCTGGGCGAACTCGCGGAGCCTTCCCGTCCCAACGTGGCGCTGGCGTTGCGAGGCCTGGTGGCGCCGACCCGTGACGCCCTGGGTGGCCCCGCGGCGGAGCTGATCGCCAAGGTGGCCGCGGATGCGCGATCAGCCGGGAGCTGAGTCCGCACACCGCGCGCACTCACGTTCCGTCCGTCCTGTCCTTCGGCTACCTTATAGCCCGGTTCAACGGAACTTCGGGATATGGCCGGTCATAGCAAGTGGAAGCAGATCAAGCGCAAGAAGGCCGTCACGGATTCGCGGCGCGCCTCGGCGTGGACCAAGATCATCCGCGAGATCACCGTGGCCGCCAAGGCGGGCGGCGGCGACCCGGCCGGCAATCCACGCCTGCGGCTGGCGATCGACTCCGCGCGCGCGGTCAACATGCCCAAGGAGAACATCGAGCGCGCCATCAAGAAGGGCACCGGCGAACTCGAGGGCTCGAGCTACGAGGAGCTGACCTACGAGGGCTACGGGCCCGGCGGAGCGGCCATCTTCATCGAGGCGACCACCGACAACCCCAACCGCACCGTGGCGGAGATCCGTCACGCCTTCAGCCGCAACGGGGGCAACCTCGGGGCGACCAACTCGGTGGCGTGGATGTTCGACCGGAAGGGCCAGATCTACGTCGACGCCAGCCGGTACACCGAAGACCAGCTGCTCGAGGCCGCGCTGGAGGCCGGCGCGGAGGACGTCACCCGGGACGGCGACCAGTTCACCATCAGCACGTCGCCCACCACGTTCCACGCGGTGCAGGACGCCCTGCGCGCCGGGGGCATCGAGGTGGAGTCGGCCGAACTGGCCATGGTGCCGAAGAACACGGTGAAGGTGGAGGGCAGCGAGGCCGCGCAGCTGTTCCGGCTGCTGGAAGCGCTGGAGGACCTGGAGGACGTATCGAAGGTGTCGTCCAACTTCGACGTCGACGCCGACCAGTTGGCGGAGGCGGGGGCCTGACACGACCGGTGCGCACATGAAGGTGCTGGGGATCGATCCCGGCACCGCGGTGGTGGGATTCGGCGTCGTCGAGTCGGGGCAAGGCCGCGTCGCGCGCCTCGTGGAGTGCGGGGTCCTCCGCACCCGGGCGCGCGAGTCGTTCCCGGAGCGGCTCGTCGCCATCCATGCGGCGGTGGCGGAGGCGATTGCGCGGCACCGCCCGGACGCCCTGGCCGTCGAAGGGATCTTCTACGGCCGCAACGTGCGCACCACCGTCGTTCTGGGCCACGCGCGGGGCGTCATCCTGCTGGCGGCGGCGCAAGCCGGGGTTCCGACCTTCGAATACTCTCCCGCCGTGATCAAGAAGACCGTGGTCGGCAAGGGCGGCGCGCTCAAACCGCAGGTGGGATACATGGTGGCACAGTTGCTCCGGCTCAAGGCCGCTCCGACCCCGGCCGACGCGGCCGATGCCGTGGCGGTGGCAGTGACGCATGTGCTCAAATCGCAGGTCGCGAGTCGCACGCCGGCGCCCGTGACGCGCGACGGGCGACGGGCGAGGAGCGGCGGGGGCGGGACCTCGTGATCGCCACCGTGACCGGCGTGCTCGCCGAGAAGGGCCCCGAAGTGGTCGTCATCCAGACCGACGGCGGGGTGGGCTATGCGGTGAGCGTCCCGCTCGGCGTGTTCGAGCGACTGCCGATGCCCGGGACGCGGGTGACGCTGTTCACCGAGCTGGTGGTGCGGGAAGACGGCTGGTCGCTCTACGGCTTCGACCGGCCGCTCGAGCGCACCATCTTCCAGCGGTTGCTCACGGCGAGCGGCTTCGGACCCCGGCTGGCGCTGGCGCTGCTCTCCGCGCTGGGGCCCGAACGCACCGTGCGTTCGGTGCGGGAGAAGGACATCGCGGCGCTCAGCACCGTGAGCGGCATCGGCAAGAAGAAGGCGGAGCGGCTCATCCTCGAGCTCCACGATCGCTTCGACGACGTGAACATCGAGGCGACGACCCCGCGCGCTCCGGGCATCGATGACGCGGTGCAGGCGCTGGTGCGGCTGGGATACACGAGCGCCGCGGCCGACGCCGCCGTGCGGGCCGCGGTCGATGGCGCACCGCCAGGCGATACGGCCGCGATCATCCGCCAAGCCCTCAGACAGCTGGCGGCGACCAGGGGAGGAAGATGATGACGCCGGTGAAGGCCGAGACGGCCGAGTGGATCTGCACCCGCTGCGGGACGACCAACCGCAGGCTCGTCCCCGTGGGAACCCGCGAGGCCCTCGACCGCTGCGTGTCCTGCAAGGCACCCCACGTCATTCGCCCCGGCGAGCGGCCGGTGCGATGGGAAGCGAAAGCCGCGTGACGCCATGAGCCGGCTGGAAGTCACCACCCCCGAGCCCCTGCCCGAGGAGGCGTCCGCCGAGGTGCAGTTGCGGCCGTCCCGGCTGGACGAATTCGTGGGCCAGGCGCAGGTGCGGCAGTCGCTCCAGATCGCGATCGACGCCGCGCGCGCCCGCGGCGAGACGCTGGATCACATCCTGTTCTTCGGGCCGCCCGGGCTCGGCAAGACTACGCTCGCCATGCTGATGGCGCGGGAGATGGGGGTGCAGCTCCGTACCACGTCGGGCCCCGTGCTGGAGAGGCCGGGCGACCTGGTCGGGCTGCTCACCTCGCTCGGCCCGGGGGACATCCTCTTCATCGACGAGATCCACCGGCTCCGCCCGGTGCTCGAGGAGTTCCTCTATCCCGCGATGGAGGACTACCGCGTGGATGTGCGCATCGCCGACGGGCCCAACGCGCAGACCATTCCGATGGCGATCGAGCGGTTTACGCTGGTGGGCGCCACGACCCGGTTCGGCCTCCTCACACCGCCCATGCGCGCGCGTTTCGGGCTGGTGGAGCGGCTCAACTTCTACCCGCCGGACGAGCTGGCCGAGATCGTCCACCGCTCGGCCGGGATTCTCAAGGTGCCGATCGATGCCGACGGCGCACACGAGATCGCGAAGCGCAGCCGGGGCACGCCACGCGTGGCCAACCGCCTGCTCCGCCGCGTGCGCGACTACGCCCAGGTCCGCGCCGACGGGCGCATCACGGCGCCGGTGGCCCGCGAGGCGCTGGAGCGGCTCAACGTGGACGAATTCGGCCTCGATGACATGGACGCGCGCATTCTGCAGACCATCATCGAGAAGTTCAACGGCGGGCCGGTCGGCGTGAACACCATCGCCGTGGCCGTGGGCGAGGATCCGGGTACCATCGAGGAAGTCTACGAGCCCTACCTGATCCAGCAGGGGTTCCTCGAGCGGACGCCGCGGGGCCGCAGCGTCACGGCGCTGGCCTACAGGCGCTTCGGCATCCGGCCGCCCGCCGGCTCGAGCCAGGCCTCGATCTTTGACGCCTGATCCATCGAGCGGACTTCGCGCCGCGGATTTCGATTACGAGCTTCCACCGGAGTTGATCGCGCAGCATCCCGTGGAGCGGCGCGGGGACAGCCGCCTGCTCGTCGTGGAGCGCGGCACCGGCCGCCGGCTGCGCGACCTCGCGTTCGCCGATCTCCCCGGCCTCATCTCCCCCGGCGACCTCGTCGTCCTCAACACCACCAGGGTCCGCCACGCGAGGCTCCCGGCGACCCGGCCGTCGGGCGGGCCGGCCGAGGTGCTCCTGCTGCATCCCGCGGCCGACGGGCACACGTGGATTGCGATGGGCAAGCCGGGGAGTGCGTTGCGGCCCGGGAAGCGCGTGTCGCTCGGCCCCGGCGCGGAGGTGGAGACGGTCGAGGTGCTGCCCGATGGCCTCCGGCGCGTGCGGTTCCACGGCGTCACGGCCGAGGAGGCGATGCGGCGATTCGGGCGGCTGCCGCTCCCGCCATACATCACTCGCGCGCCCGACGCCGAGGACGAGACCCGCTACCAGACGATCTACGCCGAGCGGGAGGGGAGCGTCGCCGCGCCCACGGCGGGGCTCCATTTCACGTCCGAGCTCCTCGCCGATCTCGAGCGGCGCGGCGTGCTGCTCGGCCGGCTGGACCTCGAAGTGGGCCCGGGGACCTTCAAGCCCGTGGAAGACGACGATCTCACCCGCCACACGATGCACGAGGAGCGGTTCGAGATCCCTGCCCTCCTGGCGCGGCAGATCGACGAGCTGCGGGGGCGCGGGGGCCGGGTGTGGGCCGTGGGGACGACGGTGACCCGCGCGCTGGAGAGCGCGGCCAATGACGACGGCACCGTGCGGGCGGGGACGGGCGAGACGACGCTGTTCATCAGGCCGGGATTCCGGTTCCGCGTGGTGGACCGCCTGCTGACCAACTTCCATCTGCCTCGCTCGACCTTGATCATGCTGGTGGCGGCCTTCGCGGGCTACGAGACGACGATGGCCGCATACCGCCACGCCGTGGACCAGCGATATCGGTTCTACTCCTACGGAGATGCGATGGTGATCCTATGACGCGCCCCTCGAGCGACCCCGGCTACGTGCAGGACGTGATCGCCCGCCTCGGTGACCGCCACCCGCTGGAGGTGTTCTCCGTGACGCCCGCGTGGATCGAAGCCCGGGTGATCGGTCTCGACGACGCCATCCTCCGCCGGCCCGAGGCGCCGGGGAAGTGGAGCGTCATCGAGGTGGTGCAGCATCTCGCGGATACCGAGGTCGTGTTCGCGTGGCGGACCCGCGTGGTGCTCGAACAGGACAACCCGCCGATTCACGGGTTCGACGAGAATCGATGGGCGGAGCTGTTCCACTATCGCGACGCGGACCTCGGCGCGGCACTCCGTCAGTTTCGCGCGCTTCGCGAGGCCAACCTGCGGCTCTGGCGCACCCTCACGCCGACGGACCTCGCCCGTGCCGGCGTGCACAGCGAGCGCGGACCGGAGACCCTGGACCTCATGATGCGGCTGTGGGCGGGACATGACATCGTGCATCGAGGGCAGATCGAGCGGGTACTGGGCGCCGTGCGCCATCCGTCGTCAGCAGCGCCTGAGGAGGCGGGCTGAGTCGCATGACCGACTTCACCTTCACCCTGCACGCCACGGCCGGCCTGGCGCGCGCCGGCACGCTCTCACTGCCGCACGGCGAGGTCCGGACGCCGGCCTTCATGCCCGTGGGAACCTATGGCGCCGTGCGGGGACTGCACCCCGACGAGGTGCGCCGTGCGGGAGCCCAGATCATCCTCGGCAACACCTATCACCTGCACCTCCGTCCCGGCGAGGACGTGGTGCGCGAACTGGGCGGCTTGCAGGAATTCACCACCTGGCGCGGGCCCATGCTCACCGACTCGGGTGGCTTCCAGGTCTTCTCGCTGGAGATGCTGCGCCAGGTCACCGAGCACGGCGTGGAATTCCAGAGCCACATCGACGGCACCCGCCGCGTGATCACGCCCGAGTCGTCCATGGAGATCCAGTGGAAGCTCGGCGCCGACATCGCGATGCAGTTCGATCACGTGGTGCCCGGCGGCGCCGAGTATGCGCTGGCCGAAGAGGGGATGGAGCGGAGCCTGCGATGGCTGGACCGCTGCAAGGAGCGGCATCGGTCGTTGCAGGAGAGCGCCGCCGAGGCCCCGGATTCCCGGGGCGCCTCGACGGCATCGCCGGCGGCGGGTCGCCTCGGCGGGATCCGCCAGACCCTCTTCCCCATCATCCAGGGCGGGACGTTCGACGATCTGCGCCTGCGCTCGCTCGAAGGCATCCTCGAGCGGGGGCCGTGGAAGGGCATCGCCATCGGCGGGCTCTCGGTGGGCGAGCCCAAGCCCGTGATGCATCGCGTGCTGGAGACGCTGGCGCCGGCCCTGCCCGAGGCGGTGCCCCGTTATCTTATGGGCGTCGGATTTCCGGCCGATCTCCTGGAGGGAATCGCGCGGGGCGTGGACCTGTTCGACTGCGTGGCCGCCACGCGCAACGGCCGGCACGGCAGTGCGTGGATCACCACCGGCAAGGTGAATCTCAAGCACGCCGCCCTGCGCACTTCTCGCGAGCCGCTCGATCCCGAGTGCGACTGCGAGACCTGCACCACGTTCACCCGGGGCTATCTGCGCCATCTGTTCGTGGTGGAGGAGTTCCTGGGACAGCGGCTGGTGTCGATCCACAACCTGCGGTTCCTGATCCGCCTGGCCGGCGAGGCCCGCCAGCGGATCATGGACGGTACCTTCGAGGCCTGGAGCCGCGAGTGGCTCCGCCGCCATCACAACGGGGAATAAGGTGAATACGCTGCCTTCACTGATGCTGATCACGCCGCCGTCGGACGCGGGCGGTGGCATGTCGGTCCTGCTGTTCCAGATCGCCCTGATGGGCCTGATCTTCTATTTCCTCATCATCCGCCCGCAGGGCCAGGCGCGGAAGCGGCACGCCGCGATGCTGGCCGCGCTCAAGAAGGGCGACGAGGTCACGACGGCGGGTGGGATCGTCGGCCGGGTGAAGGACGTGAAGGACGACCGGGTCACCATCGAGAGCGGCACCGCCTCCCTCGTCGTCGAGCGGCAGCGGATCGTGCGCGTGGGCGACCAGGCAGCCCCGCCGGGCGCCGCGGCCTGAGGTGCCCATGGCGATCCTCTCGATGCACCTGCTGGGCTCCCCCGTCCTCCGCCAGCCCAGCGCGCCGGTGACGGAGGTGAACGAGGAGATCCGCCGGTTCGTCGCCGACCTGTTCGAGACGATGGATGCGGAGAACGGCGTGGGCCTCGCCGCCAACCAGGTGGGCGTGGCCCGGCGCGTGGCCGTGGTGGACGCCGATGGCGACCGCTTCGCCATGATCAACCCGGTGATCCTGGAGCGGTCGGGCCAGGTCACCGCGGAGGAAGGCTGCCTGTCGATCCCCGAGATCTACGGCGAGGTGACCCGGGCCGCGCACGTGGTCATCGAGGCGTGGGACGAGCACGGCCGGACGTACCGCAAGGAAGCGGTGGGGCTCGCGGCGCGAGCGATCCAGCACGAGATCGATCACCTCGACGGCGTGCTCTTCATCGACCATCTCGGCGCGCTCAAGCGGGAGATGATCCTCCGCCGCTGGCGGAAGGAGCACAAGGGTGAGAGCTACGTGAAGCCGCCGAAGCAGCCCGCCCTCGCCGCGGACGAGGAGGCGCCCGCCCGGACGGGGTAATGTCGCGCATCGTCTTCTTCGGCACGCCCGAGTTCGCCGTCCCCTCGCTCGAGGCGCTGATCCGTGAAGGGACCATGGTGGTCGGTGTCGTCACGCAGCCCGATCGCCCCCGCGGACGGTCGCGTTCCTCGCTGGTGCCGCCGCCGGTCAAGGTGGCGGCCGAGGCGGCCGGGATCCCGGTGCTCCAGCCGGAGAAGCCGATCGGCGACCTCTTCCTCACCGCGCTCCGCCGGTTGCAGCCGGACCTGGGCGTGGTGGTCGCCTATGGCCACATCCTCCGGCCCGAGGTGCTGGCCATCCCGCGCGAGGGGATGATCAACGTCCACGCGTCGCTGCTGCCCAGACTCCGCGGCGCCGCCCCGATCCAGTGGGCCATCGCGAACGGCGAGAGCGTCACCGGAATCAGCATCATGCAGATGGAAGAGGGCCTCGACTCCGGCCCCGTGCTGCACACCATCCCCACCCCGATCGAACCCGACGAGACCGGCGGCCAGCTCACCGAACGGCTGGCCCATCTCGGCGCCACCGCGCTGGTGGAAGCGCTGGCGATGCGCCGGATCGGCGCGATCACGCCCACACCGCAGGATCATTCCCAGGCCACCTACGCCCCCAAGATCACCCGCGAGACGGCCCGGATCGACTGGAACGCCGATGCCGAGTCCATCGTGGCGCGGATCCGGGCCTTCGATCCGGTCCCGGGGGCGTGGACCGTGCTCGGCGGCACCGAGCTCAAGCTCTTCGATGCCCGCGCGGTGGACGCGGCCGGCGTCCCGGGGACGATCCTCGAGGCCGGCGGCCCCCTGGTGGTGGCCGCGCGGACCGGCGGGGTGGCGATCCGCGAGGTGCAGCCCGCGGGTCGGCGGCGCATGCCGGTCGCCGACTGGCTCCATGGGCGCCCGGCCACGGCCGGCGCGCGGCTGGGATGAGGCCGCTGCCCCGCCTCCACGCCATCACGGACGCCGCCGTGCTCGCCCTGCCCGACCTCGGGGTTCGCGCCGCGGCGATCGCGGCCGCCGGGTCCGCTGTCGCCCTGCACGCCCGCGACCGCTCCGCCCGCGCCGCCGACCTCGCGCGCACCGCAGAGCGGTTCGTGGCGCTCGCACGTCCCCCCGAAGCGACGGTGATCGTGAGCAGCCGGCCCGACATCGCCCGCGCCGTGGGAGCCCAGGGCGTGCAGCTCGGGGCCTCTGACCTGGCTCCCGCCGACGCGCGGCGTGTCCTGGGCCCGGGCTGGATCGGCCGATCGGTGCACTCGGTGGACGAAGCCCGGGCCGCGGTGGACGAGGGGGCGGACTACCTGCTCGTGGGCAACGTGTTCGAGACGACGTCGCACCCCGGCGCCGCCGGCAAGGGGCTCGGCCTGATCGAGCAGGCGGCCGCCCTGGGCCGGCCCGTGATCGCGATCGGCGGCATCACGCGCGAGCGCGCGGCACAGGTACGCGACGCGGGCGCCTGGGGTGTCGCCGCCATCACCGCGCTGTGGCACGCACCGGACCCGGGCCGCGCCGCGATCGACCTGCTGGCCCCGTGGACCAACGCATGAGCACCATCACGCTGACGATCAACGGCGACACGCGCACCGTCCCCGATCCCGCCACGCTCGACGGCCTGCTTCAGCACCTGGGCCTCGATCCCCGGCTGGTGGTCGTGGAGTTGAACCGCCGGATCGTGCGCCGGCATCAGCTCGCCGACACCGCGGTGCGGGACGGCGATACGATCGAGTTGGTACATTTCGTGGGTGGAGGATGACCCACGGATGGGAGACGTCACGATGACTACGCAAGTGGCGCCCGCCAGCGAGGCGCTGCACGATCCACCCCTGGTGATCGGCGGGCGGACCTTCCGCTCGCGGCTCATGGTGGGGACCGGGAAATACCGCAGCAACGCCGAGATGGTGGCGGCGATCGAGGCCTCCGGCGCGGAGGTCGTCACCGTGGCCGTGCGGCGGGTGGACCTGGACCGGACGAAGGAGGAGGGGATCCTCCACCATCTCGATCCGTCCCGCTTCTTCCTGCTCGCCAACACTGCCGGCTGCTACTCCGCCGACGAGGCCATCCGCTACGCGCGCCTCGCGCGCGAGGCCGGCTTCAACGAGTTCGTCAAGCTGGAAGTGATCGGCGACCGCGAGAGCCTGCTGCCCGACGTGGAGGGGCTGCTGGTGGCGGCGCGCGAACTGGCGCGCGACGGCTTCCAGGTGCTGGCCTACACCAACGACGACCTCGTCACCGCGCTGCGCCTGGAGGACGCGGGGTGCGCCGCGGTCATGCCGCTCGCATCGCCCATCGGCAGCGGGCTGGGTCTGCTCAACCCGTACGGCATCCGCACCATCAAGCGGCGGCTCTCGGTGCCGGTGATCGTGGACGCGGGCGTGGGCACGGCCTCCGATGCCTGCGTGACGATGGAGCAGGGGGTGGACGGCATCCTGATGAACACCGCGCTCGCCGAGGCCCAGGACCCGGTTGCGATGGCGCACGCGATGCGCAAGGCGGTAGAGGCGGGCCGCCTCGCCTTCCTCGCGGGTCGGATGCCGCGGCGCGAAGTGGCCGTGCCTTCGAGCCCGCTCAAGGGGATGCTGGGATAGCCGGACTTGCCGCCCGGCGCGCGGCGTTCCGCATCGTCGAGGCCGTCCGCCAGGGCCAGCCGCTCGACCGCGCGCTCGACACTCATCTCCCCGGCCTGGCCGACGCCGACCGCCGGCTCGCGCACGAACTGGCTGCCGGCGTGCTCCGTCACCAGGGCGGGCTCGACCGCGCGCTCAAACCGTTCGTGCCTCGCGGGCTCGACGGCGTCCCGCCTCCCGTCCGGTCGATCCTCCGGCTGGGTGCCTACCAGCTGCGTCACCTCGAGCGGGTGCCCCCGCACGCCGCGGTATCCACCAGCGTCGACCTCGCGAAGGAGACAGCCGGCCCGAAATCGGCGGGGTTCGTGAACGCGGTGCTGAGAAAGGTGGCGGGCGGCGCGAGCCGGCCGGCGCCCCCGACTGCACCCGCTGGCCGGACCGCGCCGAACCTGGCCCGGCGATATGATCACCCGGAGTGGCTGGTCGAGCGCTGGCTCGCCCGCTTCGGTCCCGCGGAGACCGAGGCCCTGCTCCAGTGGAACAACGCGCGGCCGCGTCTCGTGCTGCAGCCCGCGCGGGCCTCGTTGCCCGAGCTGCAGCAGCGCTTGCTCGAGGCCGGTATCGCGTGCACGCCCGCGCCGTTCGGGGCCGGGCTCTTGGTGGAGGGCGTGCGGCCGCAGGAGGTGCCGGGGTACGCCGCGGGCGAGTTCTTCGTGCAGGACCCGGCCCAGGCCTTGGTGGTGCGCTTCGCGGCGGTGCCGCCTGGCGCCACGGTATACGACGCTTGCGCCGCGCCCGGCGGCAAGGCGATGAGCCTGAGCCCGAGTGCCGCCCTCGTCGTGGCCGGCGAGGCCGACCGCCGGCGCGTGGGCCGGCTGCGGGAAAACCTCGCTCGCGCCGGGGCGTCCCGCGCCCTCGTGGTGGTGGCCGACGGCCGTCATCCGCCCGTCAGGCGGGTGGATGCGGTTCTGCTCGACGCGCCCTGCC
Source organism: Gemmatimonadota bacterium (assembly GCA_049323575.1). Taxonomy (GTDB): domain Bacteria; phylum Gemmatimonadota; class Gemmatimonadetes; order Gemmatimonadales; family GWC2-71-9; genus JBMOPM01. Next base: position 4,803 of record JBMOPM010000258.1, on the reverse strand, counting down.
TCGGTACGGGCACGCTGGCTCGCCACCCCGACCTCCGCTGGCGGGTGAATGCCGCCGCGCTGGAGCGCATCACGGCCCGCCAGCGTGAGCTGCTGGAGGCCGCCGCCGGGGCCGTCCGCCCCGGTGGGCTGTTACTTTACGCCACCTGTTCGCTCGAGCCGGAGGAGAATGCGGAGCAGGTGAACCGCTTCCTCGCGGCGCACGAGGCGTTCGGGCGCGAGCCATCGTCCACGGTGCCGGACGAGCTGCTTTCGCCGACGGGAGACCTGATGATTCTGCCTCAGCGCCACGGCATGGACGGAGCATTCGCCGCGCGGCTTCGGCGGAAAGCGGGCTGACCGCATGCCGCCGGCGAAAAAGGTCCCGTTCCACAGGACGGTGCAGGGCCGGCGATGGCTCCGCGGCCTGGGCATCGTGCTGGGAGCGTTCGCCGCGGGCTGGCTGCTCACGGTCTTCGTGCTCTACCCCGCCCCGCTCTTCCGCAAGGACCAGCGAGTGGCGCTGGTCTACGGTCTGCCGCGGGCGGAGGCGCAGCGGCGCATCACGGAGCAGGGCTTCCGGGTGCGGACGGCGGGCGAAGAGCCGCACCCGTCGATTCCGGCCGGCTCCGTGATCTGGCAGGACCCGGCCGCGGGCACCATCCTGCCACCGGGTTCCTCGGTGCGGCTCACGATGAGCACGGGCCCCGCGACGAACGCCGTTCCCGACGTGGTGGGGCTCGACGTGCGTCAGGCGCAGCGCGTGCTCAGCGCCGGCGGATTTCGCGTGGGCACGATCGACTCCGTGAGCGCCTCCGCGGAGCCGGGCACGGTGATCGGCACTCGACCCTCGGAGGGCGTGGGCCGGCCGCCAGGTACCCCCGTGGACCTCATCGTAAGCCGGGGCCGGTCCACCCAGCCGGGAACCATGCCATGACCGTACGTATCGCGCCGAGCGTGCTGAGCGCCGACCTGGGTCGGCTGAAGGAACAGATCGAGCGGGCCACCGCCGGTGGCGCCGACTGGATTCACGTGGACGTGATGGACGGCCACTTCGTGCCGAACCTGACCTTCGGGGCACCGCTCATCGCGGCGCTCCGGAAGATTACCGACCTTCCGCTGGATGTGCATCTGATGGTGTATCAGCCGGAGAAGTACATCGAGCCCTACGCCGAGCTGGGGGTGAACGTGTTTACGTTCCATCCCGAGGCGACGCCCCATGTGCAGCGCCAGCTCGCGGCCGTGCGCGAACGCGGCATGCTGGCCGGGCTCTCGCTGAATCCGGGCTCGCCGCTCGCGCTGATCGAGGAAGTGATCGCGGACGTGGATCTGGTGTTGCTGATGAGCGTGAACCCCGGCTTCGGCGGCCAGGCCTACCTGCCGGCCGCGACCGACAAGATCCGGCGCACACGCGCGCTGCTCGATCGGCATGGTTCGACGGCCGTACTCGAGGTGGACGGCGGGATCACCCCGGCCACGATCGGCGCCGCGTGGCAGGCCGGGGCAGATACTTTTGTGGCCGGGACCGCGGTGTTCGGCGCGCCGGATCCGGCCGAAGCGGTCCGGCAACTCCGGCGGCTGTGCGCCGCGAGCGCATGACGGACACCGCGCGAGGCCATCTCGTGCATGCGGCGGGAGGCCTCGCCGCGGACCGCAACCTCTGATACCGAGGAACCCACTTGATGTCGAAGCAATGGCTGGCAGTTGCCCTGATCGTAGCCGGGCTCGGCGTGGGCGGCTTCGCCCTGGCCAGGTTCGGCCCGGAGGTGGACGTGGTGGAGACCGGTGCCAGGGCACCGGACTTCAAGGCCGTGAATCTGGCGACCGGGGACTCGGTCTCGTTCCGCTCGGCCTACGGCAACACCGTGACGATGGTGAACATCTGGGCCACGTGGTGTCTCCCGTGCCGCATGGAGATGCCCACGATGCAGAAGCTCTATGAGGCCTTCAAGGACAGGGGCTTCCGCATCGCGGCCGTGAGCATCGACGAAGGCAGTGAGGCCGAGGTGAAGGCCTTTGCCCAGGAGCTGGGCCTCACCTTCGACATCCTGCACGACCGGAGCGGCCGGATTCAGCAGTTGTACCAGACCACCGGCGTCCCCGAGTCGTTCATCATCGACCGCAAGGGCGTGATCGTGAAGCGGGCCATCGGCTACCACGACTGGAATTCCCCGGTCAATCGCGCGCTGATCGAGCGCCTGCTGACCGACGGGCGACCTGAGTGAAGTTCCGGGCGGCGCTGATCCGGAACTGGCCGCTCAAGCTCACGTCGCTCGCGCTGGCGGTGGTCCTCTGGGTGGTCGCGACGGCCGAAGAGCCCATCCGGCGTATCCTGCCGGTCGAACTCCTCGTCGAGCCGCCGGCGGGCCGCATGCTCGCCGGCCCGCCGCCGATCGTCCGCGCGACGGTGATCACCTCGGCCCGGGGGCTCCTGCAGATGGGCGGCGCGCGTCCGCGGGCCAGGGTGAGCATCCCGGACACGGTGACCGGAAGCACCGCCACGGTGGAGCTGCACCCGGCCGACGTGGAACTGCCCCGCGGCATCGATGCCCGGGTCATCGACGTCCAGCCGCAGCGGGTGGCGGTGCAACTGGATCCGCCGGCCGACGGCCGCGGCACTGCCCGCGCGGAGGAGCCGGAGAGCGTGCGGGACATCGGCCGCGTGGACATTCTCCGACCCGCTTCGCTCGCCGGCCTCCGGCTGTCCCAGGATACGGTGCATGTCGTGGTGCGCGGGCTCACGCGGCGCGTGATGGCGCTCACCCCCGACAGCGTGGTGGTCCGCCTCCCGCCCACGGTCACGCCCGCACAGGGCGACGTGATCCCGCTGCAGCTCATCCTCCCGCGCGGGCTCACGGGCTTCGCCCGGCCGGAAACCGTGGCGGTGCGTCGGGGACCGGGTGGCTGAGCACATCCTCGGCATCGAGACGTCGTGCGACGAGACGTCGGCGGCCGTGCTCCGCGTCGAGCGCGGCCGGACCGCCATCGCGGGGCTCACGATCCTCTCGCAGGATGTCCATCGCGTCTTCGGCGGCGTGGTACCCGAGCTGGCCAGCCGGGCGCACCTCGCCACGGTGCAGCAGGTGGTGGACGACGCGCTGGCGCAGGCGGGCATCGGACTCGCGCACCTGGACGGCATCGCCGTGACCGCGGGGCCAGGCCTGGTGGGAGCGCTGCTGGTGGGGCTGATGTACGGCAAGACGCTGGCGTTCACGCTCGACCGGCCGTTCATCGGCGTCAACCACCTCGAGGGCCACATCTTCGCTCCGACGCTCGAGGATCCCGCCCTCGAGCCGCCGTTCGTCGCCCTGCTCGTGAGCGGCGGGCACACCATGCTGCTGGACGTGCCTGCCTGGGGCGCGTACCGCCTCCTGGGCCAGACGCTCGACGACGCGGCCGGCGAGGCTTTCGACAAGGTGGCGACGCTGCTCGGCCTCGGCTATCCGGGCGGCGCCGCCATTGAACGGCTCGCCGCGGAAGGCCGGCCGGAGCGGTTCCGATTCCCCCGGCCGCTGCTCCGCAAGCATCCCGAGGACGACGGGCACAGGTGGGATTTCTCGTTCAGCGGGCTCAAGACCGCCGTGCTCCGCGCGGTGCGGGCCAGCGGTGAGGCGGACCGCGCCGACCTGGCTCGCGGCTTCCAGGACGCCGTGGTGGACGTGCTCGTGGCCAAGACCGCCGATGCCACCCGCGCGCTGGGCTATCGCACGGCCGTGGTGGGCGGCGGCGTGGCGTGCAATCGGGTGCTCGCCGCGCAGCTCCGCGCGGCGCTCGCGGGCACGGCGCGGGTGGCGATCGCGTCGCCCCGGCTCAACACCGACAACGCGGCCATGATCGCAGCGGCGGGCGCGTGGCGGCTGGGCCGCGGCGAGCGCAGCGACTGGACGCTCGAACCGCGCGACACCTGGCCGCTCCATGAACTGACCCCGGCGCGCCCGCCCGCGGCCGATGGCGTCTTGGCCTCACCGACCGCCAACCACTGACCACCGATCACACCGCCAGGCCATCATGACCGTCTATCCCTTCGTGCTCCACCTGGGCCCCATCGAGATCACCGGCTACGGCCTGATGCTCGTGGCGGCGTTCGCCGTGGCCGGCTGGCTGATGCAGCTCGAGCTGCGGCGGCTGGGTCTCAACGAGAATTTTGCCGGCGACTCCGTCGTGGCCGCCGTGATCGGCGGGATCATCGGCGCCAAGCTGTGGTACGTCGCGCTGTACCGGGATCCGGGCGCGCTGTTCTCCCGCGGCGGGCTCGTGTGGTACGGCGGGTTCATCGGCGGCGCCGTGGCCGTGCTGCTCAACGCCTGGCGGCTGCGGGTGCCGCTCCGATGGACGATGCACGTGGCGGGGCCGGCCCTGCCGGCCGCCTACGCGGTGGGACGCGTGGGCTGCTTCCTGGTGGGTGACGACTACGGCCGGCCCACCGACCTGCCGTGGGGCATGAAGTTTCCGCAGGGCCTCCCACCCTCGACCGCGGGCAATCTCCAGCAGCTCTTCGGCGTCTCCGTGCCGGCGGGCGTCGATCCCGGCACCGTGCTGGCCGTGCACCCCACGCAGTTGTACGAGGTGTTCATCATGCTGGCCGTGTTCGTCTACATGTGGCCGCGGCGCAAGCTCGACAAGCCGGTGGGCTGGATGTTCGGGCTCTACCTGGTCTTCGCCGGTCTCGAGCGGTTCTTCGTGGAGATCTTCCGCGCCAAGGACGATCGGTTCTTCGGCCCGTTCACGCTGGCCCAGGTGACGAGCGTGGCGCTGGTGCTGATCGGCGCCGCGATCCTGAACGCGTGGAAGCGCGATCCCCGGCCCGACCCGGGACCGTACCTTC
>JBMOPM010000257.1:0-2177 GCA_049323575.1 Gemmatimonadota bacterium | reverse complement strand
CAGGATGACGAGCGCCGTGCCGGCGATGCCGGCCAGGATGCCGCTCCGGATCGAGTCCTGGCCCAGGCTCGCGCCCACCTGCCGCTCCTCGACGATCTTGAGCGGCACCGGCAGCGAGCCGGCCTTGAGGGTAAGCGCGAGGTCCTGCGCCTCCTGGATCGGCTTGTTGCCGAGGGTGATCTGGCCGTTGCGGTCGATGCGGCTCTGGATCACCGGCGGGCGGCCCTGCACCCGGTCGTCCAGCAGGATGGCCATGTAGTCGCCGACATGCCGGGCGGTCTCCTGGCCGAAGCGCCGCGCGCCCGCGCGATCGAGCGTGAACACCACGATCGACCCGTTGGTGAGCGGATCCAGCTGGGCGCTGGCGTCCACGAGGCTCGCGCCGGTGATGATCGGCTTGTCCTCCAGCGCGTAGAGCAGCCGATAGGGCTGCACACCGATGCTGATCGGCGCCGCGGCCCAGCGGAGCACCACGTTGCGGGGCAGCAGCCGCTGGACCTCCGGCAGGTGCAGGAGGCTGTCCACCCGGGGGAAGGCCGGCTCCGGCACCATGTACTCACCGGGCATCGGGCCGAAGCCCGCGCCAGCGGCGGGCTGGATCAGCTCGCCCAGGATCGGTGCGCCGGTGGCGAGCGTGTCCGTGGCGGCCTTGGAGGTATCCTGCTTCGCCGAGTCGCCGCCGAGGAGCTGCTCCACGGCGGATGCGCCTCCCTTGCCCGAGGCGCCCACCGATTGCGGCGTGATGCCCATGCCGCGGAGCGCCCGGTCGATCGACGGGAGCGCCCGCTCCAGCGCCTGCGTCTTGTCCGTGATCCGGAATTCGAGGAAGGCGGTCTTCTGCACGATGCCCTTGGCGCGGGCCGGATCGGTGATGCCGGCCAGCTCGACGACGATCCGGCTGTCCCCCGACTTCTGAATCACGGGCTCGGTCACGCCGAACTCGTCGATCCGCTTGCGGAGGACGGTGAGCGCGAGATCGAGGTCCTTCTTCGGGTCCGCGGAGACGACCTGGCTCTGGTCGAGCTCGAGGCCCAGGTGCATGCCGCCTTGCAGGTCGAGGCCGAGCTTGAGCGGCACCTTGGTGACCTGCGTATCGCGCATCACGCCGTCGGGCCCGCGCTCGCGGATCGTGATGGTCCGCGGAAACAGGTTGTAGACGCTGGCGATGACCAGCAGGGCGATGATGAGCAGCCGATTGCGAATCTGTGAGGACATCGTTTCGGGGTCAGGCGTTCATCACGCGTTCATGGTTGTCCGGCAAGTGACGCAGCACCTGCTCCGCCCGCCGGCGATCCTGCTCCAACTGCGCCCGGAGCTCGGCCACGGACGCGAACCGCCGCGTCTCCCTCAGCCGCTCCACCCACTCGAGCCGCACCCACTGGCCGTAGAGGTCGCCCTCGAAGCCGAACAGGTGCGCCTCGATGCTGCGCGCGGCCTCGCCGAAGGTCGGCCGGCCGCCCTGGTTCACCATCGCGCCGAACCGCCCGGCGCGACACTCCACGATCCCGGCGTACACGCCGTCGGGCGGGAGGAGCTTCTCGGGCGGGATGCCGCCCAGGTTGATCGTCGGCACCCCCAGCGCCCGCCCCCGTCGCGCGCCCTCCACCACCTGCCCGCTCACCGAGTACGGCCGGCCCAGCAGCACCGCTGCGGTGCCGAGATCGCCGTGCGCGAGGGCCTGCCGGAGGCGCGTACTCGAGACCGGCTGCCCGGCGGCGTCGACCGCGTCCACCACCGTCAGCGCGAACCCGCGCCGGGCGGCAATGCGCCGGAGCGTCTCCACGTCGCCCGAGCGGCCCCGGCCCAGGCCATGGTCGTAGCCGATCACCAGCTCGCGCATCCCGCAGCGGCCCAGCAGCACGTCGTCCACGAAGCGTTCGGGCGACAGCGCGGCCAGCGCGCGATCGAACCGGAGACACACCAGCACGTCGAGCCCGGTCGCCGCGAGTACCTCGGCCCGTTCCTCGGCCATGGTGAGCCGGGGCGGGGCCGCCGCCGGATTCACCACCGCCAGCGGGTGCGGGTCGAACGTCACCAGCAGGCTGGTGCGGCCGGCCGCGCGCGCACGGCGGAGATTCTCCTCCAGTACCACGCGGTGGCCCAGGTGAAACCCGTCGAACGAGCCGACGGTCACCACGCTCCCAGCGGGCCCGACGGGCAGTGCCTGATCCACCTTC
>JBMOPM010000256.1:0-2191 GCA_049323575.1 Gemmatimonadota bacterium | reverse complement strand
AGCACGGGGCGAAGGTGGGCGACATCGTGCGCATCATGGAGACCCGGCCCCTCGCGAAGACGGTGCGGTGGCGGGTGACGGCGATCGTCGAGCGGGCCAAATGACTTCGAGGGGCACGGCCGGGACCGTGCCCCGACGCGGCGGGCGAAAGGGACAGGACCATGGTGCAGCAGGAAAGCATTCTCAAGATCGCGGACAACTCGGGCGCCCGGAAGGCGCTCGTGATCCGCGTCCTCGGCGGGAGCAAGCGCCGGTACGCCGGCCTGGGCGACCGCGTGGTGGTGGCGATCAAGGACGCCATCCCCACGGGGCAGGTCAAGAAGGGCGACGTCGCCAAGGCGGTGATCGTGCGCACGGCGAAGGAAGTACGGCGCAAGGACGGCTCGTACATCCGCTTCGACGAGAACGCCGCCGTGCTCATCAACGACCAGGGCGAGCCGCGCGCGACCCGCATCTTCGGGCCGGTGGCCCGGGAGCTCCGCGAGAAGCGCTACATGAAGATCGTCTCGCTCGCGCCGGAGGTGCTCTGACATGAAGCCGCTGGTGTACAGGAAGGCCAGGCGGGTGCGGCACAAGCCGCCGGTGCGGATGAAGCTGCACATCACCAAGGGTGACACGGTGCAGATCATCTCCGGCGACGACAAGGGCAAGCGCGGCCGCGTGCTGCGCGTGCACCCGAAGACCGGCCGGATCACGGTGGAGGGGGTGAACGTGGTCAAGCGGCACCGCCGCGCCACGCAGACGACCGAGGCCGGGATCATCGAATTCCCGGCGCCGATCCACCACTCGAAGGCGATGCTGATCGATCCCAAGAGCGGCGAGCCCACCCGGGTGCGCCGCCGGAAGGACAAGGACGGGACGGTGGAGCGGATCGCGGTGAAGTCCGGGCAGCCGATTCCGAGGAACCGCTGACGATGGCCGACACGAAGCAGCAGAAGCCGGCGAAGGGCGCCAGGAGCGCCCCGCCGGGCAAGGAGCAGGCGGGCAAGGGCAAGGCGGCGGCCAGCGGCCCGGTCGATCCGGCGCCGAAGGTGAGCGAGGGCGTTCCCCGCCTCCAGCAGTACTACGAGAAGGTGATCCGCGCCAAGCTGGCCAAGGAGTTCGGGCTCAAGAACCCGAACCAGGTGCCCCGGCTGGTGAAGATCGTCCTCAACGTGGGCCTGGGCGAGGCGTCGAAGAACCCGAAGCAGCTCGAGGCCGCGGTGGAGGAGCTGAGCCTCATCACGGGCCAGCGCCCCGTGGTCACGCGGGCGAAGAAGTCCATCGCGAACTTCTCGCTGCGTGCCGGTGTGCCGGTGGGCTGCTCGGTGACGCTGCGCCGGGCCCGGATGTACGAGTTTCTCGACCGGTTCATCACGCTGGCGGTGCCGCGCATCCGCGACTTCCGCGGGCTGCCGAACCGCAGCTTCGACGGCCGGGGCAACTACACGTTCGGCATCAAGGAGCAGATGATCTTCCCCGAGATCGACTTCGACAAGGTCGAGAAGATCCACGGGATGGACATCACACTGGTCACCACGGCCGGCCGGGACGACCTGGCGATGGCCCTGCTCCGCGAATTCGGTTGGCCGTTCCGCGGCGAGACGCCGCAGAAGGTGGCGTAACACATGGCGAAGACCTGCTGGATCGAGCGCGCGAAGCGCACCCCGAAGTTCAAGACCCGCGTCGTCCGCCGCTGCCAGCGGTGCGGACGTGCGCGCGCGGTCCTGCGGAGGTTCGGCCTCTGCCGGATCTGCTTCCGTGACCTGAGCCTTCGGGGCGAGATCCCGGGCGTTCGCAAGGCCAGCTGGTAGGAGACGACCGACGCATGAGCATGACAGATCCCGTCGCGGACATGCTGACACGCATCCGGAACGCCTGCTCGGCGGGGCACCGGCGCGTGGACGTGCCCGTGTCCAAACTGAAGACCGAGCTGGCCCGGCTGCTGCGCGACAACCACTACATCGCCGACTACAAGGTTCTCGATGACGGAGCCCACGGCGTGCTGCGGCTGTACCTCAAATATCACAACGAGCTGCCGGTCATCCGGGAGCTCCGGCGGGTGTCGACGCCGGGCCTGCGCCGCTACGTGAAGTGCCGCGAGATCCCGCGGGTGAAGAACGGCCTCGGGATGGCGATCGTCTCGACCCCGAAGGGGCTCATGAGCGATCGCGAGGCGCGCAGCCAGAACCTGGGCGGCGAACTCGTCGCC
>JBMOPM010000255.1:0-2261 GCA_049323575.1 Gemmatimonadota bacterium | reverse complement strand
CGGCCTGCGCGACCCGGCAATGGCGATGGATCTGCCGCGCGTCGGGCAGCGGGAGATCTGCTTGCGGCCCGCCAAGCTCTGACCCCTGCGGGCGGGGCCGGTGCTGATGCCGTCCCCGCCTTTGCGGCTCACCGTTCCCGCGCTACCTTCCCGCCCGATGCCCACCCGCATCCCGTTGCTCGACGCCCGCGCGATCGCGCGCGTCCTGGACCGCATCGCTTCCGAAATCGTCGAGCGCTGCCACGGTTCCGACCACCTGCTCCTGGTCGGGATTCAGCGGCGCGGCGTGGAGCTGGCCGAGCGGCTGGCCCAGCGGATCGAGCGCCAGGAGGGGGTGACGATCCCCCGCGGCAAGATCGACATCACGCTCTATCGCGACGACCTGTCCGCCATCGGGCCCAGACCGGTCATCGGCGAGACCAGGCTCCCCCCCGTGCTGGACGGGATGACCGTCGTCATCGTGGACGACGTGCTCTATACCGGCCGCACGGTACGCGCCGCGCTCGATCAATTGGCCGACTTCGGCCGTCCCCGCCGGATCCTGCTCTGTGTCCTGGTGGACCGGGGCGGCCGCGAGCTGCCGATCCAGGCGGACATCGTGGGCACCACGGTGGCGACCGGCCCGGACGAGCGCGTGGAGGTATCGGTGGAAGAGCTGGACGGACGGGACGCGGTCGAACTGGTGCGGGGGAGCTGAGATGGCGGCCGTTGCCCTGGGCAAGGATCTGGTCGGGCTCGAGCACCTGACCCGTGAGCAGATCGAGACCATCCTCGACCTGGCCGAGCCGTTCAAGGAAGTGAGCGAGCGCCCGATCAAGAAGGTGCCGGCGCTGCGCGGCAAGACTATCGTCAATCTCTTCTTCGAGCCCAGCACGCGCACGCGGATCTCCTTCGAGTTCGCCGAGAAGCGCCTGTCGGCGGACACGGTGAACGTGGCGACGTCGGTCTCCTCCGTCTCGAAGGGCGAGACCCTGGTGGATACCGCGAGAAACCTCGAGGCGATGCGGATCGACATGGTGGTCATCCGCCACCCGGCCTCGGGGGCCGCGCGCTTCCTGGGCGACCGCATCCGGTCCAACGTCATCAACGCGGGCGACGGCAAGCACGAGCACCCCACCCAGGGCCTGCTCGATCTGCTCACCCTGCGGGACAAGTTCGGCCGCATCGAGGGCCTCAAGGTGGCCATCTGCGGCGACGTGACCCACAGCCGGGTGGCGCGCAGCAACATCTGGGGACTGACCAAGCTGGGCGCCGAGGTGGCCGTCTGCGGTCCGGCGACCCTGTTGCCGCGCGACATCGAAGCGCTGGGCGTGACCGTGCTGCCCCGCATCGAGGACGCCATCCAGTGGGCCGACGCGCTCAATGTGCTCCGACTCCAGCTCGAGCGCATGCAGGCCGGCTACATCCCCTCGCTGCGCGAATACAACCGGGTCTTTGGCGTGACCAGCGAACGGCTCGCGCGGGCGCCGAAAGACCTCGTCATCCTCCATCCGGGCCCGATGAACCGCGGTGTCGAAATCGACAGCGACGTGGCCGACGGGCCCCACAGCGTGATCCTGCCGCAGGTGACCAACGGCGTCGCCGTGCGCATGGCGGTGCTGTATCTCCTCGCGGGCGGGTCGCCGGACTGGCGCACCGCCGGGAACGACGACCGATGAGACCGATTCTGATCAAGGGCGGCCGCGTGATCGATCCATCCCGCGGCGCCGATGGCATTGCCGACCTCTACATCGCCGACGGCAAGGTGGAGGCCGTCGGCCGCAACATCCCCGTGGGCCCCGACGCCGAAGTCATCGACGCCACGGGGAAGGTCGTGGCACCGGGCCTGATCGACCTGCACGTCCACCTCCGCGAACCCGGCCAGGAGGACGTGGAGACGGTGGCGAGCGGCGCCATGGCCGCGGCGGCCGGCGGGTTCACCGCGGTCTGCGCGATGCCCAACACCGATCCGGTCATCGACAACCAGTCGGCGGTGGGGTTCGTCGTGGCCCAGGCCGAGCGGGCGGGGAAGGCCCGCGTCTATCCGATCGGGGCCATCACGCTGGGCCAGCAGGGACAGCAGCTCGCCGAGTTCGGCGAGCTGGTGCAGGCCGGTGCGGTGGCGGTGAGCGACGACGGCCGGCCCGTGACGTCCAGCCACATGATGCGCACGGCACTGGAGTACGCCAAGACGTTCGGCATCCCCGTGGCGGACCACTGCGAGGATCTGACCCTGGCGCACGGCGGCTCGATGCACGAAGGGATCGTCTCCACGCGGCTCG
>JBMOPM010000254.1:0-2276 GCA_049323575.1 Gemmatimonadota bacterium | reverse complement strand
CGCCGCCGGCCGGCCGGCGAGGGCGGAGCCGGCGCTGGCGCTCGGCGCCGACCGCCGTAACTTCCCCGCACCCCTCGAGACCGGAGTACGGCATGGGCCAGTTGATCTTTGGCGGCGTGATCGTCCTCGTTGCCTTCCTCGTGCTCACCGCCGCAGCCGGTGTCGCCGCCAGGAGCGGGGCCGCGGCGAGGCTGGCGAAGACCGTCGGCTATCTGTTGATGGCACTCGGGATCGTCGTGGCGGCAGCCTCCGGCGTCGTCGTGATCGACGCGGGCGAGGTGGGCGTCCGCCATGCTTTCGGCAAGGTGGATCCGGTGCCGCTCCTGCCCGGCGTGCGGTTCGTCACACCCTGGTCGTCGATCGAGCGCTACTCCACCCGCGAGGAGCAGTTCCCCGGTCAGGGCCAGGAAGCGGAACGGATGTCGGCCCTGTCCAAGGAACAGATGGGCATGACGGTCGACGCCGCGGTGCGCTGGCAGATCGACCCGCAGATGGCGCCCAGGATCTTCACCGAGATCGGTTCGCAGCGGCAGATCGAGGCGGTGGTCATGAACGCCATCCGCAACGGCGTGCGCGATGGCATGGCGCTCTACTCGATCAACGACATCTCCCGCCGCCCCGAGATCGCGCGCGCCATGGAGGCCCAGGTCGACTCGGCACTGGTCACCAGGCCGCGGAGCGGCGGCGAGCCGTTCCGGCTGGCCAAGATCACCGCCTTCTTCCTCCGCAACCTCGAGCCGCCGCAGCAGGTCGTGACGGCGATCAACAACAAGATCGCCCAGGAGCAGCAGATCGAGACCGAACGCCACCGCGTGGAGGTCGCGCGGCTCCAGTCGGAACAGCAGAAGCTCCTGAATCAGACGCTGACGCCGGAAGCCCTGACCAAGCAGTACCTCGAGGTGCTGCACGACATGAAGGGATCGAACAACCTGATCATTCTGGTACCGACGGGAGGCGGGTTGCCGATTCTCAACCTCGGCGAACTGCGGAAGAACCTGAATCAGTGACGAGCGGCGCCGCTCACCGCGGAGAGCGGCGGGGCCGCGCGAGCGCGACGCCGGCCATCACCAGCCCCGTCGCGAGGAACATCACCCCGGGCACCAGCCGCCGCGGCTCGGCCGGCCGGCAGATGCCCGTGGTGGCGCAGTACGAGCCGCGCTCCCCCAGTCCGAGCGCGGCGTCTGCCGAGGACGGGGCAGGCGCGGGCGGGGAGACCAGCGAGAGGGCGAAGAGGAACGTGAATGGCATCGCTGGAGCCTACGCCCCCGAGCCGACCCGGGTCAAGGCCGACTCGGCCAGCGCCACCAGCTCCGGCCCGGTCCAGCGGCCGCGATCGTGCAGCACAGCGATCAGCCGCGGCGGCAGCGCGGCGAGCCCGACTCGCGCCCCGCTGATCGCACCGGCCATCGCGCCCAGCGTATCGGTGTCCCCGCCGATCCAGATGGCCGTGCGGATCGTCTCGGCGTAGTCGTCGGGTGAACGAAGGAAACTGAACAGGGCCCACGCCACCGTCGGTACCACGCAAGGCGAGAGTCCGGCGCCGGCACCGCGCGGGCCCTCGTCCAGGCGTCGCGCCCGGGCGGCCGCCGCCTCGAGCGGGAGACGCAGCCAGCCCAGCAGTTCCGCGCGGGGCAGCAGGCATTCGTCCCCGTCCACCTCCGCGAGAAAGCGGTCGGCGTCGAGCGGCCCGGGGCGCGCAGCCACGGCCACAGCCCGGGCCACCACCCCGGCGCCGGCCACGGCGCGGGGATCGGCGTGCGTGAGCCGCGCCTGCAGCATCGCGGCCTCGCCCGCCAGGGCGACGGTATCGGCGAAGAGGGCGCCGAGTGGGCCGGCGCGCATGGCCGCGCCGTTGCCGGCGTAGGGCGCCGGCGTCGCGGCCTCCTGCCATGGCACGCCGGCGAGGATCCGCTCGAGCGTGCCGGTCGTGCCCGGTCCCGCTCCTACGATCCCGCCGTCCCGGTGCGCGGCCAGGCAACCCTGGACGAACCGGTCCAGGTCCACCCGGCCGGGCATGGCCGCGGCCACCAGCTCCCGGGCGAGGATCGTGTCGTCCGAGTACTGGCCAAACGAGAAGCCGGGATGCGCCCGCGCGCCCTCGAGCGCGGGGCCGAGCTGATCCGCGTACGTGCGAGCCGCCGCGGCGGGCGCGCCCTCCACCGCAAAGCCCACCGCGTCGCCGATCGCGAGCCCGAGCAGCGAGCCCGTAACTCGATCTCCCCGTGGAAACAGAACGGTTCCTCCGCCGTCAGAATGCGCCACGCGCCTTCGCGATC
>JBMOPM010000253.1:863-2283 GCA_049323575.1 Gemmatimonadota bacterium | reverse complement strand
ACCGCGATGAAGAGGAGATCCTTCCGCCGCACGGGCTCGCCCAGCAGGCGCGGGGCGAGGAGCAGGATATAGAGCGGCGCCGTGGACTGGAGGAAGATGGTGCTGGCCGAGGTGGTCAGCCGGTTGGCCAGCACGAAGAGCACCAGCGTGACCGCATAGGCGACACCCACGATCGCGGTGCGGCGGTCCCATCCGCGCCGCGCGGCGGGCAGCATGAGCGCCACCGCGATCGCGGCGATGCCCGAACGGAAGCTCGCCACCTGCCACGGTGTGAAGGCAGCGGCCTTGATAGCGGCACCGCCGGTCGAGAAGAGGAGCGCCGCGAGGACGAGCCGCAGGCGAGGAGACAGACGCGACATGCGCCCGAAGATACGCAGGCGCGCCTGTCGCTCGACACCGTGGTCGTGGCGGGGGCAACGCGCAGCGCGGCGCCGGAGCCCTTGACTCTATAGCGTGGTACAGGGTCTATCCTGTTTCGCAGGAGGACGTTCCATGGCGCTCAGTATCGGCGAACTGGCGACCGCGGTCGGTCTCAGCGTACAGACCATCCGCTACTACGAGCGGCGCGGGCTCCTGGCACCACCACCGCGCACCGCCTCGGGCTATCGGCAGTATTCCCCCGAGACGGCCGATCGGCTGCGGTTCATCAGGCGGGCGCAGGAGCTTGGCTTCACCCTCGAGGAGATTCATGAGCTCCTCGAGCTCCGGGTCCGTGATCCGGCGGCCTGTGCCGCGGTCGAGACGCGTACCCGACGGAAGATCGAGCAGGTCGAGGCGAAACTGCGCGAGCTGGGGCGTCTCAAGCGAGTGCTCGAGCGCCTGGCTCGCGCCTGTGAGCGCCGCACACCGACGGCGGAATGCCCGGTCCTGGACATGCTGACCGAAATGAGCCACGACACCGATGGTGCCGTATCTGACCCAGGAGAAGGAGCACAGCCGGAGCATGCGTAAGACGATGTTGGCCGGCGCCGGAGGGGTGCTCGCCGCCTTCCTGGGCTCGCTCTGTTGCCTGGGGCCGCTGCTCTTCGTGACGCTGGGCGTGGGCGCAGGGCTCGCGAGCACCTTCGAACCACTGCGCCCCGTGTTCGCCGTCGTGATGCTCGGCCTGTTCGCCGTCGCGTCCTATTCCGTCTACGGGCGCCCGGCCGCGCGCGCACAAAGGGCCGTGGATGCCGCCGACGGCGAGGGCACTGGGGATGTCGGTGCCCCGGGCGGCGCGTGTCCGGTACCGCGCCATCGGACACGCGAGAAGCTGATCCTCTGGATCGCGGTTTTCCTCGCGCTCGTGCTCTGGGCGTTCCCTGCATGGTCCGGGCTGCTCGTCTGAATCCGTTCGTGTGCGCTGGCGGCTGTGAAGGCACGGCCGCGCGGGAGGTCGCGATGCTGGTCAAGAGCTCGATGCTCGTACTGTTCGGCGCCA
>JBMOPM010000253.1:0-853 GCA_049323575.1 Gemmatimonadota bacterium | reverse complement strand
TCCCTCTGCGACCTCTGTCAGACCCCGGCCGCGCGGGCCACCCTGGCCAGGGCCGGAATGGCTCCGTTCTCGCCGGCCGCGGCGCTGGTGATGAGCCCACCGCCCCAGGACACCTTGCAGCAGGTCACTTTCCATGTCGAGGGGATGACCTGCGGGGGCTGCGCCGTCGCCACGCGCAAGGTGCTGGCTCGCCTCCCCGGTGTGACGCATGCCGACGTGAGCTACGAGCAGCAGCGGGCGGTGGTCACCTACGACCCGGCCAAGGTCAACCCGGCGCAGATGATCGCGGCCATCGAAACGCTCGACTACACCGCCAGGCTCGTTGCCGGCCCGGAGCCGGCGCCCGCGACCGGAGCCCCCCGCGCACCCACCGGCCCCGCGGCGAAACCGTAGCGGAGGAAGGACCGATGCAACTGGATCTCCCGATCGCGGGGCTCACCTGCCTCGACTGCGCCCGGAGGGTGGAGCGCGCGCTTCGCGCCCTGCCGGGTGTCGGCCAGGCAAGCGTGGACTATCCCACGGGCCGCGCCACCATCGCGGTCGACGAGACGACTGATCTCGCCACCCTCCGCGAAGCGGCCGCGGCGGCCGTGCAGGCCGCCGGATACCACGTCGCGGTCGACGGTTCGGAAACTGCGGAGGGTGCGGCGGCCCCGGCGGTGACCCAGGCGGTTGCGCCGACCACGGCCCCTGCGGCAGACAAGCGCCCGGCGCGCGGGTCGCCCGCGCATGGGGAAGCGGTCCGGACCGCGCGCGGCGTGGACTACGACCTCGTGATCATCGGCAGCGGCAGCGCCGGCATGGCCGCCGCCATCCGCGCTTCCGAGCTCGGCGTCCGGGCGGCGATCGCTGA
>JBMOPM010000252.1:0-29509 GCA_049323575.1 Gemmatimonadota bacterium | reverse complement strand
CTCGGAGAGACGATGCTCCCCCCTGCCTTCTGCCTCGCGGCGCTCGCCGTCACCCTGGCGCTCGAACCCTGCCCCTGCACCGGTTCGTTCGCGATGGTCACGCTCGCCGTGACGGATGCCGCGGGCAGGCCGATCACGGATGCCGACGTAAAGGCAGTGTCCCGGCGATCACACCAGCCCCTCTCGTCCGGGCTGGACGCGCCGAGCCGCGATTTCCTCGCCAGCCGGGGCCATTACCTGCTGGCCGACGACGGCATGCGCAACCATTTGACGCCCGCCAATGACACATTGGACATCACGGTGACCCGGGAGGGCCGCCGGGCCACGGCGCGCGTCGTCATCGGCCTCGACCAGCCCTGCAAGTGCCACGTGGCCCGCCTGGCGGGCCCGGACACCGTCATCCTGCGCTGAGCCCGTTCGCTTCAACTCGCGCGGGCCTTCCCTGTCGAGTCCCTCCTCCGCAGGCCCGCCGCCTCGGTCGCCTTCCGGATCGACGTCGGATGCAGTCGATATGGCATGGTACTTCGCAGCATCTCCGCCAGGCCCGCGGGTAAAGGGCGATAGCGCACCTGGTTGCCCACGAACCGGCCCAGAAGCTGGAGCGTACGGTAGGCCGTGGAATCGGCCAGCGCGGCGCCAGGGGTGGCACGCACGAGCGAGTCGATCCGCATCAGGGCGCGCAGCCCCTCCACATCCGCGCGGTACTCGCTGGCCAGCCGCTGGACCACACTGTCCGGCAGGCGAATGCCGTTCGCCCTGGCTTCACGCTCGAGCAGGGTCGTGGTGCCGAGCAGGCGGGCCAACGTCTTGAGCTGTGAATCGGCCGCGGCCGCGAAATTCCCCGCGGCCTCCGGGGGGAGGCCGCCCAGCTCGCGCTCGAGGTCGGCGCGGGTGAGGCCGCCGCCCTCGAAGCTCACGACCACGGTGCGCGATCCCGTGGGCCGCTCGGTACCCGCGACGATGGCCCGGATCGTGTCCGCGGCGAAGGGCGCCACCGTCAGCTTGCTGGCCGTGATGAGGCTGTCGGTGTGGGCCGAGTCGGCTTTGGCCTCGAGCCGGCGCGCGACCTCGGCGAGCAGTCGATCCCGCACCTCGTCGACCGGCGGACGCCTGATGATGTGGAATCCGAAGGGCGTGACCACGAGCCCGCTGTGCTCGCCCGGCCCGAGTCGCCACGCGATGCCGTCGAACGGCTGGACGAACGAGCCGCGCGGCCGGGGCGCCAAGTAGCCGCCCTCGGCCGCACTGGCATCCGTGGAGTACTTGCGGGCCAGCTCCGCGAAGTTGGCGCCCCTGGCAATCTGCTCCAGCAGGGTCTCCACCCGACGCCGCAGCTGCTGCACCTCGGCAGCCGGCGTGGAGCCGCTCACGCTGAACAGGATGTGCTGGAACACCCGCACGCTGTCCTTGGCATAGAGGCTGTCGGCCAGCGCCGGGTCGGGCCGCGGGCGCCGCCGGGCCAGGCTGTCGCGCCAGAGACGGATCGTCTCCTGGCGGATGGGGAAGGCGAGGGCCCGCACCATCGTGGCGGAATCGGTGAACGTCGCCCCCTTGATGGCCGCCTGCGCGAAGAGGGTGTAGTCCACCCAGACGCGCGCCACGAAGTCGGCCAGCAGCGGATTCAACATCTCGGGCCGGGCGTACTGCATGTAGTCGGCGAGCTGCTCGGTCAGCAGCTTCTGGCCGGCGGCCTCTGCGGCGAGCTGCGGGTCGTCCTTGCCCTGGGCGCTGCCGCCCGCGCACCCCAGGGCGGCAACCGCGGCGAGCAGCCAGGCCCGGAGGGTCATCGGCGGCCTCCCGCGCTGTCAGCGCCGCCCCGCGCCGTATCAGCCTTCGCGTGCGCCTGGCGCGCGGCTTCCGTGGCCCGGGCAATGCCGGCCGGGCTCAGGGTGTGGGGGTAGCGGTTGCGCAGGATGGACGCGAGTCCTTGGGGCAGCGGGATGTAGCGCGCTTCGCCCGACGCGAATTGGCGCATCAACCGGTTCACCCGGTTGGCCAGCTCCTCAGCCTTGGCGGCCGCCGGCTTGTCGGGCTCACGCAGCACCGCATCCACCCCCAGCAGCTGCCGGAGGGCCCGTACCTCGGCGCGGTACTGCTCGGCGAGATGCACCCGCACGCTGTCGGGCACCCGGATCCCGCTGGCCTCCGCCTCGCGATTGAGCAAGACCGCTGCGGCCACCTCGCGCGCCAGCAGCTTGAGCTGAGAATCGGGCGCGGCGGCAAGCTGGCCCGCCAATTCGGGCGGCAGGCCGCCCAGTTCCTGCTCCAGGTCCGCTCGGGTCACCCCGCCATCGCGGAACGCCAGCACCACGGTCGTCGACCCGGTGGCCGGTGTGCGGCCGGCCACGATGGCGCGCATCGTGTCCGCGGCGAAGGGCCGGGCGGCGTAGCCGTTCGCGGCGAGCAGACTGTCCACGTGCATGGAGTCGGCGCGGGCCATCGCCTGCCGGGCCAGGTCCGCGAGCAGGATCTCCCGCACTTCGTCGAGCAGCGGGCGGCGCGCGATGTGAACGCCGAACGGTGTGACGATCAGGCCGCTCACCTCACCCGGCTTGAGCTGCCACGCGATCTGATCGAACGGCTGTACGAAGGATCCCTTCGGCCGGGGCGGCAGGTAGCCGCCCCGCGCACCGCTCGCATCGTTGGAGTGGGCCCGCGCCAGTTCGGCGAAGTTCACGCCGGCCCGGGCCAGATTCAGCAGCGAATCGGCCTTGCGCCGGAGCTGCTGCACCTCGCTCGCACCCGAAGTGTCCGGCAGCCGCAACAGGATGTGCTGCAGAACGCGGACGCTGTCCCGTGCGTAGATACTGTCAGCGGCGGCAGTCGGGAGGGGCGGCCGGCGCGCCCCCAGGGTATCATGCCAGAGCCGCATGGCAACCTGCCGGAGCGGTAGCGCGAGAGCCGACGTCACCGTGGCCGAGTCGACGAAGGTCTCGCCCTTGAGGGCCGCCTGCGCAAAGAGGGTGTAGTCTACCCAGACGCGGGCCACGAAGTCGCCCAGGGCGGGCTCGAGCGCATCGCTCCGGGCCAGCGTGAGGAAGTCGCTCAGCTGGTCCGAGGTGAACCGCTGCCCGGCCGCCTCCGCGGCGACCGCGGGATCACCCTTGGCCTCGGCGCCGGTGTCGCATCCGGCCACGCTGACGAGCAACGCGAGCAGCAGCAATCGTCGCATGCGTTGGAGCCCCTGGTTTCTGATGGCGAGGGGACGCGTCGCGCCCGCACTCGGCGCCGCGCCGGAGACGCGCCCCTGCAAAGTGTTGCGCCGCTTTCCGGTCGATGGGATCAACGGCCCGGAATGGGCCGACGTAACGATAGCACGGATTCAGCCCCCGCCAAGGCTGGAGCTGGTTTACCGCGCACCACTCATCACCCACGCAAGGAAGAGTCCATGCGCCTGACCACGACCATCGCCTGCCTCGTGCTGTCGGCCGTGCCGGCGGCCGCCCAGCAGGCCAGTATCAAAGAGTGGACCGTGCCCTACGAAAAGAGCCGCCCCCGTGACCCGGCCGTGGTCGGCCCCCGCGAGGTCTGGTTCGTGGGCCAGGTGGGCAACTATCTCGCCCGGCTCGACCCGGTCACCGGGGAATTCAAGCGCTACGAGCTGGAGGAGCGCGCGCTGCCCCACAACGTGATCGTGGATCGCGAGGGCCACCCGTGGTATGCGGGCAACGGCAACGGCCACATCGGCCGGCTGGATCCGAAGACGGGCAAGGTGACCCGCTACCCGATGCCCGATCCCGCGGCGCGGGACCCGCACACGCTCATCTTCGACCGGGCAGGCAACATCTGGTTTACGGTGCAGCAGGGCAACTTCGTAGGCCGTCTCACGCCCAGCACCGGGAAGATCGACCTGATCAAGGTCCCCACGTCCAACGCCCGTCCCTACGGTATCGCGATCGATTCCAGGGGCCGGCCCTGGTTCAATGAGTTCGGCAGCGACAAGATCGCGATGATCGACCCGGCCACGCTGACCATCAGGGAATACTCCCTGCCCAACCCCAAGGCCCGCGGCCGCCGCATCGCCATCACCTCCGACGACCGGATCTGGTACGTGGACTATACCCGGGGCTATCTCGGGCGCCTCGACCCCACGACCGGCAAGATCGACGAGTGGCCCATGCCGGAGGGTCCGCGCTCGCTGCCCTACGGGATGACGGTGGACGACCAGGACCGGCTCTGGTTCGCCGAGACCGGCGTTCAACCCAACAAGATCGTGGGGTTCGATCCCCGGACCAACCGGTTCTTCGGCTCGGCCGACGTGCCGAGCGGCGGCGGGACCGTGCGGTACATGGTGTATAACAAGGCGTCCCGGGCGGTCTGGTTCGGGACCGACGCCAATACCATCGGGCGGGCACTGGTGCCGGCGAGCAGCGAGGCCACGCCGTAGATACACCCGACACGGGCCACCTGCCACCTAGCACTCGGCCCTCTCCCTCCCTATCTTGGCCCGCAGCTGGGCGGCCGCCGTGCGGGGCCGCCCTTTGTTCGGACCACCAGTTGGAGTGAGTGCATGAAGGCAACTGACATCCGTCGCGGACACGTCATCGTCTACCAGGGCCAGCCGTGCCGGGTCCTCGAGTTTACCCACCGCACCCCGGGCAACCTGCGCGCGTTCGTCCAGGCGCGGATGCGTAACCTGATCACCGGCAACACCTTCGAGGAGCGGTTCAGCGCCACCGACAACGTGGAGCTGGCGCAACTGGACACGAGGGAGTTCCAGGTGCTGTATCGCGAGGGGAACGACGTCCACGTCATGGATGCCCACACCTATGAACAGTACGTGCTGGACGAGGAGACGGTGGGCGACCAGGGCGAGTGGCTGCAGCCGGAGATGGTCTTCCAGGCCGAGTGGTTGAACGGCAAGCCCATCGCGATCATGCTGCCGGCAGTGATGGAACTCGAGGTCGTGGAGACGGCCCCCATCATGAAGACCGCCACCAAGACCGCGAGTACCAAACCCGCCAAGCTGAGCAACGGCGTCACGGTGCAGGTGCCCGAGTTCGTGCAGACCGGCGAGCGGATCCGGGTGAACCCGCGCGAAGGGGTGTACCTCGAGCGGGCGAAGTGACACCCGCGTACCGGGTCATCCTCGAGCAGCAACAGCATGCACGAGGGGTGCGCCACCGCGCGCCCCTTCCGTTTTCATTGGACCCTGATCCGCTCCACCGGTCCGCCGACCCCGTTCGACCAGCTCAGCTCCAGTACTCCCGATCTGGGGTAGACCGTCGCGGCGCCGGTGCGGGCAAAGGCCAGGACCTCGCCGGAAGCGCCGTCCCGGACCAGCACCATCGGGTGGCGTGACGCATCCCACGTGAGCCGGACGCCGCCTCCCGCCGTGTGCGTAGCGGCCGCAGTCGGCGGCGCCACGAATCGCGGACCAGTCACCGCTGCCACCCGCTGTTCCGCGACCCGCCCCCCGGCCACCAGCCTGATCGCAGCCAACCGCGCGGCCATCGTCGCCGAGTACGGCAGCCGGAACGCGAAGTGTCGCTCGATGCCGGCCGGCAGGTCGGGCACCTGGGCCGCGTCGAAGTTCACCGAAAACAGGGTGGCGCCGGCGTCGTCCAGCCCCTCGATCCGCTCGTTGCCTCCCTGCGGCAGTGGCGGCGGCGGCTCGGCCACGACGAGCGCGGGCTCGAGCACCAGGCCGCGCGGCATGATCCGGCCCCACACCAGGAGACTCGAATCCGCGCCGCTCGCCGGCGGCGCGCCGTTGGGGCTCGCGCTGCGAAAGGCGAGCACGGCCTCGAAGGTGTAGTCGCTCACCCAGTCGTTGTTGCAATAGCCCATGATGTCGCGCGAATTCGACGGATTCTTGATCGCCAGCGACTCGAGGTCCAGCCCGAAGACGCCGATGGAGCCGTTGGGATAGGGGAACGCCGGATCGGGGTTGGCCGCCCCGCCACAGGGCGCATGCAGGCGCCCGAAGTTGTGCCCTACCTCGTGCGCCAGGATCTCCGCGCGGCTCCCGGCGTAGTCCCACCCGATGGCCGCCTTGTAACTCGAGGACGGCGTGCCGGGTACATAGCCCAGGCCGGCCACGCCGCTCAGGTAGCCCGTCCGCACCACGCCGTAATAGTAGGGCGCGGTCTGCGGCACCCCCTGCTCCACCTGCCGGAGCGCGAGCACCTCGTTGAGGATGCGGCCCCACGCCCCGTTGTTGTCGTTCGCCTCCAGCGTGTCGGACGTGCTGGTCGTGAACGGTGCGTGCACCGTGACGGACGTCGCCACGATCGGATACATCCGCTGGAGCAGCGTCAGGTAGCTGGAGGCGTTCGCTGCGGTCACGTCCCCCGCGGCGTTGTTTCCCCGCTGGATCACCGGTACCAGCAGGATCGGGAACGTGGGCACCGTGCGTACGTCCACGTCGAGCGGCGCGCCGGAGATCGGGAACTGGTTGTCGGCCTCGTCGGTTTCCGTCACGGCGTTGGCGGGGTCCACGTCCACCAGCAGGCGGAGGCCGGGCTGCACCAGATCGGCCGGGACGCGGACGTTCCACGAGCGCGACAGCGATGCCTCGGAGACCGTGGTCGGCACGCTCCCGGTGGGCGCGCCGATGGTGTACGTCTGCGCCAGCGCGGCGCCGCGGTAGAAGCGCACCCGCACCGCAGGCGCGACCGTGTTGGTCTGGTTCGCCTTGACGAACACTCTGAGATACGCGTCCCGCCCGGCCACGAGCGGCACCGTCCCGCTGTAGCGCTGGACGCTCTGCACCAGATAGGCGCCGTCCACGGTGAGGTTGAAGCCGCCGGGTGTCACTATCGATGCGGTGTAGATCACCGTTGCCGTGGCGGTGACACCCGCCGCGACGTTCACCTGCAGCGATGCCGGCGACGCCGTGTACGTCGCGCCTGCCGCGCTCACCTCGGCGGCGGTGACGGTGTACGTGCCCGGCCTGAGGCCCGCCAGGGTGCGCGTCGTCGTCACGGTCTGGCTGAATCCGTCCGGTCCGCTCACCTGCACTGCGCCAGGAGATCCCGCGGGCAGACCCTGCACGTCCACCAGCAGCCGGCCCGTGACGACGGCATAGACCACCTCGATTGCCCGCGCCGTGGCGCCGACCTGCACCTGCACCGACTGCGTGGCCGGCGTGGGCGCGTACTCGTCTTCGCTGATCGTCACCATCGGCGCGGTGACCGTGTACGTGCCGGGCTGAAGGCCCGAGAGCGTGGCGGGGACCGGCACCGTCGAGTTCGCGCCACCGGGCGCGGTGACCGTGAAGCTCACCGAGGCCCCGGCCGGCAGGCCGCTGGTCGCGAGCGACAGCGAGCCGGTCGGCGGCGGCGGCGGCTGGTTGGCCTGGGTCGGCGGTTCGCCCCCACCGCCGCAGGCTGCGAGTGCCGCGGCGAGAAGCGCCGCGGGCGCCCGGCGAAGCAGACCACGGTCCACGTGATAACTGGCTGGCATTTCGTTCCTTAGCATGCGCGCACCGCGCGGGTGATGGCCCGGGTGGACTCGACGCCGATCATGGCGCAACAGGTGTGCCCAGCCTGCGACGCGGCCAGGCGGACGACGGTGCGCGGTCAACGTTTCCGGTTCGACAACAGCTTCCCCAGCTTCTCCAGCGCCCCCGCGAGGTCCGGCGTCTCCGCGAGCACGCCGGCCATCGGATCCTTGCGCTTGCGCTTCATGCGGGCCCGCACGGTACGAATGGTGTACTTCGTCACGTCGAGCGAACGCGTCACCTCACGCCATTCGAGCGGCGTCGACACGGTCGCGCCCGGCAACGGCCGCACACTGAACGGGGCCACGATGGTCTGGCCCCACCGGTTCTGCAGGAAGTCCACGTACACCCGGCCATCGCGTTTGGTGATGGTGCGGAAGATGGTAGCGATCTTCGGCAACTCCTGCACCGCCACCCGCGCCAGCAGCTCGCCCAGCGTCCGCGACTGATCGTAGTTGCAGTGGCCGCCGAGCGGGATGAGGATGTGGAGCCCGGTCTTGCCCGTCGTCTTGATGAAGTTCGGCAGCCCGACGTGGTCGCACACCTCGTGCAGGCACTTCGCCACCGCGATCACGTCGGTGAACGGCGCCTCCTTGGGATCGAGGTCGAGCACACACCAGTCCGGCCGGTCGAGCGCACCGACCCGGCTCGCCCAGATGTGCAGCGGGATCGAGCCCAGGTTCACCACGTACAGCAGCGACTCGACGTCGTCACACACGAAGTAGTGGATGTACCGTTCCGTGTCCTCGCTCCAGATCCGCACGGTGCGAATCCAGTCCGGCACGAAGTCCGGCGCATCCTTCTGATAGAACGATTTGCCAGTGATGCCGTCCGGGTAGCGGGTGAGCACCAGCGGGCGGTCCTCGAGGTACGGCAGAAGCCAGGGCGCGATGGTGCGGTAGTATTCCAGCAGGTCGCCCTTGGTGTAGCCCTCGTCGGGCCAGAACACCTTGTCGGTGTTGGTGAGCTGCACCTTCCGCGGGGCGGCCGCAGGCTCCTCCTTCTCTTCGCGGTCCGGAGCGTCGCTCGGCTCTGACGCGGCGATCCCGGGCGCCAGGGCGGCGGATGGCCCTCCTTC
The DNA here is from genome assembly GCA_049323575.1 of Gemmatimonadota bacterium. Taxonomy (GTDB): domain Bacteria; phylum Gemmatimonadota; class Gemmatimonadetes; order Gemmatimonadales; family GWC2-71-9; genus JBMOPM01. The sequence continues at coordinate 20,987 of JBMOPM010000252.1, read as the reverse complement.
CCGCACGCACTCCTCCGACCGCTTGTCGTCCCGGAAGCGCAGGAACACCGGATGGCGGAGGAGGCCGTCCGGCGTCCACTCCTTGAAGCGTACCTCGCATACGGCGATCGGGTCTACCCACGTGGCGGCCTTCCATTCGGCCGGTGTGAGATCGCCCCAGGGGCCCTCCGCCTTCCCGGGACCGTCACCCTGGGGCACCGGCCCCCGGCACGGCGGCGACTCCCGCCGGTGTCTGGCCAGCGTGGCCGTCACTTCCTTCAGATCCTTCTGCGTGAACCCGCTGCCCGCCCTCCCGGCATAGGTCAACGCCCCGTCCACGTAGTCGGCGAGGAGCAGCGCGCCGAAGCCCGAGCGGGAACCCTTGGGCGCCGTGAAGCCGACCACCACGAAATCCCCGGTGCGATCCGCCCGGATCTTGAGCCAGTCGGGCGACCGGCCCGGCTTGTACCGCGAGTCGGCCCTCTTGGCGATGATGCCCTCGAGGCCCAGGCGCGACACCTGCGCCATGAGGGCTTGGCCGCCGCGCTCGAACCAGTCCAGCCGGCGGATCAGCCCGACCGGAGGCAGCACCATGTCCAGCACCCGCCTCCGCTCGAGGAGGGGCAGCGGACGGCAGTCCAGATCGTCGAAGGCAATGAGATCGAAGACGAAGTACACGGCGGGACTGCTCACCGACGCGCGAGCCACGTCGAGGGCGCGGGTCAGCCTGGCGCGCTGCTGCAGCAGGGAGAACGAAGGCCGCCCCGAGGCGTCGGGCACGATCACCTCGCCGTCCAGCACCAGCCGGGAGAACGGCAGCGCGGCCACGGCCCTCGTCACCTCGGGGAAGGTATCGGCGAGATCGCGCTGGTTGCGGGTGATGAGCCGCACGTCGCCGCCGCTCTTGGCGGCGAGGATGCGGTACCCGTCGAGCTTGAGCTCGAAGATCCATCCCGGCTTGTCGAACGCGCGGTCCCGGGTCTCGCACAGCATGGGCTCGATCGTGGCTCGCGAGCCCTTCCAGACCGGCGCCCCCAGCTTTTCCAGCTCGCGCCGGATCGGCGGCTCCGGATCGTGCCCGCTCGCCAGGTCCTCCACCGTGAGGCCGGAGAGCACCGACGTTTCTGGCCACTCGCTCGGGCCGCGCTTCGCCCAGGCATCGCGCTCCTTGATGAGGAGCCAGTCCTTCTCGCTCTTCTTGATCTTCACCAGGGTCCACATGCCGCGGAGCTTGTAGCCCCTGAGCTCGAACAGCAGCTTGCCCTTCGCGAGTCCCTCGTGCGGGTCCCCGTGGGGCACCCATTGCCCGCGATCCCATACGATCACCGAACCCGCCCCGTAGTTGCCTTCGGGGATCGTTCCCTCGAAGTCGCCGTACGCCAGTGGATGATCCTCGACCATCACGGCGAGTCGCTTGTCCGCAGGATCCGCCGAGGGGCCCTTGGGCACGGCCCACGAACGCAGCACGCCATCCATTTCCAGGCGGAGATCCCAGTGGAGGCGACGGGCGGCGTGCTTGTGCACCACGAAGAGCCCCGCGCCGACACCTGGCGCCACGGCCCCCGCAGGCTCCGGCGTCCGGTCGAGGGAACGCTTTGCGCGGTAATCGCTTAGCGGGTCATTCGTGGCGTGGTCTCTTGCGGGCATCGGTGGTTGTTCTTAGTGTGGAGACCCCACTCGAATCGGCAGCCAGCCTCATGACCGCACGCGCCATCGGCTCCGCCACCATCTCGTTCGGGCTCGTCTCCGTGCCGGTCAAGCTGTACTCCGCGGCCGAGCCGGCGGCGACGGTGTCCTTCCGGCTGGTACACAAGAAGCACGGAAAGCCGCTCAAGCAACAGTACGTCCTGCCGGAAACCGGCGAGGTGGTCGGCAAGGACGACATCGCCAAGGGCTACGAGTTCGCCAAGGGCCAGTATGTGCTCTTCAACCCCGAGGAGCTCAAGGCACTGGAAGAGAAGGCCACGAACTCGATCGACATCGCCGAATTCATCCCGCTCTCCACGGTGGACCGGGTCTACGTCGACAAGGTGTACTATCTCGGTCCCGACAAGGGCGGCGAGCGCGCCTATCGCCTGCTCGCCAAGGTCCTCGAGGAGACGGGCCGCGCGGCGCTGGGCCAGTACGCTGCTCGCGGCCAGCAGCACCTCGTGCTGGTGCGCCCGCTCGACGGGGTGCTGGTGATGGAGCAGCTCCACTACGCCGATGAACTCCGCCCCGTCTCCGAGGTGCCCGTGGGCGAGGGCGACGTGAAGCCGGCGGAGTTCGCGCTCGCCAGGCAACTGGTGGAGCAAGGCGCGAGCGACGAGTTCCAGCCCGCGCGGTACCGGGACCAGGTGCGCGAGCGGGTGCTCGAGGCCATCCAGAAGAAGGTCGAGGGCCAGGAGATCACCGCCGAACCGCAGCCGGAGGCCGGCGGCAAGATCATCGACCTGATGGAGGCGCTCAAGGCCAGTCTGGCCAGGAGCGGCAAGGGAGCCGACGAGCGGAGGCCGGCCCGGCCGGTCAAGCGGGCGGGCGGACAGGCGGCGGGCGAAGAGGGCGAGGAGAAGGCCGTGAAGACGAAGTCGGCCAAGTCAGCCAGGCGGTGATGCGGCGCGGCGCGGCACCCTGATCCGCCTGACCGCCCGATGAAGACCTTCACCACGCGCGAAGTGGCCGATCTCCTCGGCATGTCCGTGACCCAGGTGCGGTCGCATGCACGGGCCGGCTACCTCAAGCCGGGGCGCGGCCCGCACAATACCTACCGCTTCTCCTTCCAGGATCTCGTCCTCCTCCGCACCGCCAAGGCCCTCGCCAGCGCCAAGGTCACGCCGCGCAAGCTCCGGCGCGCGCTCCGCCGCCTCACCCGGCAATTGCCCACCGGGCGGCCCCTCAGCGAAGTGCGCATCACGGCCGATGGCGACCGCGTGGTGGTCCGGGACGGCGGCACGGCGTGGAGCCCGGAGTCGGGCCAGCTGATGCTCGACTTCACCGTGGCCGACCTGGCGCGCGAGGTGAAGCCCCTGGCCCGGAGGAATGCCGCCGCCGTGCGCGAGGCCAACCCCGAGCTCACGGCCGAGCAGTGGTACGCCCTGGGCTCCGACCTGGAGGCCGTGTCGCCCGAGGACGCGCGGGACGCCTATCGCCGCGCGCTCGAGCTCGAGCCGCGCCACGCAGACGCACACGTCAACCTCGGCCGCCTGCTCCAGGAGGCCGGCGCGGTCGTCGCGGCGGTGGAACACTATCGGGCGGCGCTCGGCGCGGCGCCGCACCACCCCACGGCCGCGTTCAACCTGGGCGTCGCCCTCGAGGATCTCGATCATCGCGCGGAGGCCCTCGAGGCCTACAAACAGGCCGTCACCGCCGACCCCACGTTCGCCGACGCGCACTTCAACCTGTCCCGCCTGTACGAGAAGCTGGGGAAGAAGACGGCAGCGTTGCGGCATCTGACGGCGTACAGAAACCTGCTGCGCAGGGAGCGGTGACCCCCGATCATGCCCCTCGCCACCGGCACCTCCGGCTTCGCGTTCAAGGAATGGAAGGGTCCCTTCTATCCGGAGAAACTGCCCGACAAGGACATGCTCCCGTACTACGCGGAGCGGTTCGCCGCGGTCGAGATCAACAACACGTTCTATCGCATGCCGCGGGAGTCGGTGCTGACGGGCTGGGCGGAGCTGGTGCCGCCGGGATTCCGGTTCTGCCTCAAGGCGCCGCAGAAGATCACCCATATCAAGCGGCTGCAGGATGTGGGCGACGAGGTGGGGTATTTCCTCCGTGTGGCCTCGGTCCTGGGCGAGCGGCTCGGGCCCACGCTGTTCCAGTTGCCGCCCACGCTGAAGAAGGACCTCCCGCGCCTGGAGGCGTTCCTCGCCCTGCTGCCGCGCCGCTGGCACGCGGCCATCGAGTTCCGCCATGCCTCGTGGTTCGACGACGGCGTCTTCGCCCTGCTCCGCGCGAAGGACGTGGCGCTGTGCGTGGCGGACACCGAGGACCTCGAGACGCCGCTCGTGGCCACCGCCGACTGGGGCTACGTGCGGCTCCATCGGGAGGCATACGCCGACGACGCCCTCATCGCATGGGCCGGGCGCCTGCGCGAGACGGCCTGGATCGACACGTTCGTGTTCTTCAAGCATGATCACGACAAGACCGGCCCTGCAGCGGCGAGACGCTTTGCCGACATGCTGGGTGCCGGGTGACCGCTCTGCCTCGCCCATCCCGCCGGGACCCGCTGCCCCCGCAACAGCCCGGAGCCTTCACGCGGCTCGTACCACCTGGCACCCGGCACGTCGGCCCTCGCACCTGGCACCCGCAGGCGAACGCCGCCGTCATGGGCTCCGACGGACGACCACACCACCCTGCATCACGAAGCGTACCCGCTCGAGTTCGCTGATGTCCGCGAGCCGGTCTCCCCGGACCGCCACCACCTTCTCCTCCATCGTCGCCACCGTGGGCCAGATGCCGCCGCGTCCCGGGGCCAGGTAGGCCACGACGTAGATCGTGGGGCTGGCACCTGGTACCTGCGGTCAGGCCTCCCACTCGGGGCCGGGCGGAGCCGCTCCCGCTTTGCGTTGGTAGATGCCTCCCGGCGTCACGAAAACCCAGCGCACCAGCCGGTCCGCGTTGATTACGCCGATGCGCCAGGCCTCCCGGCCCGGGGGCCCGTCGTGCACCAGCAACGGCGACCCGAGCTGGTCTCCCGCGCGAAGGGCGATCGTTGCCGCAGCGCGGCGCATCGTGTCGATGGCATCGATATCCGTGATCGCGGAGCCAGCGCGGCAAGCCGCCGAGGCCATCGGCCGCCCGTCGACGCCGATCCTCACCCCACCGACGACGGCGCCGCCGGCCCGCACCGGAACGAGCCAGTACGAGGGCTCGCCGGCCTCGTCGTGCACCAACTGCGGCTCGCCCGGCATGGCCCCGCGCCAGGCGAGGAACGCCTCATCGCCCGCACCGGGGCCGGCCGCGATCACCTGCGTGGCGATGGCCACCGCCGCCGCCGGGCTGATGGGCATGCGCGCGCTCAGGCGTGCCGGACGTAGATGAAGCTGGTGTGGGTCACGCGGTTCCAGTCCTCCCACGCGACTGCCCGACCTTGGCAGATGTCGGCATGCCTCGGCCAGGGACCGTTGATCTGCAGCCACCGCCCGGGCGCCTGGCCGACGATGAAGATGTTCTGCCGCTTCCAGCCGGCGCAGGCGCACGCGTGCCCGGGAATCCCGCTCTTGAGGGGCCGGTTGGTGTCGATTCCTGCTTCGCCTCGGACCAGGTCGCCGACGTGTCGTGGGTGGCGACGGCGCAGTACACGTTGGTCCGCTGGGCATACCGCATGACACACTCGTGCGGGCTGCAGCGTGGCCCGTACTCGAGGACCCGCGACGAATAGGACGGATAGAAGATGTAGGGGCTCTCGAGCACGAGCGCCGCCTTGAGCTGCGCAATCGCCCGCGTGGTGACCGCCGTGGCGAAGGCCCGCCTGGCCCTTTTTCCTGGTGGCCTCCAGCTCACGGTACGCGAGATCGAAGGCTCGCAGCTTCGACTCGACGTCGGGCTCCGGAGTAGCGATCATCTCTCGCCCATCGCCTTCGCCACCACGCCGTCCAGTGCCCGCGCCACCTCCGTGATGGGGATGACCTTGGGGCCGGCGTTCCGCACCACGACGAGCAGGTTCCCGCGGGTGAAGGCCAGGATGAACTCCTGACCGAACACCACGTCCCCGATGTCCAGGTCCGGTCGCCGGACGATCACCGCGGACTGGATGTCGCCCAGCACCTCGAGCAGCGCCTCGCGCGCGGCGGCCACCGTCGGCCGCTCGACCACGCGCACCCCCACCAGCGTGTCCGCCGAGGCGCCTGCGGGGCGCCAGAACGTGTCCAGTCGCGGCGGATCGAGCACGTCGTTGCGCCGCGACCTGATCAGTTCCCACCCGGGCAGCTCGTCGCCTTTGAAGGCGAAGTTGCGGATGGGCGGGCCGCCGGCGTCCCTCGCCCCCTGCCACTCGGCGAAGTTGTGCTGCTTCTCGAGCAACGCCCGCTGCTCGGCATGCAGAACCATCGATCCTCCTCAGCTCACCCCGCGACGCGTCCGGGTAGAGGTGAGCGGACTGCAGTTGGGCCGATCGACCGGAACGGTCAGCCGGTCGCGGTACTGCATGTCGCCCGGATTGCCGAAACGCAGGTTGATCGGCAGCAACGGCCCATGCGGGGCCGTCGTCGGATCGGCGTCACCGTCCACCTTGAGGCAGGCGTCGTAGACGTTCTCGTTGCTGTCGCAGGCCCCGGTCCACGCAACCTCGTGGTAGCCGAAGCCATCGGCCCAGCCGTCGATGCCGTGGCAGGCCGGCTGCCAGATGCTGCTGCCGATACCGAGTATCGGATTCAGGTGGAAGAAGCCGGAGCCCATGCGCGACTGCCAGAGATCGCAGCCCACTGCATTGGCGAACGTGGAGACGAACGTCGCGCAGTCGCTGCAGTTCACGTAATACCCGTTGCCCACGCCGCCCTTGAGGCGCTCGATGAACGCGGTGCAGTCGAATCCGCCCCAGCTGTACTGGGAGGAGCCGCCGCCGGGACAGTCATACGTGATGACGTTCGGGCCCAGGGCATTCACCCCGCGGGTAATGCCGCCCCCGGCCTGCACGGCGTCGGTAGCTCCGAGCGCCCACTGGCAGGCGTAGTCCAGCACATCGGTCCAGAGCAGTTGCCCGTTGGCCGGCTGATAGGGCGCCTGCTGCCATGGCGCGGTGGGCAGATCCAGCAGGGTGTAGATGCGGTGGCGAGTGATCTCGATGTCGGTCCACGGGTCGCTCGGCGAGCGGCGGTACTGCCAGCGCCATTCCGTGGTGCGCGCCCCGACGGAGGCCGCATCGAGTCTCGTGTGGATCAGCGTGAAGGAGACGAAGCCGCTCTGCCCGTTGACGAACGACACGGTGCGGGCCGCCACGTCGCCCAGCACGTTGCCCACCAGGGCCCGGATGAGCGGCAGCAGCACGTTGACCAGCCAGGCCAGACATCCCGTGGGTTGAGTGACGAACACGATGCCCGGGCAGACCACGTTGTCCAGCGCGCGGATCTCGGCCGAGGTCCAGGTGGGATCCGTACAGCTCAAGGACGCCTGGATCGCGATGGTATTGCCGGCCGTGCGGGCGACCGCGTAGGCCGCGGGCGAATCCTCCGGGTTCACGGAGAAGCCGCGTTGCCACTCCGGCACGTTGATCCATTGCGTGGCATTGCGGCGCAGGTTGAGCGCGTCGTGCGTGGCGGCGGCAGGGTCGTGGTTGAACTTGATGGCTTCCACGTGGATCACCAGCCACCTCCCGGAGCGAGGGGGGCGCTACCTCCGGCCCAATGTACGGGCGGGACCGGGGAGCGCTATAGGCGGAGCGGCGTTCCGGATGCACGTCTTCACGGGTCGTCGTCCGCGACGGCCCATCCTGCACCGGTGAAGACGAACGTCGCGCCGGGGAGACGTGCGCCTGCGACGCGGCACCCGCAGCTACGCGTGCTGGGAGCGATATGGCAACATCACTGCGGCGCCCGGCGCCAGCCCGTCCTTGACATCGAGGGACCCGGGCCGTAACTCAGCGCTCGCGCATTGGACTGCCGCCACCCGATCTCACCCCTGGATCCCCCCCCACGCGCGCCTCCCAGCGCAGAGGACGCGCGGCCACAGCGGAGTGCACCATGCCTACCCGGTTCGCCCGACTCACGCTCCCCCTGCTCCTGTCCACCCTGGCCGCGCCCGTCGCCGCACAGGGTCTGCCCACGTCGCAGCCCAGATTCCTCACGATCTATCGTGAGGAGGTCAAGCCCGGCCGCGGCGCCGATCACGCCAAGGTCGAAGCTGGCTGGCCGGGAGCGTTCGCCAAGGCCAGGTTCCCCGGTTACTACCTCGCGATGGTCTCGGTGACGGGGCCTAACGAGGCGTGGTTCATCTCGCCGAATTCCTCCTTCACCGAAATGGATGACCAGAGTCGGCAGGTGGGCGCCGATCCCGTCCTGTCGGCGGAGCTGGATCGCCTGGCCCGCCTGGATGCCGAACTCCTGACCGGGGCACGGGCGATCCAGGCCGTCGCGCGAGGCGACCTGAACCACGGTGCCTACCCCGACATCGCCCGCCAGCGGTTCTGGAACATCACGTGGTACCGGGTTCGTCCCGGCCACGAGGCGGAGTTCGGCGCGGCCATCCAGGCGTTCGGCGCGGCGGCAGGGCGCGCGGCGCCCGAGTTCTCGTTCCGCACCTATGAGATCATCGCTGGCGCAGCGCGTCCGGCGTTCCTCGTGTTCACGTCGATCGAGACCTACGGGGCCATGGATCAGGTGCGGACGTGGTTCGAGCAGACGCTGAAAGGCGCCACGCCGGAGGAACTGGCCATCATCGAGAAGGGGTTCCGGGAGGCGATCCTCAGCTACGAGACGAACCGCTACCGGCTGGACCCCGGGATGAGCTCCGTGTCGGCCGAGGTACGCGCGACGGATCCCAAGTTCTGGAACCCGAAGAAGCCGGCGGCGAAGGCGGCAAGCCAGCCGTAACGGCGATCAGCCATGTGTCGGCAGTGACGAGCGTGCTTCTGGCCTCGGGCCCGCGCGGCCAGGCCAGAGGCCCGCTCCGATCCGCCGCGGGCCTACGCGTATAGCGCCCGCAGACCAGCCGCCATCCCCGGAGGCAGATTCGGCTGCTGCTCCAGCCGGTCGAACCAGGTCGGATCGTCCGCCACCGTGAGCGGATCCAGGTCGAGCGGCGCCAGCAGTTCGGAGAGTGGCCTGGTGGCGGCGAACGGCATCGACAGCCTCGGGCCCACCGCGCCCGCCGCTCCGCCGCCGGCGAGTCTCGGCCGCAACGCCATGCCGGTCTCCTCCAGCTCGTCCAGCGCCAGCGACCAGATGACCGGCGCAGACGCCGCCGCCAGTGCATTCGGATGCGCCGGCCTGGCCTCTAGGCGCCTGGCGAGCGTGGGGAGATCGCTCAGCGCTTTCTTCAGCTTCTTGCGCGCGGCCGCGAGGCTGAGCGCCCCGACCACCGGATCGCCCTGAGCCTGTCTCAGGTTCAGCGTGCGGCTCCGGCCGCCGATGCTCACCGTCTCCCCCGCTCCGCCCAGCCGCGTCATCAACGCCGGCATCCCGAAGCGCGGCACGCCCGCGATCATCACCAGCGCCACGTCGGTTTCCCTCGCCTCGATGAGGTGGGCGTACGGGTCGCCGCGGGTGTCGCGGATCACGAGCAGATCCGCTCGCATGCCCGGCTCGAGCGAGCCGATCGCCTCCTGCCACCGGAGGATCGAGGCGGCCACCCGGGTCGCCTGCGCCACGATTTCCGCGTCGCTGAAGAGCCCGCCCATCGCCTCGCTGACCAGCCGGGCCACCTTGAGCTCGCCCAGCAGGTTCTTGCTTCCGGAAGGCGACCAGTCGGAGCCGATCCCGATCCGCACGCCGTTTCGCTTGGCCGCGTCCACCCGCGCGGTGCCGCCGTACAGCAGGAGGTTGCTGAGGGGCGACCAGATCATCGCCCCGCCCAGCCGGCCCAGGATCGCGAAGTCGGCATCGCGGAGCGCGGCGCAGTGGATCCCCGCCAGCGACGCGGTGATGGCCCACTCGCCGTTCGCAAGCTCGAGCGAGAGAAAATGGGAGCGCGCGGCCTGGTCCACGCCCTCGCTCAGGTGGAGCAGCATGCAGCTCTGCTTGCCGAGTCGCGTCCGGAACTTCGTGGCGTCGGCGGCGTCGACGTCGGCGATCTTCGCGATCGCGTCCGGCAACGCCGCGTCTTCCGTGTTCTCGACGTTGCGCACGATGCCGCGGTAATAGCGCCGCGCGCCATGATTGCTGAAGAGCTCGATCCCCTGACTCGTGGTGACGCCGGCCACCAGACACTTGCACTCGACGTAGCGGATGAGCGCGGGCAGCAGGCCCGGCGTCATGCCCACGACTTTCATCGGCCCGCTGATCAGCTTGCGGTAATCCGGCGCTCGGCCCCACTGGTCGCGGTTGGCGTACTTCCGCGGGACGGGCCAGAGCCGGAGCGCGTTGTAGGCGAGGTGGTTGTGCAGCTCGATGAGGCCCGGATAGATGGTGCCGCCGGTCGCCACCGGGACAACCGACTCGAACCCGGCCGGCGCCGGCGCCGCGGCCGGCAGCACGGCCGCCACCGAGCCGCGCGCGAGATAGATGCCCCCCGGATCGACCACGGTGAGCCGCTCGTCCATGGTGACGATCCGACCGCAGAGCGCCGTCGCGGGGCTGTCCAGCGCGTCGATGTCGCGGGCGGGGATGGGAGCGTGTGGGGGCACGAGGCGGCGGCTCTATGCTTCGAAGTGCACGGACGGTGGCACGGTGATGCTCAGGGTCCGCCGCTTCTCGTCGGTCGTCGCACCCACCCGCCGCGACCATCGGCGACCGCCCCGCATCCACTCCGGCAGGCCGGCCGGCAGGTCCCGTTCCGGCACGGGGGCGAGGGCGCGCGTGGTCCACGCCGTCCCGTAGTGCCGCAACCGGCGTGGCGTATCCGGCGCGGTGATGGCGGGGTACACCACATCCAGCGCCGCGTTCCAGTTGACGAGCAGCCTGGCGGTCGCTTCGGCCAGCTTCGTCCGGTCAGTGCCCGCGCTGCCCTCCGGCTGCGTCGGGTGGGTCATGCGCGCGTACGCGACCTGGACGCCGGCGGCCGCAGGCGTGGCGATCCAGATCCGCCACGCAGCGTCGGCGAGCCCGCCCAGCGTCACGACCGCCTGGATCCTCGACTCGAGCATCAGCGCGTCCAGCCAGCGGTGCCGGTAGGCCGCGATCAGCGGATCGTCCTGGTGGCGCTGTCCCCCGCCCTGCCCGTACACGCTGTAGAGAAACGTGTTGATGATCACGTAGCTCCGGTCCAGGCCCAGCCTGGCCATGAACCCCTGCAGCCGCTGACCGGCCGTGCCGACCAGGACCCGGCGAGTCACCGCCTCGTGCGCCGCCGGGTCCTGCCCGATCACGAGGAGCCTGGCGGAGCCATCCAGGCGGCCCCGGTGGAAGATCGGTCCCCACTCGACCCGGAAGTCGCCGATCGGATAGACGTCGCCGCCGGGGTACTCGCGACACAGGGTGAGGAACGGCTCCGCGCCGTAGCCGGGATCGAACTCCCGCTGCATGGCGATCACCCGACCGGGTCGATCGAGCGCCGGGAGGGCACGTCGGCGAGGAGGCCGTCCAGCGTGGGGATCCCCGGGTCCACCGCGAGGGAGTTCTCGAACTCACGGACGGCATCGAGACGCATGCGCTGCCTCCGAAACGAGAGCAACGGCGGAACACTCTCCGGTCCTCACGTGCCGCCGCCGCACCGTCGGAACGCTCGGCAGATGCGGCAGGAGGCCGACGGCAATCATATCCGAGTGCCGTTAAGCCGCATCGAATCCGCTCCGCCCGCCCCTGCATCCGGTCGGCCGGCTGGTCCGGCGGGCGTCGAGCGCCGGCCCACCAGGTTCGTCGATCAGTTGGTGGATCCTCCTGCGGCGCTGGTGTGCAGGGAATCGTCCCGCCCGGACCGGGCCGGCGCGAGGCTCGGTGCCCAGAGCGGAATGACGGGTTGTCTTCCGATCCTGTAATACTCCAGCACCACGACCGGCACCGCATCGGTCGCGTCCGCTTCCCGGTGGTAGGTTCCCATCAACGCGGGGGCGACGAAGTCGTGGACCGCAACCAGAGAACGGTCTACCCCCGGCGTAAACCCGGGTCCGCGGATCGCCAGGAGCGTCCCGAAATGGGCGAGGATATCCCGCGGCGAGAGCCGGTAGCCCCACCATGGGTCCGGCCGCGTCAGGGCGATTCGCGACCCGTGATCGCCGTGGATGACGACGATGGCACCCGTCTCCCGCGTGACCGAGTCCATGACCACCATGAGGGAATCGAGCTGGCGGTAGAGGCAGATCGCCTGCTCCGAATACAGCTTCCAGCGGAGGCGCAGGCTCGCCTCGGTGTTGCCCCACGTACCATCCTTCCACCCGGGGCCCAGGCGGCGGGACAGGGCGCTGCGCTCCCGGCAGTCGCGGTCGAGTTCGTAGGGGAAGTGCGGCAGCAGGAGGTGCGCAAACACGAACGTCCCCTCGAGCCCTCCTTCGACCAAGCGCTGCACGCGAGCCAGCTCCGCCATGGTGGTGCTGCCATGGGCGCGCGCCTGCCAGCCGGCCAGTGAGGTGCCCGGGTCATCGTCCCCGCCGAGCCTGCGCTGAATCCGGCGGGACAGGCCCTGTGCGGCCTTGAAAACCTCGGACTCCGTGAGCAGAAAGTACGCGTAGGTGAGGCGCACGCGCGGGAGGAATCCCATCGCCTGCATCTGAAGGCTGGCGGCCGAGTTCGCCTGATAGGTCCGGCAGGACGTGATGATGCTCGTGAGGGCGGAGCAGAAATCGAGGTAGCTGGACTGCGTGACATGAATCCGGTACCCGCGGGCCGCTGCCCATCGAAAAAGCGTGTTGTCCCGCAACGTGCCCTGGTGGGCGTCCACCGCGCTGATCACCGTCCCGGCCGCGTCTGCCGGGCGCCGGACCATGGTGGCCACCATGGACTGCACGGTCCACACGTGGCGGCTGTAGGCATACTCGTACAGCCGGAACCCGTAGTTCCGGTAGAAGGCGGTGATCCGGTTGCGAGCGTCGACCGCCTCCGGAATATCGGCGGGGAACGCGCGCGGTGCGGCGTGCTCGTCGAGCACCAGGTAGACGATCGGTATCGGCCCCGGTCCGGTGGCCGCCCCGGCCCGTTCGAAACGTCCCCAGGTCGGTCCGCCGAGCGCGGCCCGGAAGGGCACGGTCACGGCGAACACGCCCAAGGACACGATCGCGATGGTGCTGTAGTGCTCGCGCAGGAGCCAGACGACGCCGGGCGTCAGAGCCGGGACAGCCCACCGCCAGCCGGACAGGTCGAACAGCAGATCGGTGGCCGCGATACTGAGCAGACTCAGGAGGGCGACGCGGACGACCGGGCGGCTCTTTCCGGCGACCCACCCGGCACCCGCACCGATGGCCGCCGCAGGCAACAGCAGGGCCAGCGTTTCCGGCTGCCGGATCGACACGTTGTGCAGGCGGAAATGGGCCAGCAGGGGGACCACGACGAACAGCATGCCGGCCAGCCAGTCCCGATGGCCGGCTGGCCGCTCAACCACGCTCGAACCGGACCAGCAGGCGGCCGGACGCCGTGATCCGGGCGGTCTCGACCACCCGGCCCACTCGTTCGACGGCCCGGAGGAACGTGGCCTCGTCGTACTGGTCGAAGATGTCGGGACGGAGCGCCAGCAGGCGCTGTACCATCGGATCGGCCTTGGGGACGAACTCGATGACGCCGGTCGGCGCCAGCGAGGCGATCCAGCGCACCACGTCATCCAGCGGCACGTTGCGTCCGATCGCGAGATGATGGACCAGCGCCAGCGCGAGCACGGCGTCGGCGCACCGGCGCGACGCGAGGCCGACCCGCTCCCCTTCGGCCCAGCCCTGGTCGGGCGTCGGGTTGGTGGCATCGAGGTACAGCGGGAGGAAGGAGAGACCCTCGGTGGCCGAGTGCTCGAACGCCGCGTTCAGGGCGCCGTGATCGGCGTCGAAGCCGATCACCGTGCCGGCGCCGCTCTCGAGCGCCAGGGCCGCGAACTCACCGGTGTTGCAGCCGACGTCCCACAGCATCCCGGGCCTCGTGGCCGCCACCATCGTCCGCACGAACGCCCGCTTCGCCTCCCGCTCGCCTTCGAGGTAGCTGTTGGCATCGGCGTAACGCGCCCAGCCTGCCGCGGGGCCGTCGCCCGGTTCGAGGCCCGCAATCCAGTCGCGGAGGTCCTTCAACACATTCGTGAGACGCGCCGATGGCAGTCGGGTCGCCGCCACCGTCGCCGCCGTCCGCTGCGTGGCCTCGCCCTCGAGGCGGCCCATCAGGTACACGTGCAGCAGTCCGCGGCGGGTCCAGAGCCGGCGTTTCGGCAGCAGCCGGGCCACGTCGCGTGACGGGATACCCTCCGGCGCCCCCCGATACCACGCGTGGTACGGCACGCCGGTCGCCGCCGTCAGCAGCAGCGGGTTCAGGAACTGCTCGCAGAATTGCCGGTGACCTGCCCAGAGCATGCCGTCCTGATAGGGGCGGAAGGACAGCAGGTCGATGAACACCGGTCGGCTGCCCGCGAACTGGACGTTGTGGGCCGATGCATCCGCCAGCGTCACCCCCGCTTCGAGGGCGCGGAGGTGCACGTCCAGGTGGAAGACCGCCGCCGCTTGCAGCGCCGGGAAGGGCCACTCGTAGGGATGGGAGATGAACGGGAGCCGGGGATGGCGGAGCACATGCACCGCGCCGGGCGCGGCATCGGCGAGCAGCGACGGGTCGACCGGTTCGAACGGGATCAGAAGCTGCTCCTGGACCAGGTGCTCGAGGAGCCCCGTGCGACCGACGAACTCGAAGTCCGCCGCAGCCGGTGGCATGACCGATCGGAGGACCGCGTCCCCCGCGTCGAAGACGTGGCCCGACGGGTCACGGTAGGAGGCCGCGATCGGCTTCGCGCTCACCGCTGGTCAGCCTTGTCGCGGCGACCGAAGCGCGCCCGGATCCTGCCCCAGTAGAGCTTCAGCAACGCGGCCACACCCGCGATCCCGGCGAGGAGCACCTGCACGAGGATGCTGCTGCCGCCGGGATCCAGATACTGCGCGGCCAGATCGGTCGGCGCCACGAAAAGCACAAGGGCCCCGATGGCCGCGGGGCTGTACTCCTTGCGCATGAGAGTTTCTCCAGGAAGCGATGGGCTCGGTGACGCCGCGCCTGACCACTGTCAGACAGCGACAAACCACTCGGGGCCGCTCCGTACAGGCAGAGGCGCCGTGCCGCAATGCCACGGTTCGGCAACATTACGGTAACAGCCAGAACAGGCACAATAGGTCATCTGGCTCATTGCCTCCCGGGGATCGGACGCCGTGCCGTTCTCGTGCCTCACGGCGATGGTCCCGGAGATGAGGCGCCCCGGCCGCGGCCACGAACAGGGCGTCACCATGGCAAGGCACCGGGCCGTCGTGAACGGGTGATCTTCGAAGTGGAGAACGGGTTCGGCGGGCCTTCCCGGGCAACCCTCCCATCCCGGCACCCTCCCAGCGTAAACTTCCGATCCCGACGACGAGATGGGGGCACCCGACGGCTCGCGAGCCGCGCGAGGGGGTGCCGTCCATCCACCAGCCACTCTCTCTGCGATCCATCTGCGATGCACGACCCGACCGGCTCCGCCCGAGCCCCATCCCTCTGACGATGACCCGAATGACACCATCGCACGCCCGCCGGATGGCGGCGGCCCTGATCGCCGCGCTGGCCGCATCGGCCTGCAGCAGCGCCCACCGGGGAGAAATCCGGACCTCCCCCCGACCGGCCCCCGGTAGCCAGGTCGATCCGTACGTTGCCAAGGCGAGGGCCGACAGCGCCCGCCACCCGTACACCGAGGCGGACATCCGCTTCATGTCCGGCATGATCAGCCATCACGCCCAGGCGATCGAGATGGCCCGCTGGGCTCCCACCCACGGCGCCAGCGCCTCGGTGCGCACCCTGGCGGAGCGGATCATCAACGCCCAGCGGGACGAGATCGTAACCATGCAGCAGTGGCTCCGTGACCGGCAGCAGCCGGTGCCGGAGGCGCGAGCAGCGGGAATGAAGATGGTGATGAACGGGGTCGAGCATGAGATGCTGATGCCCGGCATGCTCACCGAGGCGCAGATGAGCCAGCTGGATCAGGCGCGGGGCGCCGAGTTCGACCGGCTGTTCCTGACCTTCATGATCCAGCATCATCGCGGCGCCCTCGCCATGGTGAGGACCCTCTTCGGCTCCTACGGCGCCGGTCAGGACGAGACCGTGTTCAAGTTCGCGTCCGACGTCAACGTCGATCAATCAACCGAGATCGCCCGGATGGAGCAGATGCTCGCCACCCTCACCCTCGAGGGCCGCTCCCCCTGACGACCTCGTTGTCGCTCGTCCCCAGGTCCCCCATCGCCCCATCAGAGGAAACAGGAAAGGCATCCATGTCCCAGGCTCGCCGTTCCGCGGTCCGTCCCGCCTCCGCCCCGTTCCCGTCGCTCTCGCTTGCCATCGGGCTCATGGCCGTGGCGGCCTGCACGCCCTCGACCCTGTCGTCGCCGGGCCCTGGCCCGTCGCCCAGCGGCGCCATGTCGACCACCGCGCCGAGCCCGGATCCGCGGGTCGGGCTCAGGGCCGGGAAGATGGACGCCGCGGAGGCAGTGTGGAATCTGCGCGTGCTCTCGAGGACGCCGCCGCCGCCCGCCTTCGCCGGGATCACCAACTCCGACCTGGCCTTCACCGGCCACTACGTCATCCAGGGCAACTACTACGGGTACCAGGTCTGGGACATCTCGAATCCGGGCAAGCCCACCCTGAAGACGGCATACGTGTGCCCCGCGTCGCAGAGCGACGTCTCGGTGTACAGGAACCTGCTGTTCGTCTCCGGCGAGGGCCTCTCCGGGCGCCTCGACTGCGGTACGCAGGGGGTGAAGGACACGGTCAGCAGCGAGCGCCTGCGCGGCCTGCGCATCTTCGACATCAGCGACATCGCCCATCCGAAGAATGTCGGGAACGTGCAGACCTGCCGCGGTTCGCATACCCATACCGTGCTGGTCGATCCCAAGGACCCCGAGAACGTCTACGTCTACATCTCCGGCTCGGCCTCGGTCCGGTCGCCGCAGGAGCTTCCGGGCTGCGTGCGGGAGACGCCGGACAAGGACCCCAACTCGGCGCTCTTCCGCATCGAAGTCATCAAGGTGCCGCTGGCCCATCCCGAGCGGGCCGCGATCGTCAGCTCGCCACGGATCTTCAATGAGCTGGTGGCGCCGCCGACCCACGGCGAGGCGCCGGAGGACATCGCAGCCGCCGCCAAGGCGGCCGCGGCCGCGCGCGCCCGGGGCGAGTTCACGGCGACGATCTTCGGCCTGGAGCGGGTTCTGCCGCCGCGGTTCACCGGGCCGCTGCTGGACAGCATCGTGAAGGCCCGCAACGGAACCGGCGCGCCGACGGCCGCCGACAGCGCCGCGCTGCGTGCGGCGCTGCCCGCCATCATCGCGAAGCGGTTCGAGCAGCCAGCCGAAGGCCCGCGCCCCGGACCCACCCAGTGTCACGACATCACCGTCTATCCGGCGATCGGCCTGGCCGGCGGAGCCTGCGAGGGCTACGGACTGCTGCTGGACATCCGCGATCCGGCCCATCCGGTGCGCATCGGCGCGGTGGCTGACTCGAATTTCTCCTACTGGCACTCGGCGACGTTCAACAACGACGGCACCAAGATCCTCTTCTCCGACGAATGGGGCGGCGGCGGGCAGCCGAAATGCCGCGCCTCGGACAAGCCCGAGTGGGGCGCGGACGCGATCTTCACGCTCGTCAACGGCAGGATGCAGTTCCAGAGCTACTACAAGATGCCGGCGGCGCAGACCCCGCAGGAAAACTGCGTGGCGCACAACGGCTCGCTGATCCCGATCCCCGGGCGTGACGTGATGGTGCAGGCGTGGTACCAGGGAGGCATCTCGGTCTTCGACTGGACCGACGCCGCCCACCCGAAGGAGATCGCCTTCTTCGATCGCGGGCCGGTAGACTCGACCCGGATGGAGATGGGTGGGTCGTGGTCGGCCTACTGGTACAACGGCGTCATCGTCAGCTCCGAGATCGCCCGCGGTCTCGACATCCTCGAGCTCGTGCCGAGCGCGTTCCTCTCGCAGAACGAGATCGACGCGGCGAAGTCGGTACGCCTCGAGTACCTGAACGCGCAGGGGCAGCCCAGGCTGGTCTGGCCGGCGACGTTCGCGCTGGCGCGGGCCTACGTCGACCAGCTCGAGCGCTCGCACGGCCTGGCGGACGGCAGGATCTTGGCCGTACGGCAGGCGCTGGCCGCCGCGGAGAAGGCATCGGGAGCCCGGCGGCGGGACGCCCTGACGCAACTGGCGACGCAACTGGAGGCTGACGCCGGCGGGGCCGGCGATCCGGCCAAGGTGCGAACGCTGGCAGGCGCCGTGCGGGATCTGGCCGCCGCGTCGCGCTGATCCTGAGGCCGGGTCGGGCCGCTCCAGCGCCCTGGCCTCCCCCGAGACCAGGGCGCGTGAGCTGGGTGAGGCGGATCGAGCCAACGAGGCCGCAGACGACCGGACCGAACCTGAACGGCCGCTTCGTGCTGCTCCAGGGGGAGGGACCAGGAAGTACGGCCTGGCAGTCCGCCGCGGCAAAGGGGACCGCCCGATGTGCCGATACTCGGTTCCGTCAGGCGCGGACGATCGAGGTCCATCGCGCGGAGTCAACCCGGGCTGGTCGCCCGCCCACGGTGCAGTGCGAGCCGGCGAAAGCGTGCAATGTCGACCGGCGTTGACACGGTGTGCGCGGAGGCGTGCCGCCGTTGCGCGGCGGCCTGCGAGCGGGTCGGCGTGAAGGACGAGACGATGCAGCGCTGCGCGGATGAATCCCGGCGCTGTGCCGAGAGCAGCGACCGCTGACGTCGTTCCGGGCGTCGCTCGCGCTCCGCATGGCGCTCGCCACGGTCCTCCTGTTCCTGGCCCTCGGCGCGGCAAGCGTCCTCGCGCTCCGCTCGATCCTCTACCGCCAGCTCGATGGCACACTCCTTCATCTGGCCGACGTGGAGGCCCAGGCCGGAGCGGCGACGACGAGCTCGGCCTTCTCGTTCCACGAGGGGGTGCTCCTGGCCTCGCGGGAAGGCCAGCCGACCGAGCTCACGCGGTACGCCCAGCTCTGGACGCATGGGGGTGCGGCGCTGGTCCGGAGCCGCAACCTTGGCAGTAACCTCACCCCCCCACCCCAGGCGCTGAGCGCGGCCCGCCGTGGCCAGATCGGATGGGCGACGCACGAGTGGCGCGGCCGGGAGATCCGGAGCGTCGTGTACCCGCTGGAACTCGTCGGCGCGGCGCACGGCGTCCCCGGAGCAGGTCCCCCATCGGTTCACCCGGTTCTTCCGTGGCGATCCCGCTCGACATCGTGAGGCCGAGAGCAGCGGCCTTGGACTGGCGATCGCGCGGGCGGGCGCCGAGGTGCATGGCGGGGACCTGACATACCTCGGCGACTCCACCTGCGCAGTCTTCCGCCTGCGCCTCCCCAGGAGGGCTCCCGCGCGTCCGCGACGCTCACCCGCCACCGCTTCGTCCGTCGTTGTGGCCACGGACGAGCGGTCGCGTTGAAGGAGACGTTCATGGTCGCCATTCGCCGCGGCGAGCTGCGGGCGGAGACGAAAGCACAGCCCAGACCACGAACGCTCCGACTGCCGGGCGGCAGCGAACGCCGAAGTGGTACGGGATCGGGAGCGTCCTGGTTCCAGCCCGGGATGGGCAACTCCGCAAGCCCTCGGCCTCATAGCGCGGCCCGGAGCTTTCGGTTTGTCGGATGTCACCGACGGTCACAAGGAGAAACGGCGGAACCGGAAGCGGGCGCGAGGCCGCTCAGGGGGTTGACTCTCTACTCGACTCAAGGCGCCAATATGCCGGGTGCCAGGATCGCCGACCGGGGTGGGTCGGCAGGACGCATTCCGGAGGGATGAAAATGACCGGCGTTGGCTCCGGCCATCTGATTCAGATCAAGGCGAGCGGGCTCATGTGCTCGTTCTGCACCATGTCGGTGGAAAAGGCGCTCGGGCGGCTGCCAGGCGTCGGGAGCGTCCAGGTGAACCTCGTGCACGGGATCATTCTTGTGGACGCGGATCGCGACCAGGTCAGCGAAGCCGATGTCGCAAGGAAGGTGGAGGAACTCGGGTACACGGTCGTCGCCACCGAGGCCCAGCAGTACACGACCGATGAAGCCATCTTTGCCACCATCAAGCGCCGCGGCTATCTCGCCATGGCGCTCGCCGCCTTCAACCTCCTCTTCGATCCGCTCGACGTCCTTGGCGTCGCCCACCGGATTCGCGCGGTCCTGAGCGGCCTCGTCGCCGTCGTGGTGCTCGTGTGGATCGGCTTCCCGATCCTCAAGAAGACGCTCCTCGCGGTGCGGCAGCGGGTGATCAACGCCAACGTGCTGCTGTCGACCGGCGCATGGGGGGCGTTCGCCATCGGGGTCGGCCACCTCGCGGCACCAGTGGCCTGGCCGAACTTCTTCCCCGTCGCCACGTGGCTCATGGCGCTTCACCTCTTCTTCGGGTCCTTCAAGCTCGGGACGAGGAAGCGCGCCGCCGAGTCGGTGCGGCGGCTCCTCTCGCTCCAGACGCAGGAGGCACGCGTCCTCCGCGGCGGGCGGGAAATCGAGGTGCCGGTTGCGGACGTCGTGCCCGGCGAGATCGTCCTGATCCGCCCAGGCGAGCGCGTACCGCTCGATGGCGTCGTTGTGGACGGCGCCTCGAGCTTCGATATGTCGGCGGTCACCGGCGAGAGCGCGCCGGCGTATCGGGAGGCGAGCGGCGAGGTCGTAGGCGGGACCATGAACCTCGACGGATTCGTGAAGGTCGAGGCGACGCGCCCCGCGGCGGAGAGCTTCGTGAGCCAGGTCGTGCGGCTCATGCGGCAGATCGAGGAGCGGAAGCCGCCGATCCAGCTCCTCATAGACCGGCTCATGAACTCCTACGGTCCGGTGGTCTTCGCCGTGGCGGCCGGCGCGTTCCTGGGCTGGCTTTTCTACTCGGGCAATGTCCAGCAAGCCACCCTCATCGGACTCACGACGATCATCATGGGCTACCCGTGCGCGCTCGGGATCACGACGCCGATGGTGCTCGCAATCGGCGGCGGGCACGGGATTGCGCGCGGGCTCCTCGTGCGCGCCGGGGAGTTCTTCCAGGCACTCGCCGAGACCGACACGGTGGTCTTCGACAAGACGGGAACGCTGACCTACGGCCGCCCGACGGTCCGGGAGATCATCGCGTCTGACGGGAGCGAGTCCGAGGTGCTGGCCGTCGCCGCGGCGGCCGAGGTGGGAAGCGAGCACCCGGTGGCGGGGGCGATCGTGCGCTATGCCGAGTTGCAGGAGGTACGGCCCCTGGAGACCACGGACGTCCGGGCGGTGCCGGGAATGGGGGTCGCCGCAACGGTGAACGGCCGGCGCGTCCTCGTGGGACGACGGTCCTATCTT
>JBMOPM010000251.1:0-2309 GCA_049323575.1 Gemmatimonadota bacterium | reverse complement strand
CACGCGCTGGGCGGCATCGTCTCCGCCGCGCATCTCAAGGACCGCGGCACGCGCGCCTTCCTCAAGCAGCTCGCCCGCGAGGGGCTGGACGCTGTGGAGGTGTGCCACCCCAGCCATGATCCTGTCACCCGCGCCCGGCTGGCCACGCTCGCGCGGTCGATCGGGCTCAAGCCGTCGGGCGGAAGCGACTGGCACGGCGAGCCGATGGACCTGAGCGGCCACGGCGACCTGGGCTCGGAAGATGTGACCATGGCGTGGCTCGAGGGTCTCGAGCGGACCTGTCCGCCGTGTCCGGACGGCGCGGCGGCGATGGGAGGTGCTCCGTGATGCCGCTCTCGCCGGGCACCTTCGCGCCCGACTTCGCGTTGCCCGGATCGGACGGCCGGGAATGGCGGCTCGAGGCGGTGCTCGCCGCGTCGTCCGCGCTGCTCATCTTCTATCCGGGCAACCACACCCCCGGCTGAAACCGTCAGCTCTCCGCCGTGCGCGATGAGATCGAGCGGTACCGGGCGGCCAACGTCGCTCCTTTCGGCATCAACCCCCGAGCGGTCGCGGACCACGCGGAGTACGCGCGGCGGCTCCGGCTTCCGTTCCCGCTGCTGGCGGATGCCGGCGCCGGTGTGGCCCGACGCTATCACGCGGTGGTGGGCGACGGGGCGCGCATCGTGCGGACGGTCTACCTGATCGGACAGGACGGGCGCATCCGGTTTGCGGCGCAGGGCGCGCCGTCCGCCGAGATCGTCCTGGCGGCTGAGTGAGGGCTGAGTGAGGGCTGAGTGAGGAGAGTCCATGCAGACCAGCTTCGATTTTCGTGACGCGGTGGTGCTGGTGACTGGGGTCGGACGCGCCGGCCAGATCGGCAATGCGGTGGCCCGCGCCTTCGGCAAGGCCGGCGCGCGCATCGTGGCCAGCGATCGCAACGCGGTGGGCCTCGCCGAACGGGTGCGCGAGTTCGCGGCCGAGGGGATCGACGCCCGGCCCGCGGCCGGCGACCTCACCGAGCCGCACGTGGCGGCGTTTGCCGTCGAGACGGCGGTGAAGCAGTTCGGCCGGCTGGACGTGGTGGTGAACGTCGCCGGCGGGCTCACGACCTACGGCCCGGTGGAGGCCTCCTCGGTGGAGGACTTCGACCGGGAGATCGCGATCAACCTGAAGACGACCTACCTTGTCTCTCGCGCGGCGATCGAGCCCCTCGCGGCCGGCCAGGGCACGATCATCAACTTCGCCTCGGTGGCCTACTTCCGTCCCCAGAGCCCGATGGCGATCTACGCCGGTGCCAAGGCGGGCGTGGCCGGTCTCACGCAGGCGCTGGCGCTGGAACTGCAGCCGCGCGGCATTCGCGTCAATGCCGTGGCGCCGGGGATGGTCCGCACGGCGGACAACGTCGCCGCCGTGGGCGACAGCGACATCCGGTGGGTGGAACTGCACGAGATCACCGACGCCGTGATGTTCCTGGCCAGCCGGTCCGCGTCCGCGATCACGGGCCACGTGCTGCCCGTCACGGGCCAGGTGGTCTAGCCATGGTCCTGGCCGGCCGCGTCGCGCTCGTCACCGGCGCGGGTCGCCGGCTGGGCCGCGCCATCGCGGCCGCGCTCGGTGCGCGCGGCATGACCCTCGCCATCCATCACCACGCCTCGAAGCAGGGCGCCGAGGCGCTGGCCCGGGAACTGGAGGCGAGGGGGCAGGCGGCCGCCCTTTTCGACGCCGATCTGACCGACCCCGTCGCCGCGCGCGAGCTGCCCGGGCGCGTCGCCGACCGGTTCGGGCGCCTCGACGTGCTGGTCAACTCCGCGGCGATCATGGAGCGGCGCACGGTCGAGGAGACCACCCCCGAGGATTGGGATCGCATCTTCGCCCTGAACACCCGGGCGCCGTTCTTCTGCGCCCAAGGCGCCATCCCGTTTCTTCGCGCGGTCCGCGGCAAGATCATCAACCTCGCCGACGTGGGCGGACTCGAGCCATGGACCGGCTACGCGGCGCACTCGATCAGCAAGTCGGCCATCGTCATGCTCACCAAGGTGCTCGCGCGTGCGCTCGCGCCCGACGTCACGGTCAACGCCATCGCGCCGGGCGCGGTGCTGGTTCCCGACGAGTGGGGCCAGGAGCCGCGCGAGCATCTCGCCCGTACCACGCCGCTCAAGCGCCTGGGCAGCCCCGAGGACGTGGTCAACGCCGTGCTCTACCTGCTCGAGGGCGGGGACTACGTGACGGGACAGACGCTGGTGGTGGATGGCGGGCGGCTGGTGCGATGAGTTCCGGTGCGCCACTCGCGTTCCGTGACATCGCGGTCGTCGGCGGCGGCTGCTACG
>JBMOPM010000250.1:0-2338 GCA_049323575.1 Gemmatimonadota bacterium | reverse complement strand
CCAGCCGCAGGGCCGCTCCGGCCGGCGCCGCCGCGGGCGCGGCCGGGGCAACGGCAGCGCCGACGGCACCGAGGAGACTCGCCAGCGCGAGATCTCGGGCCGCCGCTCCCTCCCCAACATCCAGGATCTGGTCAAAAAGGGCGATGTCCGGCTGGTGCAGGTCACCAAGGAGCCGATCAGCACCAAAGGCTGCCGCGTAACGGCCCAGATCTCCCTGCCGGGCCGATTCCTGGTCTACATGCCGTACGCCTCGAAGGTGGGCGTCAGCCGCAAGATCGAGAACCGGGAGGAACGGCAGAAGCTCCGCGAGATGGTGACGCGACTGCTCCCCAAGGATGCGGGCGGGATGATCGTCCGCACCGTGGCCGAGGGCGTCACCGAGGAGCACTTCAAGCGCGAGATCGATTCGCTCCTCAACCTCTGGAAGAAGATCAAGCGGAAGCAGATGTACGTGCGCCGGGCGCCCGCCCTGGTGCAGCGGGAGACCAGCCTCACCCGCGGCATCATCCGTGATCTCTTCAGCACCAAGGTCGACGCCCTGCACGTGGATTCGAAGGAGCTCTACCACGAGATCGAGCAGTACTTGAAGCAGGTCGACCCCGACCTGATCAGCCGGGTCCACATGTACAACGAGCCCCAGCCGCTGTTCGACAAGTTCGACATCGAGGCGGAGATCCGGGACCTCTACAAGCAGCGCTGCGAGCTGCCCACCGGCGGGTCGATCATCATCCAGCCCACCGAGGCACTGGTCTCGATCGATGTGAATACCGGTCGCTACACCGGCAAGAAGGACCCCGAAAAGACGATCCTCAAGACCAACCTCGAGGCGGCGCGCGAGATTGCCCGCCAGATCCGCCTGCGGGACATCGGCGGGATCATCGTCTGCGATTTCATCGATATGGAGACCAAGGCCAACCGCGACCGGGTCCTGCAGGAGCTGCGCACGCACCTGGGCCGGGACCGGGCGCGCACCAAGGCCTTTGCGGTCTCGGAACTCGGGCTCGTGGAGATGACGCGCCAGCGGGTGCGGCCATCGCTCTGGCACTCCATGACCACCGATTGCCCCACCTGCGCCGGCACCGGTCGGGTCTTCACCCCCGAAGTCGTGGCCCGGCGGCTGGAGCGCTCGCTCAAGCGGGTGGCGCATGAACACCGGGAGCGCCAGATCTCGGTCCGGCTGCATCCGGAGGTGGCGCTGTACCTGCTGGAGGAGGAGCCGAGGCTGCTGCAGGGGCTGGGCAAGCAGACGGGGATCGACGTCGAGGTACGCGACGATCCCATGATGCGGTTGGACGAATTCCGCCTCATGAGCCGGCCGGCCGGCAGAGACGTCACCGAGCTCTATGCGGTGGCGTAGGCCGCCGGCCGCCGGTCCCTTGCGATAGGCCACGGTCCCGTATAGGTTTACAGGCTCGCTGGTCAGGAATTCTGGATCCTGGACGGACCTATGTACGCGATCTTTCGGGCGAAGGGCAAGCAGTTCCGCGCGGAGAAGGGCAAGACCCTTCGGCTGCCGCTGCTGCATGCCGAGCCGGGCAGCAAGGTGACGTTCGACGAAGTGCTTCTCTCGTCCGACGGAGAGACGGTCAGGGCCGGCTCGCCCATCGTGGCGGGCGCGTCCGTCGAGGCCGAAGTCCTGGGCGACGGCAAGGAGAAGAAGATCGTCGTCTTCAAGTTCAAGCGCCGGAAGAACTATCGGCGCAAGACGGGACATCGGCAGAGGTTCACCGAGGTCCGGATTACCGACGTGAAGGTGGGGTAAGCAGATGGCGCACAAAAAGGGCGTCGGTTCCAGCCGCAACGGTCGTGACAGCAATCCGAAGTATCTCGGCGTCAAGCGGTTCGGCGGCGAGAAGGTGAGCGCGGGCACCATCATCGTGCGGCAGCGCGGCACCAGGTTCCATCCGGGCAAGAACGTCAGGCGCGCCTCGGACGACACGCTGTTTGCGCTGGTGGATGGCGTGGTCGCGTTCGAATTCAAGGACAAGGGCCGCCAGAAAGTGTCGGTCCATCCGCTCGAGACCGCCGCAGTTTCCTGAAGACCATACGACCTCCAGGATGCGGCAATACGAGGGGTGATGGCATCAGCCGTTGCCCCTTTGTCGTTGCCGGGCCGACACGAAAAGGGGCGCTCGCTCGAGCGCCCCTTTGACATCACAGGATACGTTGTCTCAGTACCTGCAGTCGGGGTCGGTGAACTTGATCACCGTGCCGTAGACTTGTCGCTTCGCCAAAGTGTAGGGCTGGAGATTGGTCATCGTGGCCCCCTGCGGGGTGGCCAGGCCGTTGGCCGTCGCCGGGGATACCTAGGCCACCACGTCGACCGCCGCATCGCCCT
>JBMOPM010000249.1:0-2343 GCA_049323575.1 Gemmatimonadota bacterium | reverse complement strand
TCTGCGAAACGTTCCGCTTCGTGCGCGGGCTCTCGGGCCCGCGCGTGGTCCACGTCATCACCGAGAAGGGCAAGGGGTTCCACTTCGCGGAAGCCAACAAGGAAAAGTGGCACGGCCTCGCGGCCTACGATCCCGAGACGGGCGAGGCGCGCCGGAAGGCGAGCGGCCCGCCCACCTGGACCCAGATCTTCGGCGACGCGATCACGGCGCTGGCCGAGACGCACCCGGAGCTGGTGGCGATCACGGCCGCGATGCCGAGCGGCACGGGGACCAACATCTTCCAGAAGCGGTGGCCGGAGCGGTTCTTCGACGTGGGGATCGCCGAGGGCCACGCCGTGACCTTCGCCGGCGGGCTCGCGACCCAGGGCATCAGGCCTGTGGTCGCCATCTACAGCACATTCCTGCAGCGGGCGTACGACAACGTCATCCACGACATCGCGGTGCAGCACCTCCCGGTGATCTTCTGCATGGACCGCGCGGGCCTGGTCGGCGAGGACGGGCAGACCCACATGGGGCTGTACGACATCGCCTACATGCTCGCCGTGCCCGGCATGACCGTGACGGCGCCCAAGGACGGGGATGAGCTGATCGGGCTGCTGAAGACCGCCCTGGCCCGCACCGACGGCCCGTTCTCCACCCGCTATCCGCGCGACAAGGCGCCGGCCGATCCGAACGCCGTCGCCGACGTACCGCCCGTGCCCTACGGCACCTGGGAGCTGCTGCGCGACGCGCGGGAGAAGGACGTGGCGATCCTCGCCGTCGGCACCATGGTGTACCCCGCGCTCCAGGCGGCCGAGCTCTTGGCCGCCGAAGGCATGGACTGCGCCGTGGTCAACTGCCGCTTCATCAAACCGATGGACCTGGACCTCCTCGAGATGCTGGCCCATCAGTACCGCACGCTGGTGACCGTGGAGGAAGGCACCGTGGTCAACGGGTTCGGCGCCTGCCTCGCGGAGCGGCTGCAGACGCAGCACCCCGAGACCCGCGTCGTGACCCTCGGCGTGCCGGACCGCCTGGTGGAGCAGGCCCCGCGCTCCGAGCAGCTCGAGCTCTTCGGCCTCACGCCGGAGGGCATCGCGCGCCGCGTGGCCGCGCTGCATCGCGAGGAGAGCCTCGAACCCCGATGAACGTCGGCGTCGTCGGCAATCCTCGCTACGGCGACCTGAAGACGGTGCTCGAGCAGTTCGGCGAGCTGGCGCGGAGCCGCGGCATCACCCTCGTCCCCGAGTCCCGTCTCGACGCCGTCCTCGACCGCCGTGCCGCGGACGGGAACGGCCTCCAGGCGCTGTTCACCTTCGGCGGCGACGGCACCTTGCTGCGCGGTGCGCGCCTCCTCGACGGGGCGCCCGTCCCCATTCTCGGCGTCAACCTGGGCCGCGTCGGTTTCCTCACGTCGGCCACCCGCGACACGCTGCCCGAAGCCCTCGACGCCATCTGCAGCGGGAAGCATGTCATCGAGGAGCGGCTGGCCCTCGAAGTCACCATCACCGGCCGGAACGGCCTCCAGCGCGTCCGCCACCGCGCCCTCAACGACGTCGCGCTGCACAAGGGCGGCGTCGCCCGCGTGATCCGCATGCAGGTCCGCATCGAGGGCGAGGCCGTGGGCCCCTACAGCGCCGACGGCATCGTCATCGCGAGCCCCACCGGATCGACCGCCTACTCGCTGAGCGCCGGCGGCCCGATCGTCGTCCCCGGCGTCGAGGCCATGGTCGTCACCCCCATCTGCGCCCACACGCTCGCGGTGCGGCCCCTCGTCGTTCCGGCGGACTACACCGTCACCGTCGAGCCCGTCGCTCCGGCCACCGACGA
Organism: Gemmatimonadota bacterium; assembly: GCA_049323575.1. Lineage (GTDB taxonomy): Bacteria > Gemmatimonadota > Gemmatimonadetes > Gemmatimonadales > GWC2-71-9 > JBMOPM01. The sequence continues at coordinate 534 of JBMOPM010000249.1, read as the reverse complement.
CGTCATGGTCTCGTTCGACGGGCAGGTGGGCAACGCGCTGGCCATGGGGGACCGCGTGGATGTCCGCCGCAGTCCCCAGCCCGTCCTGCTCGTCCGCCTGGGTCCGCGCGGGTTCTTCACCCGCATGCGGGAGAAGCTGCATTGGGGGGACCTGTCGGAACGGGAGGCAGAGCGGTAACGGAGGAGGCTGGGACGCTGTGCTGACCGAACTCCGGGTCCGCGACCTCGCCACCATCGCCGACGTGACGCTCCCCCTGGGCCCCGGACTCAACGTCCTCACCGGCGAGACCGGGGCGGGGAAGTCGATGGTGGTGGACGCGCTGGCCCTCCTCCTCGGCGAGCGGGCGGAGAGCGGGCTGGTCCGCCCCGGCGCGCGGAAGACCGTGGTGGAGGGCGCGTTCGAGGACCTGCCCGTGGCCACGCGCCGCCGCATCGAGGCGATGGGTCTCGATCTCGACGATGGCCGGCTCGTCATCCGCCGCGAAGTGAGCGCCGAGGGCCGGTCGCGCGCGTGGATCAACGGCAGCCCCACCA
>JBMOPM010000248.1:0-2389 GCA_049323575.1 Gemmatimonadota bacterium | reverse complement strand
GGCCTTGGCCTCGGTGGTCACCACGCGCTCATGCTGGAACAGGCTGGTCGCGAGGTTCGAGAGCAGGGCCTTGCGATGCTTCGCCGTACGTGACAGCTGGCGGCCCTTGGAACGATGCCGCATGGTCTTACCCTTCCTCCCCCGTCCGGCCGTTCGGCGGGACGACAGGCGGCGTGCCCGGGTTCACCACCCGGAGCTCGGTCCCCGCGTCCTCGAACTGCATGCCGAAGTTGAACCCTTCCCGCTGGAGCAGCTCGGCGATCTCGATGAGCGCCTTCTCGCCGACGTTCTTCACCTTGAGGAGATCCTCGGTGGTGAACTGCACCAGATCCTGGAGGGTCCGGATGTTCGAGTTCTTGAGCGAATTGAGCGAGCGCACCGACAGCCCGAAGTCGTCGATCGGGCGGCTCAGGCGCGCGCGCAGGTCGGCGCCGGTCCCGTTCCCGCCGGGCGCCGGCTCGGGCCGCGCCATCGGGACCTTGCCGAACTCCACGAAGTAGCGGAAGTGCTCCTGCGCCAGCGCGGCCGCGTAGGCGATCGCGTCTTCCGGCGAAATCGTGCCGTTGGTCTCCACGGTCACCGTGAGCCGGTCGAAGTCCGTGCGCTGGCCGACACGGGTCTCGCTCACGGTGAAGTTGGCGCGGCGCACCGGATTGTAGATGGCGTCGATGCGCACCAGGTCCACCGGCATGGCACGGTCGAGCGGATGCAGCTCGGCCTCCACGTAGCCGCGGCCCTTGTTCACGTACAGCTCGACCGAGAGCTCCCGGTCATCCTGCAGGGTGAACAGCAGGTGATCCGGGTTCACGATGCGGACGGACCCGTGCTCCTGGATGTCCCGGGCGAAGACCGGACCCGCCTTCTCCCGCTTGATGTGCAGGACGGCGTCGTCCACGTCATCGGCGAGGACGATGGTCAGCGATTTGAGCCGCTGGATGATCTGGTGGATGTCCTCGAGGACGCCGGGGACGGTCTGGTGCTCGTGCACCACGCCGTCCATGCGGAACGCCCACACCGCGCTGCCGCGCAGCGAGGAAAGGAGGAGGCGCCTGAGCGAGTTGCCGAGCGTGTGGCCGAAGCCCCGCTCGAGCGGCTGGAGGCGAAATTCCGCGGCGTTCGGGTTGTCCTCCCGCCGCGTCATCTCGACCAGGTGGGGCCGGACCAGATCTGTCAGGTCGATGCTCATGCTGCTCACTTCGAGTACAGCTCGACGATGAGCTGCTCCTGCGCGTTGATGGGAATCGCGTCGCGGGTGGGGCGCTCGACCAGCCGGCCCATCGCCTTGTCGGCGTCGAGGTAGAGCCACGAGACGGGGGCGCCGCGCGACGCGCTCTCCTGCGCGGCGCGGACGGCCACCAGGTCGCGGCTCGACGGCGCCACCCGCACCTCCTGCCCCGGGAGCACCCGGTAGGAGGGAATGTCCACCTTACGGCCATTCACCTCGATGTGGCCATGGCGCACGAGCTGGCGTGCGGCGCGGCGACTCGAGGCGAAGCCCAGCCGGTACACGATGTTGTCGAGCCGGGTCTCCAGCGCCACCAGGAGATTGGTGCCCTTCACGCCAGGCTCGTGGGTGGCCTGCTCGAACGTGTTGCGGAACTGGCGCTCCGAGAGGCCGTACATCCGCTTCACCTTCTGCTTCTCGCGGAGCTGCTTGGCGTACTCGGACGCCTTGCGCTGCCGGCCGCCCGACTGGCCGTGCTGGCCGGCGGGGTAGGCGCGCCGCTCCACCGCGCACTTCTCGGTGAGGCAGCGCGTCCCTTTCAGGAACAGCTTGGTGCCCTCGCGGCGGCAGAGCCGGCAGGCCGGGCCGATATAACGCGACATGACTCAGACCCGCCGCTTCTTGGGAGGCCGGCAACCGTTGTGCGGGATCGGCGTGACGTCCCGGATGGACGCCACGCGCAGCCCCACCGAGGCCAGCGCCTGGATCGCCGATTCGCGGCCGCTGCCCGGCCCCTGCACCCGGACATGCACGCGCCGGAGCCCCATGTTCATCGCCTCGCGGCCGCAGTTCTCGGCGGCGACGGTGGCGGCGAACGGGGTCGACTTCTTCGATCCCTTGAACCCCGCCTTGCCGGCGGAGCCCCACACGAGGGCGTTGCCCTTCATGTCGGTGATCGTGATCAGCAGGTTGTTGAACGTGGCCGAGATGTGGGCGATACCCTCGGACTCGACCACCTTCTTGGAGCGCTTCGCGCCCGACGGCTTGGCGGGTGTTGGACTGGTCATGGGTTACTTCTTGGTCGCCTTCTTCTTGCCGGCGATCGCGCGCCGGGGCCCCTTCTTCGTGCGGGCGTTGGTGTGCGTCCGCTGGCCGCGCACCGGCAGACCCCGGCGATGACGCATGCCGCGGTAGCTGCCGATGTCCATCAGCCGCTTGATGTTC
>JBMOPM010000247.1:0-2390 GCA_049323575.1 Gemmatimonadota bacterium | reverse complement strand
GCCGCTTGGCCGCCGCCACCCAGCGGTTGCCGGGGCCCACGATCTTGTCCACCCGCGGGACGGTGGCCGTGCCGTATGCCAGCGCGGCGATCGCCTGCGCGCCGCCGATCCGGAACACGCGGTCCACCCCGGCGAGATGGCAGGCCGCCAGCACCGTGTCCGTGATGCCCGCGGGCGGGACCACGACGATCACCTCGCCGACGCCCGCCACCTTGGCCGGCACGGCGTTCATGATGACGGACGAGGGATAGGAGGCCTTCCCTCCCGGCACGTAGAGGCCGACCCGGTCGAGCGGGCTGACCTTCATGCCCAGCAGCGAGCCGTCCGGCTGGGGCAGTTGGAAGCCCGGATCGCGCTGGTGCTCGTGGTAGCGGCGCACGCGCTCGACGGCCAGCTCGAGGGCGGTCACCACCCGCCGATCCACCCGTTCGAGGGCGGCCACCCACGAGACCCTCTCGACCTCCCACTGGTCCGGAGCCAGGTCCACGCCGTCAAAGCGAGCGGTGAACTCCCGCACCGCCACGTCGCCCCGGGCCGCCACGCCGGCCAGAATGACGGCGACGGCCTCGCGAGTCGCCGCGTCGGTGGTGGCGATTCGGGGCAGGAAGGGCTCCAGCCGCTCGAAGGGCGGCACGGTGATCTGTCGCAGCATCTGGCAAGAACGTAAACGGAAGCCTGCCCGGCGGATATGGTCCGGAGGCACTGGCGACCGGGAGGCAGGCCGACAGGATTAACTATACGCCCACGTATAGCCTAGATTCCGGCGCATGGACGACCCCTCACGACCGACCTCGACCGTCGTCGGCCTGATCGCCGTGGTGGTGCTGGTGGCCGCGAATGCGTTCTTCGTGGCCGCCGAATTCGCCCTGGTGGGGGCCCGCCGCACCCGGCTCGACGAGATGGCGCGGGCCGGCGACGGCAAGGCCCGGCTGGCCAGCCAGGCGATCCAGTCGCTCGACCGCTACATCTCGGCCACGCAGCTCGGCATCACCCTCGCCTCCCTGGGCCTGGGCTGGATCGGTGAGCCCGCGCTGGCCCACATCATCCAGGGGGTCTTCGCGTGGCTGCCGGCCCCCGCGGGCGTCATTGCGACCCACACGGTGGCGGTGGTCATCGCGTTCAGCATCATCACCGTCCTGCACATCATCCTGGGTGAGCTAGTACCCAAGGCGCTGGCGCTGCTCTACCCCGAGCGCATCAGCGCCTACGTGGCGGCCCCGCTCATCGGGTTCGCCTGGGTGATGCACTGGCCCATCGCGCTGCTCAACGGCACGGCGAACCGGCTGCTGCGCGCGTTCGGCATCCGTCCGCCGAAGGACCACGAGCGGCTGCACTCGCCGGAAGAGATCCGGATGCTGGTGGAGCAGAGCCAGGAGGGCGGCAGTCTGCTCCAGGAGGACGCCCGCCTCCTGGAGGGCGTGTTCGAATTCAGCGAGAAGACCGCCCAGGAAGTGATGACCCCGCGCACCGAGATCGTGGCCTTGCCGGCCGACCTCACCGTGGAGGCCGCGGCCGATCGGGTGGCGGAGGCCCGGCGCTCGCGCTATCCGGTGTACACCGATTCGCTGGACGAGATCGTGGGCGTGGTGCACGCGAAGGACATCCTGAGCGCCGTCCGGGCCAACCCGGGCACCACGCTCAGCACCATCATGCGCCAGCCGCTGTTCGTTCCCGGCACGCGCGAGGTGGAGGACGTGCTGGCCGACATGAAGCGGCGGAAGGTGCACCTCGCCATCGTGCTGGACGAGTACGGCGGCACCGCGGGCCTCGTCACGATGGAGGACCTGCTGGAGGAGATCGTCGGACAGATCTACGATGAATACGATCGCCCGGACCAGGAGCCGCCGGAGGTCGCGGGCGCGCCGCTCCTCGACGGCGCCATGCCGATCACGGAGTTCAACAGCGAGTACGACGCCAGTCTCGACGACACCGACTACACCACGCTCGGCGGCTATCTTTTCGGCCAGCTGGGCCGGCTGCCCAAGGTGGGCGACAAGGTGACCGCCGACGGCCGCACGTTCGAGATCGCCGAGATGGAAGGGCGGCGGGTCAAGCGCGTGCGGTTGCTCATGCCGCAACCGGTAACGGAGGGTGACAGGTGACGGGTGCCTCTGACCCTGACACCTGCCTGGCCCCTGGCCCGCCACCCACACCCAGCATCCGAACCGGCATGTTCCGTCACTCCGTGGCCGCCATTCCCCCCGGCGCGCTGGACCTCACCGGCCCGGCCGTGCGCCGCCGCCGCACGCTGCAGCGCGCCACCCAGACCGGGCTGGAGGCGGCGGGCTTCGAGGAGCTGATTCCGCCCACGTTCGAATACGAGGAGATCTTCCTCCGGGCCGGCGGCGAAGACGTCGCCGAACGGCTGATCCGCTTCGTGGACCTGGACG
>JBMOPM010000246.1:0-30927 GCA_049323575.1 Gemmatimonadota bacterium | reverse complement strand
GGCGTCGCCTGCATCGCCCGCAGCCCGCCCGCGGGCGGGCGCGCGCGCCGGGCGCTGGGGCGTCCCAAGGGGCGCCGTCGGACGATCGGTCGACGTGGGGGCGGGTGACGTGGTGGGTGTCGCCGCGGCCGTCGTGCTCGCGCCGTCAATGCTCGCCCCGCTGGCGAGCCGGTAGCCCGCGGCCTGGACGGCAGTCGCGACCGCGTCGCGAAGGGCGGCAGGATCGGCCGCGTCGTCGACGACGACCGTGGCGCGGCCGGCGGGATAGTTCACGCTCGCCTGGCGGACGCCGGGCAGCGCGCGGAGCGCCCGCTCCACCTTGCGGGCACAGTCGAGGCAGGTGAGCCCCGCAATCGGGAGATCCAGTTGCATCAGTGTCTCGTCCGCGACGACACGAATATTGTCGTTGCGGCCCTCCGCCCGCGTCGTGCCGCTACGTCGGCCTGGCGGCCCCGGCCGACGCCCGAGCGGGGGCGCCGTTCGCGGGCGCGGCCAGCGGGCCGGCCACGGCAGTTGCAGTGTAGTTGAGGGTGTGCACGGCCGCGATCATCTGCAGCACGGTGACCTTGGCCGGGTCGTAGGTGACCACGGCCTGCTGCGGCTCGTAGGTGACGTCGGCGCGCGTAACGCCCGGGAGCCGCGTGAGCACCTTCCGCGTGGCGATGGCGCAGCCACCACAGCTCATCCCCGCGATGCGCAGGGTGACCTGCGCCAGCGTGTCCGGCGCCAGCGCGCGGGTGGACGCATGGGTCCACGAGGCATGCGTGCCCAGGGCATGCGTTAGCGGAGCGCTGGCGAGCGGAGCCCGGAGGGGTACCGCGCCCGCGGGAGAGAGCGGGCAGAGATCACAGATCGCAGCCCCACCGGCCAGCGTCGCGCCGAGTAGCAGCAGCATGGAGCCCTTGAGCAGCATCACTACCTCCGAGTCGGCGGTTCGGCGATCGCCGGTGGAATCACCGAATGGCTCAGACGAGGAGCCGGGACCAAGTGGGGAACGTCCAGAGCACCAGCGCGAGGACGGCGGCGAGCCAGAGGATCACCTGCTCGCGCCGCCGATCCCGCGGCACCGCGCAGGCCGTATCCGTTGCGCAGCTGCCGCCCCCGCTCTCGCCGCCGCCCCCGATGCTCGCGCCGGTCGGGCCCACCGCGGTGCGCGCGGCGCGGCGCCCGTAGACCGAAGCGAACGCGAGGCCGAACAGTCCGAGCATCACGACGCCGAACACCGGGCGGAGCGGCTCGAACGTGCTGGCCAATCCCGCGCCCACACCCAGCGTGACAAAGAGCAGCGGCCCCGCGCAGCACAGGGCGCCCAGCAAGGCCGCGAGCACGCCGCCGGCGCCGGCCAACATCGCCTTACGCATCCTCACGCATCCTCCGCATCTGCTCCTTCGTCCAATGGGGCCCCGGGGGCCGCGCCGCGCGCCGCGCCGAGGGCCGCCCTGATGGCGTCAGCCTGCGCGGCCCCGGTCGCACAGCACGCCCGGCCGGTGGAACACGCCCCCACCCCCGAGACATCCCGTCCAGCGACGAGCACGGTTGGCGAGCCGAAGCCCTGCACATAGGCCGGGGCGGTTGGCTGGGCCTGGTCCCACTCCTGCCAGACCGGCGGCAGGCCCATGCTGCCGAGCGCGGTCCGCAGCGCCGCACGGGCCGCCTCGACGTGGGGGCAGCCGGTGAAGTAGACGAGCTCAACGAGCGGCGGGGGCGGCATGGTCCTCGGCAGGTGGCGTCCCGGCAGGTGGCGTCTCGGGAGCGGATGTAGCGGATGTGTCGAGTGCCGGCGTGTCGAGTGCGGCGAGCATCGGGCATTCGTCGGGCAGATGGGGGCCGCGACACGCCGTGGCCAGCCGAACGAGGGCACCGCGCATCCGGGCGAGCTCGGCGAGCTTGGTGTCGATGCGCGCAATGGCCGCCTCCGCTTCGCGCTCGACGGCGTCGCACCGCCCGGCGGCCGTGGTTCGCAGGGCGAGCAGCTCGGCGATCTCCTCGAGGGTGAAGCCGAGTGCCTGCGCGCGCTTAATGAACGCCACCCGGCGGACCGTCGCCGCCGGGTACTGCCGGTAGCCGGCGGCCGTGCGCGGCGGCGGCGGGAGCAGCCCGCGGCGCTCGTAATAGCGCACGGTGTCGAGCGGCACCCGCGCCCGCCGGGCCACGGCACCGATCGTCAGGGCTGGGGGCTCAGGTCTCATGCCGGGAAGATACACCCTGGACTTGGGTCCAAGGTCAAGCCGCCCTCGATGGGCCGACCCCGGGCTGGGTCGGCCCCAAGTGCTATGGCCGGTCGCCCGGCGCGGCGTGTCGAGCGCCGGAGCGGTACCACCCTGACGACGCCGCACACGCGGTCCCGGGACTTCCTGGCCGCCGCGCCTGTCCCCAACCTGTCCCGGAACGTGCTCGTGTCCCCGCCGCGCGATCTCGTTGCAAGGAGGCCTTTGCACTACCGCCAACACCACGCGGCGAAGCCCTGGAAAATCGCGGCGAAACAGCAACCCGTCGCATCGGGAACAGACCCTATGCTCTCGCGTCGTGAAGCGACGGACAGGCCTTGAGGGTTTGGAACAAAGTCCATTCGATTCTACGCTCCGCTATTGCCTAGCCGATGTCCCTGGCAGATTCGTGCTTACCCGCTTCCCGCGTGACAAACATTATTGTGCGGCTACAGTCGGTGGATTCGTCGTCGACATCTTGGTCAGAACATGTACGCGACGTCGGACCCGCTGCTCGGATAGGCGTAGATCAGGTGCGTCAGGGCCGCCACCGGGAGCTCCTGCCGGATGGCGAGGGCGAAGAGGTTGATGACCTAACTCCGCCTGCGGCCCCAGCAGGTGCGCGCCCACGATGCGGCCGGTCCCCGCCTCCACGAGCGTCTTGAACATCCCGGTCGGCTCGCGCACCCGCCGGTTGGAGTACCAGCTGCCCGTCTCGGCGGATTTGACCCGCACCGCGAGCTGCTGGGCCCGCGCCTCCGCCTCGGTCAGGCCGACGCGGGCCAGCGGCGGCACGGTGAACACGACGCTCGGCGTGCCCCGGTAGTCCGGGGTCTTCCGGTTGCCGTGCAGGAGGTTCGACGCGACGATCAGCCCCTCGTGCGCGGCCACCGGCGAGAGCGGGAGCGAGCCGGGCGGCAGCGCGGCGTCCCCCGCGGCGTAGACCCGCGGGTTCGAGACGCTCTGCAGGTAGTCGTTGACCTCGACAGCCCCCCGCGCATCCGTCGTCACGCGCGCGGTGGGGAGGTCCAGCCCCCGCGTCTTCGGCACGCGCCCGGCCGCGTGCACGACGAGATCGGTCTCAGTCGCCGCATCACCCGTCGGTGCTTCGAAGTGCACCCGATACCCGCCATCGTGGGTCTCGACCGCCGTGACCGGCGCCTTGAGGCGCACATCGACGCCGAGCGCGCGGGTGTGGGCGACGAGCCGCTGCACCAGGTCCTGGTCGAAGCGGGCGAGCGGCGTCCCGCGGCCGAACATGACGATCTCCGCCCCCGCACGCCGCGCGAGGTGCGCAAACTCGAACGCGATGTAGCCCGCCCCGATGAAGGCGACCCGCTGCGGCAGCGCGTCGAGCTCCAGAAACTCGGTGCTCGTCCGCAGGTGCTCCTCGCCCGGGAGGTCGAGCCGCCGCGGCTCGGCCCCGCTCGCAAGCAGGAAGTGCGTCGCCGCAAGCTCGCGGTCGCCCTCGCGCTCACCGACGACGAGGTGGTCCACGCTGGTGAATCGGGCCACGCCGTGGAAGGTGGCGATGCCGGCATTCTGAAAGGCCGCCTCGCGACTGGCGGGCACCGGGTCGGTGAAGGTGCGCTTGAAGCGCATGAGCGCCGGCCAGTCGATGCGCGCGTCGCCCGCAATGCCCCAGCCGGTCAGGCGCCGGTGCCAGTCCGCCAGCTCGGCCCCGCCGACGAGCACCTTCTTGGGATCGTAGCCGCGCAGCGGACAGGTGCCGCCATAGGGCTCGTCGTCCACCACTGCGACCCGCCACCCCGCCTGCCGGCAGCGGTGCGCGGGTCCGTTCCCGCCCATCCCGGTGCCGATGACGATCAGGTCGAATGCGGCCGGCATCCCGCCCTTCCCTCCGTCCGTGGCAGTGCTCGCCTGCGCCACGCGAGCCGCGCTTCACCGGTTGGCACGCATCCGCGGCTGGCGCGCATCCAGCCCCCCGTGTAGTGCGTCAGCGAGCTGCTCGCGCCGCGCCTCGGCGCGCGTGAGCCCCGAGCCCCGCTCGAGCCGCTCCGCTGCGCGTTGGAGCGGCGACGTACTGGGCGACGTACCGCCGGTCACCTGCGCTCGGACCACTCGCGGACAGGCGGCGGCTCCTGCTGGTAGAGGTAGCCGGTGACCTTGCCCATCGCCCGCGGGGTCCGCCGCCGCGAGCACGTCCCTTACTCGTGTCGTTCTGTGAATCGCATCCGCCTCGCTGTCCCGCGCGCGAGCCTCGCCCGGCGCGAGCCTCCATGCACGAGACGTCTCGGAAACGTAGCGTGGTCCTGGCGGGCATCGCGCGGTAATGTTAGCGGCAGGATGGCGCGCGCGAGCGGAAGCTGGCGATCACCACGCTGCGCGCGCGGGTCGTCTTCATTGGCGGGGCCATTGCCTCGCGGCTCCAGACGCACCCGCCGTTTCCTCGCGCACGGCCCACGAAGGACGTGGACGGTGTCACCGCAACCACCAGCTACCGCGACCGGGAAACGCTCGACCAAGCACTCCGCGCGCGAGCGTTCCGCACACCCCCGCTCAGCAGAACTGATCCGCGGCATGGCGGGGCGACCACACAGCCACACGTACACAAGTGGCTCGCCGCGGGTGGAATCGAATTCGACTTGGTGCCGAGCGGCGCGCATGTCGATGGAGCGAGAGGTCGCGCGTTCGAATCACGCCGGGTCCATCGAACCAGACCCAACGCCCCGCCAGTCACCACGTGGCGGCGGGGCGTTGGGTTTGTGGCCGCGGCGCCGAGCCGCCGCCCGGCCAGCGTTTCCCATCCCACCGCCTCGCGTCCGCTGCCACCACACCGCCATGCCGGTGATGAACAGCAGGAGCGGCGTGAAGCCGACGAAGACCAGGACCACACGTCCGGCCGTGCCTGCCGTACGCCCGATGTGCGTCGGATAGAGCACGTTGTACGCACGGGTGCCGGCCGGGGCCGTGCGCGCGTTCTCGACCAGGAGCACCGCGCCGGAGTACCGGTCGAGGGACACGAAGTTGCGGCCGTTGGGGTGCAACTCCGACGGCTGCCTCAGGCGCACGACGAACGGCGCGGCCGCTCCACTGGGAAGGGCGATGTACGTCGGCGTGCCCTCCGGCAGCGCGCGCACCGCAATGGCGATTGCGCTATCCACCGGAATCGTTGCCGCACCGGGCCGTACCGTGGAAGTCGGCGTGATGGGCCGCGGCGGCGAGGCGGTCGCCAGATCGAAGGCCGCCATGAACTGTTCGTGGAAGACGAGCGAGAGGCCGGTCACCGATGACACGACGAGGAACAGTGCGGCGACTGCACCCGAAACGCGGTGCAGGTCGAAGTGGAAGCGGCGGCGCCCAAGGTCGCGCCGCACCGTCAGCGCGCTCGTCAGCTTGCCGAGCCTCGGCCACCACACGTAGAGCCCCGAGAGGCTGAGGAGCAGCAGTACCGCGCCCGCGATCCCGATCACCACCTGGCCGCGCTCCCCGGTCAGCAGGTGGGTGTGAAAGTCGAAGAGCCAGCCCATGAGGTACGACGTGGGCAGCCGGCTCCCGAGGATCGTCCCGCGGTACGGGTCGACGTACACCAGCCGCTCGGCTGGCGGCCCGAGCCACACCTCGTGCGGCTGGTCCGCGTCGCGGGCGAGGTTCACGCGAATCACCGGCTCGCCGGGATGTGCCGCCCGCAGGCGGTCGAGCAGCTCCGCGAGCGGAAGCCGCTCGGCGCCCGGCGCGACGACGAGCAGCTCAGGGTTGAGTGTGCGGTCGAGCTCGTCCCGGAAGACGAGGAGGCTGCCGGCGAGCCCGAGCGCCGCCAGCAGCGCCCCGACCGTCAGGCCGAGCCAGAGGTGAAGCCGGACGACGAGCCGCCGCACCGGCTCAGTAGCTCACGGCGTAGCCGACACTCACGGTCGCGCCCGGCGCCGCGGTGTAGCTGACCGCACCGATCGGCATGAGCTGCGACACCACCGGGAAATACTGCGCGTCGAGCAGGTTCCGCACGCCGAGGCTCAGCGTCCCCGGGCCGACGCTGACCTGACTGAGCAGATCGACCGTCGTATAGGACCGCACCGGCCGCTCGCCGAAACCCGGCCGGGCCGGATCCGCGCCCGGGCGGGCCAGCAACGCCTCGTACGCGCGGTCTCGAGTGCCGGAGTGGAGGACCTGGAGGCGCGTGCGCCAGCCGGGTAGCGTCCGGTGCTCGACGTAGCCTGTGATCTTGAGCGGCTGGATGCGGAAGGAGTTCAGCGGGAGCCACGCACTGTCCGCGCCGGCCAGGCCGCGGAACTCGCCTTCGGTCCAGCTCGCCGTGCCGCCGAGCGAGAGTCGCCGGAGCGGCTGTGCGTCCAGCGACAGCTCCGCGCCGTAGACCCGCTCGGGCGCACGCACGACCTCGAGATCCGGACCGAGCGAGGTGCCGAGCTTCGACGTGTTGCGGTAGCCGACGAGCGATACTTGGACCGTGGGCCACCCGCCCCGCACCCCCGCCTCGAGCTGATGCACGCGCTGGGCTTCGGCCGACTTGTCGCCCAGGGTGAAGCCCGCTGGCGGCTGGCGGATCACCCGCCCGAGATCCGCGAGCGAGAAGCCCTGCGAGTAGTTGGCGAAGACGCCGATCGCGGCGGTCGGGTTGACGACGATGCCGGCGTTGAAGAGGGTTGGCGTAAACATCATGCGCCCGCTCTCCACCGCAACACCATTGAGCGCCGTAAAGCCATCCACGTCCATCGTCGCGCGCTCGTGCCGGATCCCGGCCCGCAGCACCACGAACCGCACCGGCTCCGCCTTCGCCTGCGCGAAGAGACCGATGTTGCGGCTGTTGATGGGAGGCACGAAGAGCCGCTCGCCGTTGCGGACGAAGGCCAGCCCACCGCTGGCGTCGTAGGCCGCCGGGTCAAAGGTGTAGATCGGCTGCGACGTCGTCTCGCCAGTGTAGTCCGCGCCCCAGAGGATCGACGCGCCGCCCCGCCGGCGAAGCGGGGTCTCGACGTCGAGGCGCCCGCCGTGCTTGCGCGAGTCCACGTAGGACTGAAAGATCAGGTTCCCGAACGCGGGCGTGCCGCGATTGTCGCCGGGGCCGAACGCGGTCTCGTAGTCGCGGTAGTATGCCTGCGCGCGCACGCGGCTGCCGAGGAGCGCGGCCCGCTCGTACTCCAGGTTGACGACCATGTTCTTCGTGCCCTGACCCCGCTCGAGCTGGAGCCCCTCCCGCGCGCGCGACTTCTGGGTGCCGGCGGGCTGTTGGGCGACCGTCGGATCGGTGGCGTAGTCGGTCGTCTGTTCGCTCTCGAAGCGATTGACGGTCGCCTGGAGGCGCTGCGCGCCCAGCGTGACCCCCACTTTACCGAGGACGTCATAGCTGTTGGTTTCGGCCACCCCGCCCTGCCCCGTCGGATCAGGTGGCACCCGGTCCCCTTCGGCGTCGAAGACGGCGCCGGTGCGCGCGAGGGTGATACCCCCGAGCCAGTCCACGCCGCCGCGCGCGCCCGACGCGGTCTGCGCCAGGCGCGGACCGGCGGCCGCGGCGCCGGCATGCAACGACGTCTCGAGGCCGAGCTCCGTGGTGAAGCGCGTGGCCCCATCGCCGCGGCGGGTGATGATGTTCACGACACCCCCGGTGGCGCCGTCGCCGTACATCGCGCTGGCGCCGCGCACCACCTCGACCCGCTCGACCATCGCGGGGTCGATGTTGACGAAGTCGCGCGTGACATTGCGGCTGGTGCTCTGGGGCACGCCATCGATCATCACCAGCACGGTGCGGCCGCGCAGGTTCTGCCCGTAGTTGCTCACCGTCTCGGTGCCGGCGCCGAGGCCGGGCACGAGCTGCGCCAGCATCGCGCCGAGTCGTGGCGTCACCCGCGCCTGCTCGACGACCTGCTCGCGGGTCACGACGGTGACCGCGGCGGGGACCTCGCTGAGGGCGCTCGCTGAGCGGGTCGCGGTGACGACCACCTGATCGAGCCCGACGGCCTGGCGGACCAGGGCGAAGTCGGCCTGCGTCTCCCCCGGGTCGAGCCGGAGCGCGCGCACCTGGGGGCGGTGGCCGATCATGCGGGCCTCGACGGCGTAATCGGCACCGGCGGGCAGGACCAGGCGGTACCGGCCATCGGCTCCGGCGGTCACCCCGTGGGGCGCCCCAGCAGCGCTGGTATCGCGCGCCGTCACCGTGGCGCCGTCAAGGCCCTGTCCGGCTTCGTCCGTCACGCGGCCGGCAAGAACCATGGGGGGAGTTGGCTGCTGGGCCGTGAGCACGGCCGGTCGACCGCCCGAGGCGAGGACAACGAGGAGTGCGACACCGGAACGACGCAGAAGTGTGTGCATCGACGCGAGTTCAAGGGTTTGGCTGGCAACGGGAGCAACCGGGACCGAAACCAGATGATAATCATTCCCAACTGATTTCGGCACCAATGATCACCAGAAACTCCGACTGCGTCAATAGGAATTTCCTTCAGGAATTTCCTTCGAGAGAGGCGCCGGGCGGCACCGAACCGTTGCTGGAGGTATTGCAGACCTCCAGCTCACGCCCGTAGCGCCACCCGGCCCTGCCATTGGCGGCTGGGGCCGCTGGGGCCACGCCGGCCCGCAAATGGTGCGAAACCGGTGTGCGCAGTTCGCGTAGCCCACCACGCAACGCGTTGTTCGTCCTGCACATCTGCCGTGGCCCTTCGCGTCTCCCGTGCTTCGGGAGCAGGAGGTGCCCGGTGCAAATCCGGGGGCGCCCCGATGGAACACGACGAACGCCCAACCTCCTCATCGAAGCAGTTCGGCGTTCTTGTTTAGGGCGAGCACCTCGAAGTCACAGTATCAGGCCCACTGCCGGCCGCGGCCCCAGCTCAGCCCGTGGGGGCCATCCGCTGGCAACTCTCCGCGTGGCGCCGGCACTCCTCGGCACAGCGGCGCATCACGTCGTCGGCCATCCGCTCGCAGTCCTCGGCGCAGCGCGTGCAAACCTCGGCGCAGACGTCACAGACCCGCGCGGAGGTCGGAGCCGCGCACCGTCAAGTCGGCGCTCGTCGCACAAGTCTGTGCAGAGTCCGCCAACAGCCGCACATGACTCGCTTCGGCGTGTCGTGCGCCCGGCTCCAGGCAGTAGGCAATCGTCGCCACAGGTCGCGTAACATCGCGTACAGTTGTCGATGCACTCCTGCATCTCGCGCGTGCGAGTCTGGGTCGCGGTCGCCATATCGATGCCCTCCTACTCTCGTGTGGTACTCAGTCGCTCAGGTGAGCCCTGCGTGGCCTGCCACGTACGCGGCGCCGAGAACCGCGCCAAAGCCCACCGATGGGACCACGTATACATCGCTAGCGCTGTCGCTCGTCGTCCCGACCCAAGATCGCGTCGCGGACCGCCGCACGCGCTGACTTAAGGAGTGCTAGCTGTGGGGCGGAGACCATCTGTCGGAGCCGCTCGATTTCCCGGGGGAGCAAACGCTCGACTGCCTTCCCGAGCTGGTACTCCAAGGCTCGCACGTGCGGCATCCGCTCAAGGCCCTGCTCGACGGCCCGACTACGCCTCGTGAGCCATTCAACGTCTTGGCGTGCGACCTCTAACGCAGCTTTGAGTGAGCTCAGGTCGCGCTCACGCTCCAACACCGGAGATTGGATGCTTCCGACGGCGACGCGCGCGGCTATAGCTTCCCGGCCCGCGATTGCAGCAGCGCGGCTCAGGGTCACGAGCTGCGGTGCGTCTCCACCGAGCCCGGGGCGTAGGCTGCCGAGCGTATCAGGCCGGTCCTGGATCGCCACCACGGCCGCTTCGGCGCCCCGAGTACGTAGCAAGTCTTCAAACACCTCCTTTGCAGCAGTCGGCCGTTCGTAGAGCCTGCCGAGTTCGCGCATGAAGGTATCCTCGGATCGCCGCGCATTGGCCTCCTGGCACATCACTACCGAAGCCCGCTCGGCTGCCAGCGCGGTGCTGGCAAGCTGGACCGTCTCTCGCGCTGCATGTCGCGCTGCGGCGTCGTCCACCTCGCGATAGAGCCCAAGCGCGGCTCGCCGCTGCACCGTCACCAGTGATCCGAAACGTTCGGGTTGCACGCCAAGGGTGGCGAGCGCGGCTTCCATGCCATGCTCCACCACTGCCTGCTGGAAGCGTTGGCGGGCGTCGCCAGGCGAACGATAGACTCGACTCAATCCCCGCAGGAACGCCTGCTCCGCAGCATCGGCCCGATCCCGTGCGGCCTCCAACTGCGCCAGACGAGCGCGGGCCGCCTCTACGCTGTGCCGGACTGCGTGCTGCTCACGACGGAGTTCGGTGATCTGGACATACGATTGGAGATCTCTCGCAAGTTGGCCGACCCGCCCAGCGGCTGCGCGCGATTCGGTCTGGCCTGCGGCCGGTGCCGGCGCGGATGCGTGAAGGGGCAGCTCAGCCTGCTCGGGCAACACCTTGCTCCGCTCCTCAGGAGGCGCCAGACGACCGGGCACCTCCCGGAACCCAAATTCGCGTTCAATTTCCCGGAGTGTTTGTTGGATGACAGGCTGATCTCGCCACCGCTCCCAGGCCTTCCCTGTCTCGGGATGGACGCGATTCACGAAGAGATGCAGGTGCGGATGCTGCCGATCCCGATGCGCGACGATCACGACCTGGTGTCCGGCCAGCCCCAGACGTTCGAGCACCCGGTCGGCCACGCGCTCCATCGTGGGCTGGTCGATGGCGTCGGAGGGATCGAAGCTGAGCGCAACGTGGTACACCGGTTTCTCGACCCGGTCGCTCTGGCTCGCCGTCGCGCGCATGAAAGTGGCCGCGAGCTCGGGATCATCGGTCGGAAGATTCCGGCTTGCCGTCCAGGCGACGCGGTCCCGGGCATCCCCATTGCGCCCGGCGGCGAGATAGGCCGCGAGGGCGCGGAAACTCTTGCCACTGCTGGAAACGGCGATCACGAGACGCCGCCCATACCAGCGCTAAGCGAGGCGCCGCACAGTCGCCAAGAGTTCCGCGAGTGCGGTCTCAAGGGCGGCAACGGGCTGCGGGGCACTTGAATCGCGGGATGCGGCTAGGAGGCGATTGAGTGTCGTGCCAATCCGGCCAAGCTCGTGCACCACCGCCGCGTCGGCATAGCCGCGCTGAACCTTGGGCGGCCGGCCAAGCGACACTTCGCGTACGTAGCGCGCCGGTGGCTGGCCGCAAGCGCGTGCGTGCTCCACGACCAGAGCCCATTCACTATCATCGTAGCGAATCTTACGGGGGCGTCGGATGGTTCGAGCACCAGGCGGGAGTAGGCTGCTAGCCATCACTATTCGACTTTCGCGCTAGTCTGCTCGAATCTCCCGGCGGCCAGATGACGGGCATCCTGACGGAGCCAAGCGCGGTGACGCGCCGCCAACCTGACGTACTCGCGATCGCCAACAGGCGTTCGGATCGCGTTCTGGCGAGAATCAGCCGCCGGCTGCCGTTCGTCGGGCATCGCCGGAGCCAGCGAGTCCTCGTAATGCCGGTCGAACGCCGTGGTGCGATGACACCGCCACATCTGTTATGACAGCGTTTATGACAAACCCCGCTCGCGTCGGTTCCGCACGGCTCGCGCCCAGCGAGCTAAGTCATTGATTTGTCTCAGTGTCTCGCGGCTGCTCGTCCTCGGGCCTTCCCTCCGGAGCAAGAGGTCGCGCGTTCTGATCACGCCACGTCTACTCTGAAGACATTGTGCGCGCAGGTCACTTGCTGACCGGCGACATCTGCGTCGTCCGGTGGCGACGTGCGCAGTGTCAAGGCAGCGCCAAGCCGAGCGCTCGCACGGCCACGGCGATCTCCAGAGTGATGCCCAGCGAGGGCTTCGCGAACTAGGAGCAGCACGGCACCGGTTAACCGCCCCAGGGAGTTGCTTCTCGCCGCCGGGGAGACGGACGGAGAGTACCGGTTCATCCCGGTGCTCCGCTGCCCCGGCCTCGTGAACGAGCCGAGTTAGGGCGCTCCGCACGCCTACTACACTCTCAGGGGCCAGGACATCGAGCACAACGGTGTCGTCAAGCCTGTCACATCCTCCTAGTTCAACAGGTGGCAGGCCGATCAAACCGCAGGAACCGAGAGCGTCCGCTGCTATCGGCCGACTGCCGCCCACACAGGAATGCCATGCCGCGTCACTGTAGGATAGTGTCTCCGCCTTTGCGGCTCGCCCGATCCAAGCAGCTCGTCCGCCACCCGCGCGTGTTCGACAGCCAGTGCCCCGTGGGCGAACGCTCAACCGACTCATGCGGTATTTCCTAATGCGCCGCAATACACGCCGGGGCAGAAGGAAGCAGCAGAGGTATGCATGGACCGCAGCTCACGCTCGCCAGTGTAGACGCAACCGATGCCGCGCCCCACGATCAGCTCAACGCGGATGCCAGCTTGAGCGGGGGCGCGAGATCAGGCCATCCCGCGCCGGTAACGCTCCCGACGCTCAGCACGTTGGCGAGGCGTTGGCGCGCCGAGGCCGCGAACCTCCGACAGTGGGGAGGTGTGTCGTCCGCGACGGCCCTCGAACGCGCGGCCGATGAGCTGGAGCAAATACTTTGCGAGGACATGGACGAACCGCTGACCTTGAAGGAGGCTGCACGGCTCACCGGCTACTCGATTGACCACCTCTGCCGCCTCGTTCGCGAGGGTAAGCTCGCCAACGTCGGCCGCAAGCACGCACCGCGCGTCCGACGCGGTGATCTCGCCCCCAAGCTCGCCCCCTTGCGCGAGATGCCGCCGCCGGTCACCCTTGATTCACTGGCATCGATCGCGCGCGCCATCACTACTGCTAGAGAGGAGTAGTGTATGGCACGATCAACTGCCTCGGCGTGGAGTTACAAAGCCGGCGAACGGGGCCGTAACCGCGTTCGCCTGGCGGAGGACCCGGAACGCGGGGGACGCCTGTTCCTCGAATTTCGGGAGCATGATGGTCGCAAGGTGCGGCAGTACCTCCCGCACCAAGATCGCGAGCGCGGCAAGGCGGAGGCCGATGTGTTAGCGGCGGCGTTCCGGACGCAGCCAACTCGACGGGCCGCGACCATCACACTCCAGCAGCTCTTTGACATCTATCTGCGAGAAGTGACCCCGTCGAAGGCCGCTGGGACCCAGCACCACGACCGCACCGCCGCGGCGTTGCTGCTCCGAACGTGGGGCAGGCAACGACCCCCGCTCACCCTGGGACTCCGTGATTGGCAGCAGTTTATCGCCGATCGCCGGAGCGGGCGGCTCGCGCCGGAGCGACCGAAGGGCGTGCGGCGCAAGCGGAAGGGTGTCGGCAACCGCCAGATCGCCTATGACCTGAAGTTCGCGGTGGCCGTCTTCAATTGGGCGACAATGGCCGGGGACGGTGAGGGTGGTGTGCTGCTGGAGCGGAATCCGTGCAAGGGTTTCCCCCTGCCCAACGAGGCCCGGCCGCAGCGCCCGCGGATGCCAGAGCATCGGTATCGTCGCCTGCTGGCCGTGGCGCCCGACGTGCACCTCGATTTTCATCTGGCGCTCGTCCTCTGTCACGAGACCGGGCATCGCCTGGCGAGCGTGCGGCAGCTCTGGTGGTCCGACATGCTGTGGGACCGGCAGCTCGTGCGCTGGCGTGGCGAGACAGACAAGGAGGGCAACCATCATCTGACGCCGCTCACGGAGGCAGCCGTCACCGCATTGCTCGAGATGCGTGCCCGCACGAGGGCCATTGGCGATACCTGGATCTTCCTCAATGCCAATGGCGATGGACCGAGGGAGCGTTGTCGGTTCCGCGCGTGGTGGCTGCGAGCCGAGGGATTGGCCAAGTTGGAGCACGACGAGCGGTGGGGCTGGCATTCGCTCCGACGCAAGTTCGCCACCGAGCTCAAGGACATCCCGCTCAAGGATCTCTGCGACCTGGGGGGCTGGAAGTCACCGCAGACGATCCTCGCCTGCTACCAAGAGTCGGACGAGGACACGATGCGGCGGGCGCTCGCCAACCGACGTCCGGTCGGCGCGATGGTGACCCGAATGGAGAGCAGGAATGGAGAGCAGAGCCTGATGGGGCCGCTACAAGACGCCCCGCAGGCAACCGTAGTCACCAGCGGGGCAATCACTTCGTAACTATGGGCCTGGGTAGAGTTGAACTACCGACCTCACGCTTATCAGGCGTGCGCTCTAACCACCTGAGCTACAGGCCCTTAACGGGAGCAAAACTACATCCGGCCGGGTTTTGGTGTCCACCCCCTGCTGTCCACTCGTGCCGGCCCGTCCGCTGGTGCTTCCACCCTGCCAACACCTGCCGCTGGGCCTGGAGCCCTGTGTGCTCGCAGGTGTCAAGGATGCTCGTACCCCTCCCGGCGATGAACGCCGCGACGTCGTGCGGGCGGCAAGTGCCTGAACGCGGTCGCCAGCCTCTGCGCCGCGCGGATCCGTCGCGTCACCACGCCACTCACCGCGCCATCATCCCCTCGTGTATCGCAATCAGCCGGCGCACGCGATCGGCATGGGCGCGCATCCGGTCCGTGAGCGCCTTGCCTTGCAGGCTCGGCAGCTCCGCGAGATCGCGCTTCACCGAATCGGTCAGGGCGGTCCACCGCGCGTCCCCCGTCATGCTCATGCTCCGCATGTCGCTCCCCATCTGATCCAGCATCCGCGACATCACGGTGTCGTGCCGGGCCATCATCGCCCGCATCTGCTCGGGCGACATGCCGGTCATGGAGTCCAGGTGCGCCCGCATCATGGGCATCATCGCCATGCCCGGCATCTGCATGCCCATCCCGCCAGCCGAGTCCGTGCGCTTGGCCATCATTTCGCCGCCAGCGCTCGGCGGCGCCTTGTCGTTCGATTTGCCGCCGCAGGCGGCGACCGCGACGGTGCCCATCAGCGCGGTCCAGCGTAGCCATTGCATCGTAGTGTCCTCCCTGGACGACCGGGCGGGCGAGCGGCTTTCGCCCCCGGTGACCCCGCGGCCTCAGCGCCGCCGGTGCGCCAACCTCGCGAACACGGCGTCGGACGCCTCACGGACGGCGTCGTGCCACTCCTGAAACACCGCCAGGAGTTCCCGCGCCGCCGGCGTCAACCGTGCACCCCCGTGTGCCCGCCCGCCCCGTGACGTCGCCAGCACTGGCCCACCGAGTGCCGCCTCCATGCGACGCACCCGATTGAGGCAGGTCCGATAACTCCACCCGACCGCGTGGCCCGCCTCCCGGATCGTCCCCGTGCGGTCGACCGCCTCGAGGAACCTGCGGTAGTTCGGTCCCATCAGGAACTCGCCCTTCCAGTTCAGCCACACCTTGAGACGCGGTTGGAGCTCGTGCACCGGAACGCTCGGCGCGATTGCCGTCGGACGCGCTCGGGTGCGGGGGTACGGGTGCGAGCGAGCGGGCATGGCTTCCTTGGCGTCGGGTCGGCGCGAACCACCACTGCAACGATAGCCCCCGCGGCGCCAATCGCCAAACCCGACCCTCTTGGATCGACAAGCGATAGGCACGAGCTTGCCTATCGCAGACACACAACGTAGTTTCTCGAGCCCGCGGTTTCGGTCTCCTCCTCACTCGCGACTGCCATGCGCCTGCACCGTATGTTCCTGCTGGGCTTCGGCGCCCTCGGGCCGATCACCGGACGGGCCCAGTCGCCCGCTTCCGTTGCCACCCCGTCACCCGTGCGGTTCAGCGGCTACGTGCAGGCGCGCGAGACCTGGCAGGAGAACGCGGGTCTCACCGCGAGCATCAACCGGGCGCGCTTGACCGCCGGCGGAGGTCTCGTCGAAGGGCTGACATGGCGCATCCAGGGCGAATTCCGCACCGGGAACGCGGGTACGTGTCGCGCCAGCGTGTCGCTCCAGGATGCCTTCATCCGCTACGCGCAGGGTCCATGGGCCATCCAGGCCGGCCAATTCAAGACGCCCTTCACGCGCGAGTTCGTCATGAGCCTCACCGACGTCGAGACGGCGGATCGGGCTGCCGTCGTCGACTCGCTCGCGCCCAAACGCGACATCGGCCTCATGGCGGAGTACAACTTCGGCAAGCTGTTCAGCGTCTATGCCGGCGCCTTCAACGGCAATGGTCAGAACATCTCGACCAACCCCGACTCCAGCGTGCTCGGCGTCTCGCGCCTCGTCGTGCGGCCGTTGCCCGGGCTCTCCCTCGGCGCCTACGGCGCCAGGTACTTCGGCGACAGCACGCGTTACGGGTTCGAGGCGAGCGTCGAGACGTCCCGGATCGTCGTGCGAGGCGAGTGGCTGGCGCAGTCGCGCGACGGTGTCGATGCGCCAATCGACCAGGGCTGGTACGGACTCGCGGGATACTTCGTCGCGCCATCCGTGCAGGTCGCCGGCAAGTACGAGTACTTCGGCCGCGATGGCATCAGTCGCCAGCAGAAGAACCGCGCGTGGACGGCCGCGCTCAACGTGTATCCGTGGAACCGCAACACCCGGATCGGCCTCGAGTACATCTCGCGGAAGATCGGCGACCCCGGCATCCGGAAGGGGCAGGTGCTGGGGCAGTTTCAGGTCCGCTTCTGAGGGGCCGAGCATGCGATTCTCTTGCACGATGGCGGTATCGCTCCTCGCGCTGGCGTTGGGGACGGCGATTCCTGTGGCCGCCCAGACGCCGCGCGGCATCATCCTCGCGACCACGACGAGCATGCAGGACACGGGGCTGCTCGATTCCCTGGTGCCGCGCTTCGAGCACCGCTGCCGCTGCCGGGTGAAGACCATCGCGGTCGGCACCGGCCAGGCGCTCGCGCTCGGGGCCCGTGGCGAAGCTGACGTGGTGCTGGTCCATGCGCCGACCCTGGAACTCGAGTACGTCCGCGAAGGCACCTTCGTCGA
Source organism: Gemmatimonadota bacterium (assembly GCA_049323575.1). Classification (GTDB taxonomy): domain Bacteria; phylum Gemmatimonadota; class Gemmatimonadetes; order Gemmatimonadales; family GWC2-71-9; genus JBMOPM01. The sequence goes on along the minus strand of JBMOPM010000246.1, from coordinate 14,030 downwards.
CCGCCGGCTGGTGATGACCAACGACTTCGTCCTGGTCGGGCCCAAGGCGGATCCGGCCGGTATCCGGCAGGCCCGGACGGTCGTGAACGCGCTGCGCCGCATTGCCTCGGGCCCGCACCCCTTTGCGTCGCGGGCCGACAGCTCGGGGACCAACATTCTCGAACTCGGTCTCTGGAAACGGGCCGGCGTCGCGCCGCGCGGCCCGTGGTATTTCGAAGTCGGCCAGGGCATGGGCGCGACGCTGCGCCTCGCCTCCCAGAAGCAGGCATACGCCCTGACCGATCGGGGTACGTTCCTGAGCCAGCGGCACGGGCTGGACCTGGCCATCCTGCACGAGGGGGATGCCGCACTGCTCAACGTCTACCACGTCATGCGCCCCAACCCCGACGTCTTCTCGAACCTCAACGTGGAGGGCGGTCGGGCCTTTGCCGACTTCATGGTAGAGCCGGCCACGCAGGCGTTCATCGCGCAATTCGGGGTGGCCCGCTTCGGTCAGCCGCTCTTTCGCCCCGCTGCCGGCCGGCGCGAGGAGGATCTCCTGCGGAAGGCCTCCTGACGGCAACGCCTGACCCGCATGGACCTGATCGCGCGCGGTATCCGGCAGGCCGTCGACCTCCTGCTCCGGGGTGATCCCCAGGTGCTGGAGATCATGGGGCTCTCGCTCCGCCTCTCGGGACTCGCGACGCTGCTGAGCGTCGCGGTCGGGCTCCCGCTGGGACTTCTCCTGGCGCTGCGGCGCTTCCCTGGCCGGACCCTGCTGCTCGGTGTCGTGAACACGGGCATGGGCCTCCCGCCGGTAGTGGTCGGCCTCCTCATCTCGCTCGCGCTCTGGCGCAGCGGGCCGCTCGGATTTCTCGATCTGCTCTATACGCCGACGGCGATCGTCATCGCGCAGTGCGTGCTCGCCACCCCGGTGATTGCCGGCCTGAGTGCGGCTGGCGTGCAGCAACTCGACCCTCGCCTCACGCTGCAGCTTGCCGGGCTCGGCGCGTCGCCGCTGCAGACGGTGGCCTGGTTGATGTACGAGGCCCGCCTCTCGCTCCTGGCCGCCGTGATGGCGGGCTTCGGGGCCGTCATCTCGGAGGTCGGCGCCTCGATGATGGTGGGCGGCAACATTCTCCACCATACCCGGGTGCTCACCACCGCGACGGTGCTCGAGACGACGAAGGGCAACTTCGACGTGGCCCTGGCCCTGGGGGTAATTCTCATCGCCGTCACGTTCTGCCTGACCATGCTGGTGACGGCAGTGCAGCAGCGCGGCATCGGATTCCGGTGACGCTTAAGGTTGCTCTCCGCGACATCGTCGTGCGTCGAGGCGACCGCCGGGTGCTCGAGCTGGCGGCGCTCGACGTGCTGCCGGGCGACCGGGTCGCGGTCATGGGGGCCAACGGCGCCGGCAAGTCCACGCTCCTCCGCCTGCTCGGCCTGCTGGAGCGGCCGGAGCGGGGCACGGTGCTGGTCGACGGGGCGCCGGTCGGATGGGGGCGCCGCGAGGTCCTGGCGGTCCGCCGCCGGATGGCCGTGGTCCTGCAGTCTCCCCTCCTTTTCGACACGACCGTCTGGCGCAACGTGGCTCTCGGGCTCGGGTTTCGCCACGCCAGCCGCCGGGAGACGGACCGGACCGTGCGCGCGTGGCTCGAGCGATTCGGCATCGCCCATCTGGCCGATCGCCGGACGCGGACCCTTTCGGGCGGCGAGGCGCAACGGGTCGCCCTGGCGCGCGCCTTCGTGCTCAAGCCCGACGTGCTGCTGCTCGATGAACCCTTCGCGGCGCTCGATGCCCCCACGCGCGGCCCCTTGCTCACGGACCTCGCGGCGGTGCTGCGCGAGACGGGCTGCACCGCGGTTGCCGTGAGCCATGACTGGGCGGAGGCCGCTCGCGTCGCGGAGCGGCTGGTGGTGCTCGATCGGGGACAGGTCCGTGCCGACGGCCCCCTTGCCACGCTCTCGCGCCAGCCACCGAATCGTGAGACCGCAACGCTCCTTGGCTACACGGTGCTGCAGATCGGCGAAGAAGTGATTGCGGTCCCGCCGGGGCAGCTGGAGATCGGCACGGCGCCACCGAGTTTCCCGCTCACCGTGCACGCCGTACTGGATCTCGGGCATACCCGCCGGCTTCAGGGAACGATCGGCGCGGCCACCGTCGAGATTGACGGGCTCCCCCGATCGGTGCTGGCGGAACCCGGCCAGCAGATCGCTGTCCGGGCGCAGACGGTCGTACCGCTGTCCCGCTGACCCGGATTCCGGCGTGTGCCGATCACACAAGCGTCCAATGTGACCCGCTACGGCAATCCCGTCGGCCGCCGGAGCGCCCCTGCCATCTTGAGGCCCATCGGCAGCAGGAGGAGGGTCACGAGCGTGGACAGGGTGAGCCCGCCGATGACCGCCACGGCCAGCGGGCGCTGAAGCTCCGCCCCGGCGCCAAAGCCGAACGCGAGCGGCAACAGGCCCGCGAGGGTACACAACGTGGTCATGAGGATGGGCCGCAAGCGCAGCCGGCCCGCATGGACCAGCGCCTCGTCCGCCGGCTCGCCGTCCTGCGCAAAGCGCCGGGCCGCATCGAGGAGGATGATGCCGTTCTTGACGATGAGGCCCACGAGGAGGATGAGGCCCATGAAGCTGGAGACGTTGAACGGCACACCGCTCAGCACGAGCCCCCCCAGCGCGCCGGTCAAGCCCAACGGCACGGCCAGCAGGATCGCCGCGGGGCCGCGGTAGCTGCCGAACTGGCCCACCATCACCAGCAGCACCGCGCCTGCCGCCAGCGCGAGCACGGCCAGCAACTGGCCGAACGATTCGCGTTGCCCGGCATACTGGCCGCCGTATTCGAGCCGCACGCCAGGCGGCAACGGGACCCGGGCCACCCGAGCCCGGATCTCCCGCATGACGCTGCCCAGGTCCGACACGCTCACGTCCACCGTGCCCGTGACCTTGACCAGCGGGCGGAGGTTTTCCCTGAGGAGCTCGCTCGGCACCAGGGTGTCCCGCACCTGGGCCAGGGTGCCGAGGCTGGCCCAGCCGCCGGGGCCGACGATGGGCAGGCTCATCGCGGCGCCGGGATCGAACCGCACGCTGTCGGGCACGCGCACCCGGATACCGACGAGGCGGTTGGGCTCGCGCACCTCACCCGCGCGGAGGCCGAAGAGGGCACCGCGCACCTGCTCGGCGACGTCGGCCTCGGTCAGTCCCAGGCGCACGACGCGCGCGGGGTCGAGCGCAACGTGGAGTTCGGGCAAGGGCCCCGGCACGCCATTGAACAGGTCCTCCAATCCCTTGACCGGCTGGATGGCCTCTGCCACCGCGCGCGCGGCGACTTCGGCCGTGGCCACGTGGGGATGGAAGAGCTTGATCTCCACCGGCTTGGGGGTCGCCGCGAGGTCGCCGATCAGGTCCTGAAGGATTTGCATGAACTCGACCCGCACCGCCGGGAGCTGGGTCTCGATCCGCCGGCGCACCCGCGCGATGACCCGATACACGGACTCGCGCTGGCCCCGCGGCTTGAGGAGGATGGTCATGTCGCCGCGGTTGGGTTCGGTGGCGAAGAAGCCGAGCTCCGCGCCGGTGCGCCGGGTGAAGGCCGCGACCGCCGGGTCCTCCCGCAGGATCTTCTCGATGATGCCGATCTGGCGGTCGGTCTCCGCCAGCGAGCTGCCGGTGGGGGTCCAGTAGTCGAGGATGAATCCGCCCTCGTCGAGGTCGGGCATGAAGCCGGTCTTGACCACGCGGCCCAGGCCCACCGCCGCCACGAGCAGCATCGCCCCCGCGAGGAGGCCCACTCCGGGGCGCTGGAGCATGCGCCGCACGACGGCGTCATACCAGGCCTCGAGCCGCGAAAGATCGATGGTGGGGACGCGCCATCCGTGGGACACGGCCGCTGCCTCGCGATGGGTCCGCCGGGCGCTCATGAGCGGGATGAGCAAGACCGAGAAGGCGAGCGACAGGAGCACCGCGATCGAGAGGGCCAGGGAAAAGGACCGGAAGAACTGCCCCACCACGCCCTGGAGGAGCGCCAGCGGCGCGAAGACCACCACGGTCGTGAGGGTGGAGCCCGCCACCGGCGCCATGATCTCGTCGGTGGCGCGGCGGATGACGTCGGCCGGGGGAACGCCGGGCTCGGCCCTCAAGCGCCGCTCCATGTTCTCCACCACGACGACCGCGTCGTCGATGACCAGGCCTATGGCCACCGCGAGGCCGCCCAGCGACATGAGGTTGAGTGAGTCGCCGAAGAGCTCGAGGCCCAGGAAGGTACCGGCGACGGCGAGCGGGAGGGTGACTGCCGCGGTGAGCGTCACGCCGACGCTGCCCAGGAAGACGAGCATGACCAGCACGGCGAGGAAGCCGCCCAGGAGCATCGCGTCCCGCACGTTGACCAGCGCGTCGCGGACGAGTTGACCCTGGTCGTACACCGGCTCGAGCTCGATGCCCTCCGGCAGGGCCGCGCGAAGCGAATCCACCGCCGCGCGCACCGCCCGCTCGACCTTGAGGGTGTTGCCGGCCGGCTGGCGCGAGACGTTGACGAGCGCCGCCGGTCGGCCGTTGCCGGCCGCGAGCTGGAAGCGGTCCTCGGTGCCGTAGCGCACGCTGCCCAGGTCGGATACGCGGACGGGGTAGTCGCCTTCGCGCCGTACGACGAGGTTGCCCACGGCATCGGGCGTTGCCACCAGGCCGGAAACGATGACGCTGTACTGGCGGTACTGTTGGTCGATCCGCCCAGCGGCCACCACGATGTTGGACGCGCGGATCCGGTCCGCGACCTCGGCCACGCTGACCCGATGGCTGGCCAGCCGCGCGGGATCGAGGACGACCGAGACCTCCCGCACCAGCCCACCCTGCACCGTCACCTCTCCCACGTCCGGCAGCCGCGCCAGCCGCGGCCGGATGACGTACTGCGCGAGATCGCGCAACAGCACGGGATTCCCGCCGGTGAGTTCGTACTGCATCATCGGGAAGATCGACGGGGTGAGTCGCTCGGCCTCGATGTCGAGCCCCTGCGGCAGCGACGATTGGAGCGCCGCCAGACGCCCCTGCACCTGCTGGAGGGCGAACTGCATGTCCGCGCCCGGACGGAACTCGAGGCTCAGCTCGGCGGCGCCCCGCACGGTGCGGCTCCGGATGCGGCGCAGGTCGATGACGCCGCTCAACGCCTCCTCGATGGGCCGGGTGACGGCGACGATCATGTCCGCCGGCTCGAACGTGCCGCCGCGTACCACGATGGCTACGCGGGGGAAGGTGGCCTCGGGATAAATGCCCGCCGGCAGCGTGAACATGGCATAGAGGCCGGCGCCGGCCACCAGCGCCGACGCCAGAAAGATGGCTGCCCGATGCCGGGCGGCCCACCCCGCGACGCTCATTGCGCCCGCTTCTCCGGCGCCTCGGGGACGACCAGCATGCCGTCGCTCAGGCCGAACGCGCCGGTGGTGACGACCCGGTCCCCCGGCTTGAGGTCGCCCATCACCTCGGCGCGGCCGCCGGACCGGACGCCGACCCGCACGGCCCTGGCGCGGGCGACGGAACCGGGCCCCACCACGAACACGCTCATCGCGTCGCCCACCAGCACGAGGGCCGAGTCGGGCACCACGAGAACGTCGCGCTTGAGGCCGGTGATCACCGTCGCGACGGCGCCCATGCCGGCGCGGAGCGCGGGCCCGGGCTCGGGGATCCGCAGGATGACTCTGGCCGCGTTGGAGAGGCTGTCCACCGCGGGCGCGATGGCGATGACCGTCCCCGGCCGCACGTCGGGCTGGCCTTCGCCGACGACTCGCGCCACCTGCCCCATGCGCAGCTGCCGGAGGTCGGCCGGAGGGGCCTCGACCTGGAGATCGAGCACCGAGCCGTTCACCACCTCCACGAGCGGCGTACCCGCGGTGACGCGCTCGCCCTGATGCACCAGGACGCGCTGCACGCCGCCCCCGATGGGGCTCGCGACATGGGTGCGCTCGAGCAGCTGTTCCGCGGCGGAAGCCGCGGAACGCGCGGCCCGCGCCGCCGCAAGCTTCTCCTCCAGCTGCTTCCGCGACGTGATGCCCTGGTCGTACAGGTCCTGCTGGCGCCTGGCCTCGTGTTCCGCGACTTCCGCTCCCGCGCGCGCCTCCACCACCCGAGTCACCAGCTCCGGCGCATCCAGCTCGACGAGGACGGCGCCCGGCCGCACCGCCTGCCCCACCTGCACCGCAATGCGCTGGACCACCGCGTCGGTCGGCGCGGCGAGGAGCGCCGTGCCGCCGGGCAGCGGCACCAGCCGACCCACCAGCCGCACAGTGGCGGTGATGGTATCCCGCGTGACGGTGGCAAGGCCCACGGGCACATGGGGCGGCGCGGCGGCGGCTCCGTCCCCACCCGAGCCGCAGGAGACGACGGCAATGGCAAGACCCAGCGCGAAAACGGGTCGTCTCATGGCCGGCCGAGCAAGCGGTTCCATTCGGCGACCGCCTCCTGATAGGCGAGGAGTTCGAGGATGGTTTCGCCCACGACCTCGCGCTCGGCACGGAGCGCCTCGAGCACGGGGATCACGCCGGTCTCGCCGGCACGGTAGGCGGCGGTGGCCTGCACCCGAAGCCGGGTAGCGGCCGGCGTGAGCACGTCCCGCGCGAGGCGAGCCCGCGTGGCCGCCTCGGTGAGCCGGGCCCGTGCCTCGGCGAGGCGACGGCTGCCCTCGAGCCGAGCCTCGGCGACGCGGCCGGTGGCCTGCCGCGCCTGGGCCCTGGCCACGGCGACCGGCGGGCCGTATCGGGGCCAGAGGGGCAGTGGCAGCGCGACACCGACGGTGAGCAGCGTGCCAGGCGTGGCCGGGTCGGCCCATTCGGCGCCGGCCTCGACGGCGGGCATGGGGATGCGCGCCAGACCCGCGGCGCGCTGGCGCTCCGCGAAGGCGAGCGAGTCGGCGATGGCCGCGCGGACCAGCGGGAGCTGGTCGGGGGTGGCGGCCGGACGGCCGGCTTCGTCCGCCAGATCCTGGTCCAGTTCACCGGCCGCGGCCGGCGCCGCGCCCGGGCCATCCCACGCCACCGCGCGCGCGAGCGCCGCACCGGCCACCGCATTCGCCTCGCGGGCGCGGGAGACCGCCTGCGCGGTGCGCGCGGCCGCGAGTGCCACCTGGTCGTACTCGAACCGGGAGATGTCGCCATGGTCGAGACGAGCCTGCGCGATGAGCCGAAGTGAATCGGCGATGGCGCTGAAGTCCCGCGCGAGGCGCAGCGCTTCGCGGGCCGCGATGGACTCGAAGAAGGCGAGGCGTACCCCGGCGGAGATGTCGGCCGCGGTGAGCGTGGAGTCGGCCTGCGCGCGTTCGATGTCGGCGCGCGCGGCCGAGCGGCGGGCGCCGCGGACGAGGAGCCAGTCGAACGCCTGGGAGACGGCCGCGTGATCCCGCGGAGTGCTCTCGGTGTGACTGTACGAGGCCACGGGATTCGGCACCATCCCGGCCACCGCGAGCTGCGCCCGCGCTTCCGCCACGATGGCGGCGGCCACGCGGGCATCGCCGCGCAGACGCTGGGCGCGGGCGAGGGCGGCGTCCAGCGTGAGCGAATCGGGCGCCGGCCCCTGCAAGACCAGCAGCACCGCGAACGTGATCATCCCTGGCGCCCTCCGTCGCTGCCCCTGGGAAGCCGGATGGTGACGCGGTTGTGGCCGTCCACCCGGCTGGCTTCGAGCCGTCCCCCGTGTGCCTCCGCGATCCACTGCACGATGGACAGGCCCATGCCCCGCCCCTCCAGGCCCGCCGACCTGTCGGCCTGCACCTCAGGAAGCGCAGGCAGCGGCGGCCCGGCGTTCTCCACCTCCACCAGCACCGCATCGTCAACGGTGCGCACCGACAGCCTGACCGGCGTCTCCGCCGTGCCGTGGCGGCATCCGTTCTCCAGCAGCTCGATCATGGCCTCGCGCAGGAGCGGCGCATCGCCCAACACTTCCGCGGCATCCACGTCGCCCAGCTCGAGACGCCGGCCCAGCCCTTGGGCGCGCCCGCGGAGCAGGTCGGCGGCTTCCAGCGCGAGCGCATCGAGCTCCACCGGCTCCAGGTGCGGGAGGCCCTCGCCGGCTTCCGCCTCGGCGAGGAGGAAGAGGTCGTTGACGCGGCGGTTCATCTGCTGCGCGGCAGTGCGGATGCGCCTGAGCGCCTCGCGATGCTCCGCGGGCGCGCGGGGGCGCTCGAGGCTCAGGTCGCTCTCGCCCAGCACCAGCGTGAGCGGGGTCCGGATCTGGTGCGCCGCCTCCCGCAAGAACCGGCGGCTCTGGCGCTGGAGCGTCCGCACGCGGGTCAGGAGGTCGTTGAACTGGGCCGCGAGCCGGTCGATCTCGTCGGGAGGCTGGCGCACGGGGAGCTCGCCGGCCAGGTCCTGCGGCGCGATCGCCGCCACTGCCTGCCCCAGGCCCTCGATGGGACGGAGCGCCACGCGCGAGAGCCAGTACCCGCCCAGGAGCGCGATGCCAAGCGCGGCGGGCGCGCTCAGGAGCATCCACCAGAGGAGGGCTGCACGATCCTCGCTGAGCTCACCGGTGGACGTGCCGGCCAGCACCGTGAACCGCGCCGCCGAATCGGCGCGCGCCGCCAGCACGCGGATGGGATGTTCGCGGCCCACCGCCACGTCGCGCGGGCGCGCGAGCACTGCCGCCGGCTCGGCGCGCAGCAGAGCCTGGATGACGGTGCCGTCGCCGCGCCGGCCGATCGGGGCGCCGACGGAGTCGAGGACGACGAAGGAGAGGGAGCTGGGCGGCCATTCGTCGAGAGCGTCGCGGACGGCCGACGACAGCTGCCTGTAGGTGTCGACCTCCTTCCACTCCCGCTCGACGGCGCCGGCCAGGCCGACCGCGGCCCGCCGCATGTGATCGGTCAGCCGGCGGTCGCCCTGGCGGCCGAGGTACCAGACCAGCGAGCCGTCGAGCACGGCCAGGCCCGCCAGGAACGCCAGCGCGGACCACGCGGTGAGACGGAGCCGGACGCGACTAATCGCCATCGGGCGCCGTGGCGGAGAGGACATAGCCCCGGCCACGGACCGTGTGGATCAGCATCCGGCCGCCGGATGCCTCGAGCTTCCGGCGTACGCGAGCCACGAGAACATCCACCACGTTGCCGATGGGATCGAAGTTGTCGTCCCAGACGTGCTCGAGGATCTGGCCGCGGCTCACGACCCGCTCGACGTTGCGGAGGAAGTATTCGAGCAGGGCAAACTCCCGCGCGGTGAGCCGGATGGGCAGACCGGCCCGCCGGACGCTCATGCTGCGAGGATCGAGCTCCACGTCCTCGAAGCGGAGAACGACGCCGGTACTCGGCGCGGGGCGGCGGGCGAGGGCGCGGAGCCGGGCGAGCAGCTCCTCGACGGCGAACGGCTTGCTGAGGTAGTCGTCGGCGCCGGCGTCGAGCCCGCCGACCCGGTCGGCGAGGCCGGCGCGGGCGGTGAGCATGAGAATGGGGGTGGTGCCGCCCCGGGCGCGCCACTGGCGGCAGACGGCGAAGCCGTCGATGTCAGGGAGGCCCACGTCGAGGATCGCGAGGTCGTACTCGGTGACGGCCAGCATCGCGAGCGCTTCCCGGCCGCTCGCGGCGACGTCGGCCGCCAAGGCGGCCTCCTGCAGCGTGCGCCGCAGGAGGTCAGCGATCTCGGGCTCGTCTTCAACGATCAATACGCGCACGCACCAATCCGTCTGGTCATGGGGCCTTGGGCTTTTCCCTGGCCATTTCCGCGGCCTCTTCCTTGGCCTCCGCCTCGGCGTCTTCGTGTTCGACGGCGACGACCTTGCCGGTCCTGGCGTCGACAGTGACCTCCTCGATACCCGGCTTGCCAACGACGGTGAGGTCGAAGGAGTAGATCAGCCTGCCCTTCTCCATCTCGATCCCGGCCTTGCCGAGCCGGGCGCCGGGGACGGCCTTGAGCGCGGTGGCCAGGGCCGCGTCCGGTGTCACCTTGGCCTGGGCGAGCAGGCCGGGCTTCTCCTCGTGCACCTTGACCGGCTGCTGGGCGGCCGCGGACGTGAGCGCCGCGCCGACGAGCAGGCCCAGGATCAATCCGCAGGGGGACTTGGTCGCACCGCGCATGGGGGACACTCCTCTCGAAGGTTCAGGGAACCGACAATCGGGTACCGGGCCCCAGGATATCCCGCCCGCATGACGCCAGGATGACGGACGACCGCGAAATGACAAGGACCGGCGGGCCTCACAGGGCCACGCCGGTCCGGGGCACGCCAGGGCGGGCCCGAGTGCCCGCCCCATCGACTACTCTTCGTCTTCGTCGGTGAACTCGAACTCCTCGTCCTCGAAGTCCTCGTCCTCGAGGTCGTCCTCCTCGTCGTCGAGGTCTTCGTCGTCGAAGTCCTCGTCCTCGTCCTCCTCGTCGTCGAAGCTGAAGCCGTCGTCCTCGAAGTCCTCGTCGTCATCGAAGCGGCGACGGAGCTCAATGGGCTCCAACGACGTCTCCCAGGCCAACATGATTTCCTCCGGCTCGTGTCTGATGTCGGTTCGCACGGTCAAGTCAAGGTCTGGCGCTGGCGGTCATCCGCCGTCACGTCAGGACGCGTCGGCCACACGGGCTGCGGCGCGCGCGGCTTTGCGCCGCTCCACCGCCGGCAGCACCCGCTTGCGCAGGCGGATGGCCTTGGGGGTCACCTCGATGAGTTCGTCCTCCTCGATGTACTCGAGGGCGTACTCGAGGGTGATCTGGCGCGGGGGTTCGAGCAGGATGTTCTCGTCCGACCCGCTCGCGCGCATGTTGGTGAGCTTCTTCTCCTTGGTGACGTTGACGTCGAGGTCGCCGGGGCGCGCGTTCTCCCCGACGATCATGCCCTCGTACACCACGTCGCCCGGGGCGACGAACATCTGGGCCCGCTCCTGGAGGTTGCCGAGGGCGTACGCCACCACGGTGCCTTCCCGGTCGGCCACCAGCACGCCGCGCTTGCGCCCGCTGAGCGGGCCGGCCCAGGGTCCGTACTCCAGGAACCGGTGGTGCATGATGCCGGTGCCCCGCGTATCGGTCAGGAATTCCGACCGGTATCCGAAAAGGCCGCGCGCCGGGATCCTGAACGTCATGCGGACCAGGCCGTGGCCCGGGTTCTTCATCTCGCTCATCTCGGCGCGCCGGGGCCCGAGCTTCTCCATCACCGCGCCCATGTATTCCTCGGGCACGTCGATCATCAGCTCTTCATACGGCTCCAGCCGTTCGCCGTGTTCGCCCACCCGGGTGATGACGCGCGGGCGCGAGACCTGGAATTCGTAGCCCTCGCGGCGCATCGTCTCCATCAGGATGGACAGATGCAGCTCGCCCCGGCCCGAGACGGTGTGCGTGTCGGGCGAGTCGGTGGGCTCCACCCGGAGCGCGACGTTGCGCTCCAGCTCCCGGTAGAGGCGATCGCGCACCTGACGGCTGGTCACGAACTTCCCCTCGCGCCCGGCGAAGGGGGAGTTGTTGACGATGAAGTCCACCGAGATGGTGGGCTCCTCCACCGCGATGCCCTGCAACCGCTCCGGGTGCTGCACCGAGGTGAAGGTCTTGCCGATCTCGATGGTGTCGAAGCCGGCCAGCGCCACGATGTCGCCCGCCGCCGCCTCGTCCACCTCCACCCGGTTGAGCCCGTCGAAGGTGTAGAGCCTGGTGATGCGGCTCTTCTCGCCCTGACCGTCCGCTACCAGGCCCGGCTCGCCCATGGGCAGGAGCACGACCTCGTCCCCCACCCGCACGCGGCCCCGCTCGATCCGCCCGATGGCGATGCGGCCGAGGAACGCGGAGTGATCGAGGGTGGACACCAGCATCTGGAACGGCCCCTCGGGATCGCCCGACGGCGGGGTCACGTGGTCGAGGATGGCCTGGAACAGCGGCGTCAGGTCCGTGCCCGGCTGGTCCAGCTCGGTCGTGGCGGTGCCGTGCCGGCTCGAAGTGTAGAGGAACGGCGCGTCGAGCTGCTCGGGGCTCGCCTCGAGGTCGATGAAGAGGCCCAGGACCTCGTCGTGCACACGGAGCGGCTCCGCGTCGGCGCGATCGATCTTGTTGATCGCCACGATGGGCTTGAGCCCCAGGGCCAGCGCCTTGCGCGTCACGAACCGGGTCTGCGGCATCGGCCCCTCGGCCGCGTCCACCAGCAGGACGAAGCCGTCCACCATGCGGAGGATCCGCTCCACCTCGCCGCCGAAATCGGCGTGGCCCGGCGTGTCCACGATGTTGATCTTGGTCCCGTGCCAGCGCACGGCGGTATTCTTGGACAGAATCGTGATGCCCCGCTCGCGCTCGAGCGGGTTGGAGTCCATCACGCGCTCCTCCACCTGCTGGTTGGCCCGGAATGCTCCGGCCTGCCGGAGCATCTGGTCAACCAGGGTGGTCTTCCCGTGATCGACGTGCGCGATAATGGCGATGTTGCGAATCACGACCCAGTCCAATCCGGCAAATTCGGGCCATATATAGACACGGCGGGCAAGGGGGGCAAGGTGGTGGGCGGGAGTGCCCCGGCCCCTGGCCCGGGCACCCGGTCATCCGCTCCCCGGCACCTCGCAGACCTCATCGCCGCACCGGTCCGCCAGCTCCAGTTGCACGGTGACATGGCTGATGCCCAGCTCCCCCAGCGTGGACTTGAGGTCGCTCAGCACCCGGTCGTGCTCGTTGAGGTCGGGGACGATGACGTGTCCGCTGAGCGCGATCATGCCGCTCGTCACGGTCCACACGTGCAGGTCGTGAATCGCGGTGACGCCGGGAACGGCCAGCATCCGTTCGCGCACCGCGGGGATCGGCACGTGCGGCGGCGCGGCTTCGAGCAGCACGTCCACGCTCTCGCGCACAAGCCGCCACGCGCCGCCCAGGATGAGGACGGCAAGCAGCACCGAGAGGATCGGGTCGGCGGCGATCCAGCCGGTGAAGAAGATGATCACGGCCGCGACGATGGCGCCCACGGAGCCCAGCGTGTCGCCCAAGATGTGGAGGTAGGCGCCGCGCACGTTGAGGTTGTGGCGGTGGGCCTCGCGGAGCTGGGCCAGGCTGAACAGGTTCACGCACAAGCCCGCCACCGCGACGCCAAAAAACAGGCCGAGGCGAAGCTCGTGCGGCTGGCGGAAGCGGTCGATGGCCTCGCGGACGATGCCGAAGGCGATGAGCACCAGCGCGCTCCCGTTGGCCAGCGTGGCGAGGATCTCCCAGCGGCGGTAGCCGAAGGTCTTGCTCTCGCTGGCCGGGCGCTGGGCCAGCCACGCGGTGAAGAGCGACAGCGACAGCGCGCCCACGTCGGCCAGCATGTGGCCGGCGTCCGCGAGCAGGGCGAGCGAGCCGCTCAGCCACCCGCCGATCGCCTCCACCACGAGGAACGTCCCCGTGACCACGAGCACCAGCCGGAGCCGGTCGGTGACCTCCGTGGGATGCATGATCCGGTGGGCGCGGGCGTGGCCGTCGTGGGAATGGGGGTAGGTGTGATCGTGTCTCATGGGGTCGCGGCCCCGGGGGCCTGGCGCAGCCGCACGGCGTCCGCATGGCCGCTCAGGCCTTCGGTCTCCGCCAGCGCAATGATGTGGTCGGCGTCCTCGAGAAGCCGCCGCCGACTGTATCGGATAATCGAACTGCGTTTGATGAAATCATACACGCCGAGCGGGGAGGCGTAGCGCGCGGTGCCCGCGGTGGGCAGCACGTGGCTGGGCCCCGCGACGTAGTCGCCCACGGGCTCGGGGGTGTCGTCGCCCAGGAAGATTGCCCCGGCGTGGCGAATACCGGCCGCCAGCGTCTCGGCGCCGTCCGCCACGATCTGCAGATGCTCCGGCGCCCGGCGATTGGCCACCTCGACCGCGGTGGTGAGGTCCGGCGTCAGCACCACGAGCCCGTTCCGCTCCAGCGACGCCCGCGCCACCGCGGCGCGGGGGGCCCGCGCCAGTTGCTCCGCCAGCGCGGCCGGCAGGGCGTCGGCCAGCACGCGGCTCGGGGTGACGCACCAGCAGGCGGCGTCCTCGTCGTGCTCCGCCTGCGCGAGCAGGTCCGCTGCCACGCGGATCGGGTCGGCGGACTCGTCCGCGATGATCAGCACTTCGGTGGGCCCCGCGATCATGTCGATACCGACCTGCCCCACCACCTGCC
>JBMOPM010000245.1:0-31640 GCA_049323575.1 Gemmatimonadota bacterium | reverse complement strand
CTTCTCGCTCGCTTTGGCGCTCCTGGCGGTGCGGGACTTGGGCTCGGCAGCCTTCGCCTTCGGCTGGCGCTTGCCGGGGCCCGGCGAAGGAGGAGGCTCGCTAGTCTTCTTGGTCATCGCTCGGGATCATACCCTGCTGGCGGCGCCCGTGTTGGGTCTGCTTGACACCGGGAGAGGCCGGACGATACCTTCCCGTGCTGTTCGCTGCCCGCGTGTTCCGGGCGCGACAATAATAGCGGGGGCGTAGCTCAGTTGGGAGAGCGCGTGAATGGCATTCACGAGGTCAGGGGTTCGATCCCCCTCGCCTCCACTCCCCCAGCGATCCGGATCGCGCCGGGTCGCTGAGCGCGCGGCGGGTGTTGCGCGGGGTGGGGTCGGACGCTAGTATCGTGGTCCGCCGCTTAAGCGGGAATAGCTCAGTTGGTAGAGCACAACCTTGCCAAGGTTGGGGTCGCGGGTTCGAGTCCCGTTTCCCGCTCTGCAGAGTCAGTCTGGCGGTCCGGCGGTCGGCAGCACGGGCCGCATGCGGAAAACGTCGCGGGGTGGAGCAGTCTGGTAGCTCGCCGGGCTCATAACCCGGAGGTCGTGGGTTCAAATCCCACCCCCGCTATGGTCGGTTGTCGGACAGGCGGACAGGCGGACAGGCGGACAGGCGGACTGATCGCGGAGGCGCTGGCTCCTCCGACCGCCTGACCGACTGACCGCCTGTCCGTGTGAAGCCAGGGCGGTTAGCTCAGTTGGTTAGAGCGCCACGTTGACATCGTGGAGGTCACAAGTTCGAGTCTTGTACCGCCCATTGCGCTCTTAGCTCAACTGGATAGAGCATCTGACTACGGATCAGAAGGTTGGGGGTTCGAGTCCCTCAGAGCGCATAGGACGCAGGGTAGCAGTGGCGGGGCGTAGCGCAGTCCGGTTAGCGCGCCTGCTTCGGGAGCAGGAGGTCCCCGGTTCAAATCCGGGCGCCCCGATGGAGAATGAAGAGTGCCAGTTTCCCCCGGGAACTGGCACTTTTGCATTCTCCATCGAGGCGCCACTCGAGCAAGCTCCAGCACAACGAACACCGCACGCGGCCCAGGGTACGCCACTCTGGCGTGCCTTCCTCCGCCGGCGCGGCGGTGGTGGGCAGTAGGCCCACGCTCCGGCTCGGAACGGCTCCGATCTAGCACGATGCCGTGCTCAACACGTCCTCACCGAGCATATCTACCATCGTCGCGGCAACGGTGATCGCGCCCGCGGCAGCCGGCGGCTCGTAATGCCCCCGAACCAGATCCTCCTTCCGCTCCGGGATGCCTGCCAGGGCGAGGTCGAACACCCACCCATCGCAGGCCGGGTCGATCATCACGCAGTCCACCATGGCGCGCCAGTCGTCGATCTTCGGGTCAGAACCCCCGACTGCTGGTGAAGGCGCTGGAAATGGTCGGCGAGCTGAAAGTCCTCGATCGATTCGCGCCGTGGCGGGCTCGTGCGCGATGAACCCTCCGTACTCGGGGTTCGCCCTTGGAAACAGCTTCCAGTGAAGATAGACGGTGCAAATCACACACTCGGTGAATATTCTGGTCAGAAGGTGAACGATCTGGTGCAGCCCGAACCGGAGTTCAGCGGATGCGTGAGTCATCTGGCGCAAATCGACCATGGAGTGAGCCATATGGGCAGCCAGTGAACGATCTGGGCAGCCGCTCCCTCCCTGAGCTGGGTTGGCCCATAGGCTATGCAGCCCTGATCGCCCGTTATGGCCTGCGCGTGCCGCTGCCGCCACGACTCGCAAATGGCCGCGGCGCGGGAGCACCCTGCCCCGGCCGAGGACTGGCTCGTGCTCCGCGGTAGTCGGCGACCGGCGAACACGCTGGCAGGACACCTCGATCTGGCGCTGCGCCGCGAAGGGGTGGACCTCGCCGTCCTCAACGCCTTGTTCCAGGTGGTGCCGCCGGCCGAGCTGGCCACGATCATTCGTTCCGCGCCGACTGGCGCGCACACTTGGCGACTCTGGTTCCTCTACGAGTGGCTGACGGAGCGCACCCTCGACGTGCCCGATCCCGGCAAGGTCCGCGCAGTACCGGTCGTCGATCCGAAGCAGCAGCCGGCGCTCCGCAAGGGGGAGCCGTCGCCGCGCCATCGCGTCCTCGACAACCTGCCGGGCACGCCGGCGTTCTGCCCGATGGTGCGCTGGACGGCTCTCCTGAGCCGCCTCGCGGCGAAGGAGCTGCACGTCCAGGCGCGGCGGGTCATCGGCCGGACGCATCCTGACGTGGTGGCTCGCGCCGCGGCCTTCATGCGCCTCAGCGGCAGCCGGTCGTCGTTCGCCACACCTTGCACCGTGACCACGCGGACATGCCTGCCGCAGGCCTGGCGGGGGAGGAGATCGCGACGCGAGCCGCGATCCAGTATCAACGGCGGAGGCCCGCCGACGCACACCCACGGACGGGGAGACCGGGGAACTGCCGTGCGCCGACGGGCCTGGGTCCGTCTGGATCAGAAGCCGAAGCGATAGCTCAGACCGGCGGTGTAGACGATGTCCGCCTGCGTCTTGTCGAAGCCCAGCTTGTCGGGCTCGTAGAGGTAGCTCGTAGCCTGCGCGAAGAACCCGAGGCCGTTCGACGGCAGCACGTACTCGAAGCCCAGCCCGCCCTTGCCAGCGAACTTCGTGACAGACTCGAGCCGTGTCCTGTCACTCGGGTCGAGCGTGACGGCGCCGGCGCCGAGCAGGAGGTATGGCGCGAAACCACTTCGAGTCGGATAGCGGAGCTGCACGTCACCGCCGTAGAAGAAATGATTCAGCTTCTCGCCGGCGAGGCTCCCCGCCCCGATGCCTTCGATCTCGCTCTGCGCGTAGTCGAAGGTTCCGCGCACCACGACAAACCGATTGATCTGCACGCCGACGCCGCCACCGACGGTCCAGCCCGTCTTCCCCTTCGCAGTCCCAGCCTCGTTGATATCGGTGATCGGCGAGAAGCCGCCCCCCTGGCCGAAGACCACGATGGCCCGGCCGAGGCCAGTGGACGGTGCAGACTGGGCGGAAGCGATGTCGGGCGTAGCGAGCAGGAGGGCGGCAATGGCGGCCGCACCAACGGACGAGAGACGAGCAAGCACGGTACGTCTCCTTGCAACACCCTGCGGAGTTGTGGAGCGCGCCGGCAGGGTGAGCGGTGCGCTCCGGAACAAGAGCACCGACCGTCGGCCTGTACTTATAATACCGACCAGTCGGTATGTAAAATAAAGACAGCGACCTGCCGGGATGTCAAGGCGCATGGTGCCCCGCACCCGGTTCGGCGCCGTGGCGGACCGGCGGGTCGGCTTGCCGCCGTGC
Source organism: Gemmatimonadota bacterium (assembly GCA_049323575.1). Taxonomy (GTDB): domain Bacteria; phylum Gemmatimonadota; class Gemmatimonadetes; order Gemmatimonadales; family GWC2-71-9; genus JBMOPM01. Next base: position 28,336 of record JBMOPM010000245.1, on the reverse strand, counting down.
TCGATGGTCTATATTCAAGCAACGCAATCAGATGCGACTGACTCGGAGGCCCGATGCGGGACGCGAGAGCGATCGACGCCGATTTCGGCGGGGACAAACAGCCGAAACGCGAACGGGGCCGTCCGCGAGGCACCGGAGCATGTTGCGGGAAGATCCTGGATGCCGCGCTCGAGGTGTTCACCGAACTCGGCTACGAGCGAGCGACGCTCCAGGACATCGTCGAACGAGCCGGCGTCTCGAAGGGGGCGCTCTACCACTACTTCGACTCGAAGGACCAGCTCTTCGTCGACCTGGTGCGGGAGTGCCTGGGTGCGCTGGCGACCGCAGGCGAGGCCCGGATCGCCGCCGCCGATCCGGCGCTGTCGCGGGAGGCGCTGCTCCGGCAGCACCTCGAGGAGATCTGGTCTACCTTGCAGCAGCCCCACATGCTCGAGCTCAGCCAGCTCGTCATGACCGAGCTGCCGAAGTTCCCCGAGATCGGGAAGGCGTTCTTCGACGAAGTCGTCACCCCGGCACGCCGGACCATGCGCCGGATCTGGGAGTGGGAAGGGGCCGGCGCCGAGCTGCACGGCGACCACATCGAGGCGCTGATCGCGGCGCTCCCCAGCATGCTCCTCGGCGTCGCGCTCACGCAGCGCGTCTTCGCGGCGATCGATCCGCTCCGCCCGGATCCGGAACGTCTGGGGCGGACCATCATCGATGCCCTGCTCCACGGCGCCCTCGAGGCGGGAGCCGCGGCGGAGGCGCGCGAGCAGGGCAGGGCCCGCTCGCGGTCGGACGAGTGACTGGGCGTCACCCACGCACGATGCGCGCGATCGCGTCGGTCAGCGGGGTCACCGCCCGTCCGAGCAGCGCCGGGAGATCGTCGCTCCGCACATCGAGCGATCCCTCGCGAATGGCCTGCTGAACGCCCACCACGAACGCAAGCAACGTCTCAGGCACGCCCGCCGCCGCCATCGCCGCGCGATAGCCGGCGTCGTCCACCTGCCGCACCGGGACCTCGCGACCGAGAGCCTGGCCGATCGCCTTCGCCAGGTCCGCGTACGTCACCGGGAGGCCGGACAGCTCGTAGATCCGGTTCTCGTGCCCCTCACCCGCCAGTACGGCCGCCGCGGCCTGGGCGTAGTCGTCACGCGGCGCCCAGCCCACCCGGCCCTCGCCGGCCGACGTGACGACCGGCGCTCCAGCCGCCGCACCCTGGATGACGCCAGTGTCGTTCTCGAGGTACCAGTTGTTGCGAAGGAAGGTGAACGGAATCCCCGTGTCGCGGATCGCCTGCTCGGTGGTGCGGTGCACCTCGGCGAGCCAGAGCGTACTCTCGTCGGCCTTTGCGATGCTCGTGTAGGCGATGAACTTCACGCCCGCGCGCTTCGCCGCGGCGACCGCAGCGAGGTGCTGCCGGATCCGCGTCTCGTTGTCACCGTCGGTCGAGATGATGAGCAGCCGGTCGACGCGGGCGAACGCCCGGTCGAGCGATGCCGGGTCGTCGAAGTCGCCCTGACGGACGTCGACGCCGCGCGCCGCGAGCGCGCTCGCCTTCTCCGGCTTGCGCACGCTGACCGCGATCAGGCTCGCCGGAACCTTGGCCAGCAGCGATTCCACCACTCTGGCGCCGAGCTGGCCGGTAGCGCCGGTCACAAGAATCGTCATCGGTCGCTCTCCTCATGTCTGGTGATAGCCCGGAGCGAGCGTCGGTTGCGCTGGTGGGCATCGCGCTCCGCGGGGAGGGTCGAGCGGAACACTGTCGCGGCGAGCTCACGCCGGACGACCGGCGCCACCTGGGTGCCCAGGAGCTCGATCGAGCGCATGATCTTCTCATGCGGCATCGTGCCGACGCTCATCTGCATGAGGAAGCGCTGGTGGCCGAACAGCTCGTGCTCGAAGAGGATCTTGTCGATCACCTCCTGCGGGCTCCCCACGAACAGCGCGCCACGGGGGGACCGCTCTGCATCGAACCGGTGCCGCGTCGGCGGGGGCCAGCCGCGCTCGCGTCCGATCCTGCCCATGACCTCGCCGTAGGGCGGGAACGCGTCCTCGGCGGCCTGCTCCGAGGTGTCCGCGATGAATCCGTGCGAGTTGATGCTCACGGGAAGCGAGTCAGGGTCGTGGCCGGCCCGGCGCGCGCTCTCGCGGTAGAGCTGCACCAGCGGCACGAAGCGAGCCGGCTCGCCGCCGATGATGGCGAGCGCCAGCGGGAGGCCGAGGGTGCCGGCGCGCACGACCGACTGCGGCGTGCCACCGACGGCAATCCAGATCGGCAGCCGCTCCTGTAGCGGGCGCGGATAGACGCCCAGCCCGCTGAGCGGCGCGCGATGCTTGCCCGACCACGTGACACGCTCGTCCTCGCGGAGCCGCAGCAGCAGGTCGAGCTTCTCGGCGAAGAGCTCGTCGTAGTCGTCGAGATCGTAGCCGAAGAGCGGGAACGACTCGAGGAACGACCCCCGTCCCGCCATGATCTCGGCCCGTCCGCCCGAGAGCAGGTCGAGCGTGGCAAAGTCCTGGAAGACGCGCACCGGATCGTCGGAGCTGAGCACGGTGACGGCACTCGTGAGCCGGATGCGTGTCGTGCGAGCCGCGGCCGCCGCCAGCACGACGGCCGGCGAGGATACCACGTAGTCGGAACGGTGGTGCTCGCCGACCCCGAAGACGTCGAGCCCTACCTGATCGGCGAGCTCGATCTCCTCGAGCAGGTCGCGCAACCGCTGATCGGCGCTCACCAGGTGGCCCGTGCGGGGATCCGGCGTGCGTTCCGCGAACGTGTAGACGCCGATCTCCATCGCTCCGCCCTTTTTCAGTTCAGGCCGGCGGCGCGCCCGGATCCAGCCGCCGGGCGGCCAGGCTGGCGATGCCGCCCGCGATGCCCACCCCCAGCGCCGTCCACACCACGATCGGCGTCCAGATCGCCTCGAGGCCGAGGAGCGCGTCGAGCGAGAGGGGACCGGGGCCGGTGAGGGCGAGTGCGAAGGCGCCCGCCGCGTACAGCAGCGGCAGCTCGATGCCGTTCGACGTGGCGAAGACGCCGTTCTTCCAGTGCACGCTCCCGGCGGCGACGATCATGACCGAGATCATGAGCGCGGAACCCAGGGGACCGAGGAAACCGAGCGCGACGAGCAGACCGCTTCCCAACTCGGTGAGCGCGGCCGCGGTCGCGAAGAGGCGGCCAGGACGGAAGCCCAGGGACTCGAGAAAGCCGCCTGTGCCGGCGAGCCCGTGGCCGCCGAACCAGCCGAAGAGCTTCTGGGCGCCGTGCGCGGCCATGAGGAGGCCGAGAACGAGCCGCGCGATGAGGAGGCCGGCGCTCGAGGCGGCGGCGTCAGCGACGATGGTCAAGCCTGGCATCTGTGGCCCCGTTCGTCCGTAACAGTTCGGTGTGATAACATGGATCAGACCCAAAAACATCAGGTCACGTCGCGGACGGCGGCCAGGCTGTCGATGAGACTCGCCAGCGCGTCCTCGCTCAGCCGGCCGAGGCGCGATCGCTCGACGGCCTCGAGCTCGGGGCCTACGATCTCCAGGAGATCGAGCCCCTTCCGGGTGATCCAGGCAGTCACGTGGCGCCGGTCCGCCGGGTCGCGCTGGCGGCTGATGAGCTGCATCGCCTCCAGCCGGTCGAGCAGGCGGGATACGTCGGGCACCCTGGCGACCATCCGCTCGCCGATCTCACGCCCGCAGAGCCCCGTCGCCCCGGCGCCACGGAGGATCCGGAGCACGTTGTGCTGCGTCGGCGTGATCCCGAACGGCTTCAGCGCCTCGCCGAGGTGGTGGTCGAGCACCGCGGCGGTGCGCAGGATGCTCAGCAACGCCTCCGTGGTGCGGCGCGGGAAGGGCCTGGTCTGTTTGATCTCGGCCTGCAGTCGGCTCGGCATGAGCAGACAATAGATGTTATAACATCTGTTGTCAAGATCGCCCTGCCGCCCGGCGGGTTCACGATGTCGTGTTCAGGGCTTGGCGAGGAGTGCGCGCACCGGAACCTTCGACGCCGAGCGTGTCCCGGGCGACACCCAGCACCCGGTGGCGTGTGATGTGGCGCAGGTGGAAGCGCTCGGGCATCGTCACGCTGCCAAGCCAGCGCCCCTCGGGAGCCAGCACGTCCCATGTGGGCGTGGTCTGCCAGGGGAGCCGGAATCGCTCCGTCAGATGGTGCCGTCCTCGGCCACGAGAAGGTTCTGATACGACGGCAGAAATGGCGGCAGCGGGAGATCGAGTGCGTAGTACTTCACCGAGAGGTCACGGAAGTACCCCCGGCTCATGCGCGCGAGCTCTTCATCCACATACCGCCGGTACAGCGCCGACGTCACCGGCACGTTCCCGGCATTCCAGCGCATGATCGAGACGAATCTCCCCGAGAGATCATAGCGAAACAGCGGGGGAGCGCCGTCTCGAAGGACCAGGATGGAGGCGCTCCCCAGGATGTCGCGCCGGCCTGCCCAGGACATCTGACGCCACGCCAGACTGGAACCGCTCCATCAATGGAGAGCCCTCCCGATGCAGGGGACATCTGCGACGTTTCCGTCCCGGGTTGCCCTTTGCTACATTGACAAACAACGAACCGGACTGTTACTGTCCGCGCCCGTTTCGGATGGCGTCCTGCTTCGGGAGCAGGCGTTTCCCGGTTCGATCCGGGCGCCCCGATGGATATGGAAGGAGCGGGGCATGCCCCGCCGCTGACGGCTGTTACCGGGCCCGTAGCTCAGCTGGATAGAGCGTTTGCCTCCGGAGCAAAAGGTCGCGCGTTCGAATCGCGCCGGGCCCATACGAATCGACGTGAAGCAACGATGCAGGCGACGCCCCCGATAGCACACGATGCTACGGGGGCGTTTGCCCAAGGTCCGCCCGGCAAGGCCGACCCTGCCGCTCGTCCCTCCCCCGCTGCCGGCGCTTCCGCCCGACACTGCGATACCACAGTACCATGGGACAGTCAGGCTTGATGCCGGTCATCAGGACGGTGGCGACAGCCGACCGGAAGACCGCTCGCCAGTGACCCGTTGAAGCGGGAGCGCGAGCGGACGGGCGAAATTGCCCGCGGCGATTAGGTTTCCATTGCCGCTCCAGCCACCCGCCTCCCACCCGAGGTTCCCACGATCGCTCCGCTCTGGCGGCCCGGCTTCCTGTTCCGCCTCATCCCACGCCGACCCGGCGCCCGCGAGGATCTGCTCGCCGGCCCCATCCGCGGCGAGCTGCTCGGTGCCGAACACCTCGGGGAGCGCGCGCAGACCCTCGCCGGCGAGCAGCGCCTGGCCTTCGGGACACGCGCCCGGCGGCGGGCCCGGCTGCTGGCCCGCCTGAACGGGACCCGCCGCATCCTCGAGGACGCGCATGCGCGGCTGGCCGCTGCCTCCGACCGGGGCGCGGACGTCGGCCCCGCCGGTGAATGGCTGCTGGACAACTACTACGTCGTGCTGGAGCACATCGGCGAGGTGCGGGAGAGCCTGCCGCGCGACTACTACCGGGAACTGCCGGAGCTGGCCACCGGCCCGCTGGCCGGCTACCCCCGGGTGTACGAGCTGGCGATCACGCTGATCTCGCACAGCGAGGGGCGGATCGATCTCGACAACGTCAGCGGATTCGTCGCGGCGTTCCAGCAGGTCGCGACCCTCGCAGTCGGCGAACTCTGGGCGGTGCCGGCGATGCTCCGCCTGGGTCTGATCGAGAACGTGCGGCGGATGTCATTGCGGACCGTGCAGCGGCTCGACGAGCTGGAAGCGGCGGACGAGGCGGCGGCCCGCATCGCGCGCGCCGGCGAGTCGGCCAAGGACGCGCTCGACGCGGCCCTCGACGATTTCGCCGCGCATCCGCCACCGCTCACCCCGACGTTCGTCTCCCGTTTCCTGCACCAGCTCCGCGTGGAAGGCGGCGCGCTCTCCGCCGTCGTGCGGCTCGAGCAGTGGATCGCCGAGGAGGCCCTGAGCGCGGAGGATGCCACGGCCCGCGCGACCCAGCGGCTCGCGCTCACCCAGGTCGGCATGGCGAACAGCATCACCAGCCTGCGCGCCATCGCCCGCATGGACTGGGGGATCTTCGTCGAGGGGCAGAGCCGCATGGAGGCGGTCCTCCGCGAGGATCCCTCGGGCTTCTACCCGGACATGACCTTCGCGACCCGCGACCGGTACCGGCACGCGGTGGAGCGCATCGCCAAGCGCACCCGTCGGCCCGAAGAGGTCGTGGCCCGGCACGCCATCGACTGCGCGCGGGCGGGCCTGGCCCGCGGCACGGAGGACCGCCGACACGCGCACGTCGGCTACTACCTGATCGACGACGGGCTCGCCGAGCTGGAGCGGGCGACGGGATACCGCCCCGCGGCAGGGGAAGCGGTGCACCGCTGGATACGGCGCCATCCCAACGTGGTGTTCGGGGGCGGCGTGCTCTCGGGAACGGTGGCGGCGCTCGCCGGGTTGCTGTGGCTCGGCGGGTCGCTGGCCGGCGCGGAGTCGCTCGCGGTGCTGCTCCTCGGGCTCATCCTGGCGAACGATGTCGCCGTCAACGTCGTGAACCAGCTCGTCACGGCGCTCCTGCCGCCCCGGCCGCTGCCCAAGCTCGATCTCCAGGAGCACGGCGTGCCGTCCGAGTTCCGGACCGCCGTGGTCATTCCGACTCTCTTCGGGAGCGTCGAGGTGGTACACGAGGCGCTCCACAACCTCGAGGTCCAGTTCCTGGCCAACCGGGAGGCGCACCTGCACTTCGCGGTGCTGAGCGACTTCACCGACGCGCCGACCGAGACCCGCCAGGGCGATGCCGCGATCGTGGAGGCCGCGGTCGAGGGGGTCCGCACCCTCAACGCGCGTTACGCCGGCGACGGCCAGGACGCGTTCTACCTCTTCCACCGACCCCGCCGCTGGAACCCGCATGAGGGCGTGTGGATGGGCTGGGAGCGCAAACGAGGCAAGCTCGCCGAGTTCAACCGGTTCGTGCTCGGCGGCGCGGGAGGGGCCTTCGCGGTCGTGGTCGGCGACGTGGAGGCGATCCGCAGCGTGCGCTACGTCATCACCCTCGACGCCGACACCGTCCTCCCGCTCGATGCGGCGCCACTCCTGGTCGGCGCGCTCGCGCACCCGCTCAACCGCGCCGTCTACGACCCCGCGTTGGGGCAGGTCGTGCGCGGCTACGGGATCCTGCAGCCGCGCGTCGGCGTCTCGCTCCCCAGTGCGCACCGCTCACTCTTCGCCGCCGTTCACTCGGGGCACCCGGGCGTCGATCCCTACACCACGGCGGTTTCCGACGTGTACCAGGACCTCTACGGCGAAGGCAGCTTCACCGGCAAGGGGATCTACGACGTCGAGGCGTTCGAGCGGGCGACGCATGGGCGCTTTCCGGAGAACACCCTGCTTTCGCATGACCTCATCGAGGGAACCTACGCCCGGGCCGGCCTCGCCACCGACGTGATCGTCTACGACGACTACCCGAGCCGCTACCTGACGTTCACCTGGCGCAAGCACCGGTGGATCCGCGGCGACTGGCAGCTGCTGCCGTGGCTCACCCCGCGCGTGCCGGGGCCGGACGGCGCGGAGCCCAATCGGCTGTCGCTCCTGTCGCGCTGGAAGATCCTCGACAACCTGCGCCGCAGCACGGTCGAGCCGGCCCAGCTCGCCTTCCTGGTGGTGGGCTGGGTTCTCCTGCCGGGTGCGCCGCTCCGCTGGACCCTCCTAGGTCTCGGGGCCGTCGCCGCCCCCTGGATCGTGTCCCTCCTGCTCGCGCTGCTCAACCCTCCGCTCGACAAGTCATGGCGGCCCTACTACGCGGCAGTGGTCCGTGACGCGGCAACCAGCGTGCAACAGGTGGCGCTTGCCGTCGTCTTTCTCCCGCACCAGGCCTGGGTGTCCGCGGACGCGATCGTCCGTACGCTCTGGCGGATGTTCGTCTCGCGGCGCCATCTGCTCGAGTGGCAGACCGCATCCCACGTCGAGCGCGGCATGGCGGATTCGTCCGCCGCGGCCTGGCGGGCGATGTGGCCGGCCGTGGCGGTCGCGGGCATTGTCCTCCTGGCGGTCGTGTGGCGTTCGCACACTCAGCCCGCGGGAACCGGTATCCCCTCCTGGCAGCTCGCGGCCGCGGTGCTGCCGCTGATCGCGGTCTGGATGGTCTCGCCGGCGGTCGCGCACGTCCTTGGCGCGCCCGCCGTGCGCCGGGAGCAGCGCCTGGGGCCGGCCGCCCGGCGCCAGGCGCTCCGCTACGCGCTGCTGCACTGGCGTTTCTTCGATCGTTTCGTGACCGCGGAGACCAACTGGATCGCGCCGGACAACTTCCAGGAAGACCCGGCGCCCGTCGTCGCCATGCGCACCTCCCCGACCAACGTCGGTCTTCAGCTCCTGGCCACGGCAAGCGCCCGGGATCTGGGGTTCATCACGCTCGACGACATGACCCGGCGCCTGGAGCTTGCCTTCCATTCGCTCGAGCGGATGCCCCGCTTCCGCGGACACTTCTATAACTGGTACGACCTGCGGGACCTGAGGGTGCTCGAGCCGGCGTACGTGTCCACGGTGGACAGCGGCAACCTCGCCGGCCACCTCATCGCCCTGAGGCAGGCGTGCCTGGCGCTGGTCGACGAGCCGGCGTGCGACTCGCGTGTCTGGCCCGCGCTCGACATCGCGCTCGCACTCGCCGACGAGCGAGTGAGGGCACTCGGGTCGGCCCCACGCGCCGCAGAGCACGTCCGGGCTGCCCGCGCCGCGCTGATGGCATCGCGTCGCGAGCCGGCCTCGACCGCTTCCCTCTCCCGCGTCACCGATCCGCTCCGTCGCGCCGAGGACGCGCTCGCCCGCGCGGGGCTCCCCGCCGAGGCGGCGGATGCGGCGGCGGAATGGATCCGGTGGACCCTTGGCCTCATCGCCGGGCACCGCGCCTGGGGCGAGAGTCTCGACGCGACCTCGCCCGCCACGCTGCGCGAGCTCGCGGCGCGATCGCCGCGGGCGGCGGCGCTCGCGACGCGCCTCGCGGCGCTCGCCGAGCGGGCCTACGCGTACGCGATGGCGATGGATTTCCGTTTCCTGTTCGACCCCGAGTGGAAGCTGTTCGCGATCGGCTTCCAGCAGGGCACCCACTCGCTGGACGGATCGTACTACGATCTCCTCGCCTCCGAGGCGCGCCTGGCGAGCTTCCTGGCGGTGGCCAAGAACGACGTGCCCGTGGAGCACTGGTTCCGTCTTGGCCGGACGCTGACCTACGCCGCAGGGGCTCCGGCGCTCGTGTCGTGGAGCGGCAGCATGTTCGAGTACCTGATGCCGGTGCTCGTCATGCGGTCGTTCCCCTTCACCGTGCTCGCGCAGACGTACGACGGCGCCGTCGCGCGGCAAGTGGCGTACGGCGCTGCGCGCGGTGTTCCCTGGGGCCTGAGCGAGAGCGCCTACAACGTGCGCGACCGGCACCATACCTACCAGTACCGCGCGTTCGGGGTACCCGATCTCGCGCTCAAGCGCGGGCTGGGCCGGGAGCTGGTGGTCGCGCCCTATGCCTCGCTTCTCGCCGCCATGGTCGATCCCCAGCCGGCACTGGCCAACCTCGAGCTGCTCGAGAGCCAGGGGGCGCTCGGCCCCTGCGGCTTCCGGGACGCCATCGACTACACCCGCCCCGACCCCGACGAGCGGTATGCCGTGGTCCGTGCCTACATGGCGCACCATCTCGGCATGGGCCTGGTTGCGCTCACCAACATCCTGACCTCCCAGGTATGGCAGCGCCGCTTCCACGCCGATCCGGTCGTGCGCTCGGCGGAGTTGCTGCTGCACGAGCGCATCCCGCGCCGGCTCGTGCTGCGCGAGCCGCAGGGGGCCCGGCCGGACGAGGCACTGCCCGGGGAGGCGGAGCGGCCGGCCGTCCGCGAGCTCGACCTGCCGGACACGCCCCAGCCGCATGTCGCCCTCCTGGGTCATCTGCCGTACACCGTCATGGTGAGCCACTGCGGCGCGGGATACAGCCGTCACGAGGCGCTTGCGGTCACCCGCTGGCAGGCCGACGGATGCCGCGATGCCGCCGGGCAGTTCTGCTACCTGAAGGACGTGCCGAGCGGCCACGTGTGGTCGGCGGCGCATCAGCCCGTATGCGCCCCCGCGGACTGGTACCACGCCTACCTGGCGATCGACCGCGTCACCTTCCACCGCGCCGACGACGCCGTCGAGACGCGCACCGAGATCGCGGTGGTCCCGGAGGATTCGGCCGAGGTGCGGCGCGTCACCGTGACCAACAACAGCGACGAGGACCGCGACATCGAGCTCACGAGCTACGGCGAGATCGTGCTCGCCCCGCCCGAGGCCGACCGTGCGCATCCGGCATTCGGCAACCTGTTCGTCGAGACCGAGTGGCACGAGTGGTGTAGCGCGATCACCGCCACCCGGCGCCCGCGCTCGGCCAGGGAGCAACCGCTCTGGTGCGTGCACGTGGTCGACACGGGCAAGGAGCGCGTCGGGCCCGTGACCTGCGAGACGGACCGGGCCCGCTTCCTCGGCCGCGGGCGCTCGACGCGCAACCCAGCGGGGATGGAGACGGACGGGCCGCTGTCCGGCACGACCGGCGCGGTGCTCGATCCCATTTTCGCGCTGCGCACGCGGGTGCGACTTGCTCCCGGGCAGTCCGCCTCCGTCGCATTCACCACGCTCGTCGCGACCACGCGCGACCGGGCCTTCGCGCTCGCGGATCGCTATCACGACGCCCATGCCGCGCAGCGGGCGCTGGATCTCGCGTGGACCTCGAGCCAGGTCGAGCTCCGGGAGCTCGGTCTCACGCCGGCGGATGCCGCCGTCTTCCAGGAGCTCGCCGGCCACCTGCTCTACGGGAACCCCGGGCTGCGAGCCCCGCAGGCCGAGCTTCGCCGGAACCGCGGCTCCCAACCGCTCCTGTGGGCCACCGGCGTCTCCGGTGACTGGCCGATCCTGCTGGCCACGATCGAATCCGCGGACGGACTGCCGACCCTCCGGCAGCTCCTGGCAGCACACCGCTACTGGCGCCGCCGCGGCATGACGGTCGATCTGGTCGTCCTCAACGCCCATCGGCCCACCTATCTCCAGGATCTGGGCGACCGGATCACCGCGGCGGTCTATGCGGTAGGTGACTCCGGCTCGTTCGACCGCCCCGGTGGCGTATTCGTGCGGCGCCGCGACCTGCTGGCCGCCGACGAGCTCCACATGCTGCGCGCCACGGCCCGCGTGCACATCCCCTGCGACGGGCGGGCGCTCGGCCGCATCCTGGCGTCGGCCACGCCACCGGAGGAATCGCCGGAGGACGAGGGCGAGACGCTTCCTCCCGAGCCCCGGGCCCCGGAACGGAGCTCGCGGGTGGTGCAGGTCGTCCGGCGGATCGGGGCCCGGCTGCCGGCGCTGCTGGCGCCGCTCGCCGCACCTCTGTTCCGCGCCCGCCCGCCGCGTACGGAGCGGGGCTCCGACGGCGCGCCGCCCGCGCTGGCCAACGGCTTCGGCGGCCTCACCACCAACGGCAACTACGAGATCCGGTTGTGCGGGGACCGGGTGCCCCCGGCCCCGTGGTCGAATGTCATCGCCAACCGCCGCGGCGGCTTCGTCGTCACCGAGCGGGGCGGCGGGTTCACCTGGGCCGAGAACAGCTACTTCTTCCGGCTCACGCCGTGGCACAACGATCCGGTGAGCGATCCGGTGAGCGAGGTGGTGTACCTCCAGGATGCCGAGGCGGAGGAGCCGTGGTGTGCCACGCCCGGACCGATTCGCGGGGAGACGCCTTACACCATCCGGCACGGGGCGGGCTTCTCGTCGTTCGAGCACGAACGCGATCGCATCACCACGCACCTCACCGTGGGCATGGCGGAGGACGCGCCGGTCAAGCTCTCGGTGCTTCGGGTGACCAACGGGGACGCCCATCCGCGCCGGCTGACCGTGACGACCTACGTGGAATGGACGCTGGGCGTGCTCCGCGAGCACACCCAGCACCAGGTGCGCACCGCGTTCGACCGCGAGCGTGGAGCCATCTTCGCGCAGAACACCTTCGATCCGCAGTTCGCCGGCTGGATGGCGTTCCACGCCATCACCGAGCCCGTGACGGGCCATACGGGCAGCCGGCGCGACTTCCTCGGGAGGAATGGCACGGCCGGCGCGCCAGCGGCCCTCCGCGCCGGTGGCACCATGACGGGCATCACGGGCGCGGGCATCGATCCCTGCGCCTCGTTGCAGTGCGAGCTCGAGCTCTCACCCGGCGAGACGCGCGAGGTCGTGATCCTGCTCGGCGCCGCCGAGAGCGAAGCCGCGGCCCGGCAGGCGGTCGCGGAGTACCGCGACGTGGCGCGCGCGCAGGTCGCCCTCGGCCAATCCGTCGCCGGGTGGGCGGAGCGGCTCTCGGTCATCACCGTCCGGACGCCGGAGCCCACGTTCGACGCGATGCTCAATCGGTGGACGCTCTATCAGGCGCTCGCCTGCCGCATGTGGGCCCGCTCGGCGTTCTATCAGAGCAGCGGCGCCTACGGATTCCGCGACCAGTTGCAGGACGTGATGGCGTTCGTCTACGCCGAGCCGGCGCTGGCACGCGAGCACATCCTGCGCGCCGCCGCCCGCCAGTTCCTCGAGGGCGACGTGCAGCACTGGTGGCACCCGCACAGCGGGCGCGGCGTCCGGACCCGGTGTTCGGACGATCTCGCCTGGCTGCCCTATGTCGTGGATCACTACGTCCGGACGAGCGGGGACACGTCCGTGCTCGACGCGTACGTGCCGTTCCTCGCGATGCGCCCGCTCGAGCCCGACGAGCACGAGGTATACGACCTGCCGCAGGTCACCGCCGAGGAGGGGAGCGTGTACGAGCACTGCGTCCGGGCGCTCCGGCGCGCGTGCACCTCGGGGGCGCACGGTTTGCCGCTGATCGGCAGTGCGGACTGGAACGACGGCATGAATCGCGTCGGCGTGGAGGGACACGGCGAGAGCGTCTGGCTGGCGTGGTTCCTCGTCACGACGCTGCGGGCCTTCGCCGGGCACGCCGAGCGGCGAGGCGACACGGCGGTCGCGGCCGAATGCCGCCGGCAGGCCGACGCCTACGCCGCCGCCGTCGAGGCGCACGGGTGGGATGGCGCCTGGTATCGCCGCGCCTACTTCGACGACGGCACCCCACTCGGCGCGCTCCAGAACGACGAGTGCCGAATCGATTCCATCGCCCAGAGCTGGAGCGTGCTCTCCCACGCCGGCGACCCGGAGCGACAGGCCCTGGCGATGCGCTCGCTGGAGGAGCACCTGGTGCGGGAGGACGCGCGTCTCCTGCTGCTCCTCACGCCGCCGTTCGACTCGACGGCGCAGGACCCCGGCTATATCAAGGGCTACCTTCCCGGCGTCCGGGAGAACGGCGCCCAGTACACCCACGCGGCGCTGTGGGCGGTGCTCGCGACGGCGCTCCGGGGCAACGGCGACCGCGCGTTCGAGCTCTTCCAGATGCTCAATCCGCTCACCCACGCGCGCACGCCCGAGGAGGTCGAGACCTACAAGGTGGAGCCGTACGTCGTGGCCGCCGACGTGTACACCGCGAAAGGCCAGCTTGGCCGCGGCGGGTGGACCTGGTACACGGGGTCAGCGAGCTGGATGTACCGCGTGGGCCTGGAGGGGCTCCTCGGCCTGAGAAAACGCGGCGAGACGCTGTTCGTCGAGCCGCGCGCGCCGGCGCGATGGCGGGAATACACGATCGAGTACAGGTATGGGCGGAGCGTCTACGTCATCGTCGTGCACAATGGGGAGGGCGCCGCCCGGGGGGCGGTCGAGCTGACGATGGACGGGAAAGGCCTGGCCGGGCCCGGCATACCGCTGGTGGACGACGGCGAGCGCCACGGCGTCAGTGTGCGTCCGGTCCTGCCGCCATCACCGTGAGACGGTATCGGCGCTCCGCGGAGGATTTCGGCAGACGGCGGCCCGTGCAGTGGAGCGGCGCCTGCCGCCTGCCCGCCCGACCGCCCGCGCCGGCGCCCTGGACGCGGCGCCGGCGGCGGCTCCACGATCGGCCCCGGACCGGTCCGCACGATCTTCATCTGCTGCGAGGGGATCTCGCCGCCCAGCACTTCGCCGGAATCGCTCACGGCCAGCCGGATCGCCACGCGGCCGATCCACACCAGCACCGAGTCCCGCCCGAACCGCTGCACCCGTCCCACGAGGATCGGACCGCCAGACACCTGGAACAGCGGGATCTCCACGCTGTCGACGCCCAGCGCGCGGCGGCGCTGCTCGAGCAGTTCCACCAGGCCGACCGAGGGACTGAGGTAGGGGAGCGCCCCCAGCCCGGCACCGAAGTGGACCGTGGGGCCGGAGGTCGCGGCCACGGTGACCCCGCTGCCCTCGAAGGCGAGCCGGACCTCGTGGCGTGGCGGCGCCGCGGCCGGGTCCGACCCGAGGCGGAAGCTGTGGGTGAGCGCGAGCACGAGGCCCGTCGGCGCAAGGCTCGCGGTGTAGTGCCAGTGTTGATCGAGGAGGAGATTGAGCAGTTCGCCCTCGAGGCGTCCGGGCGCGCGCGTGACGCGCTCGAGCGCGATGGTGTCCCGGCCGACCACGAGGGCGACACGGCGGACGCGAACCGCATCCTGCGCCGGCGCGGCGGCGGCCCCGGCGAGAGGCCCGGCCGCGAGCAGCGCGAGGAGGGTGCGCCCCCACAGGGCGGCCATCAGGCGCTGGTGCCTTCCGCGAGCGCGCCGCGGGCAGCCACACCGGGCACCGACGCGGCGGCGCGCGGCTCGGGCGCCGCGACCCGCGGGGCCGGCGCCTCGGTGGTGGCTGTGCTTCCGCCCTTCCGCCGCCGCAGCTTGTCGAAGTAGGTGTAGATCACCGGCGTGAGGTACAGGGTCACGAACTGGCTGAAGGCCAGGCCGCCCACCACCGCCACACCGAGCGGCCGGCGCGATTCGGCCCCGGCGCCGGCGCCGAGCGCGATCGGGAGGGTGCCCATCAGCGCCGCCATGGTGGTCATCATGATCGGCCGGAAGCGGACCAGGCACGCTTCCAGGATCGCCGCCTCCGCGTTCTTCCCTTCCTTCCGCTCGGCTTCGATCGCGAAGTCGATCATCATGATCGCGTTCTTCTTCACCAGGCCCACGAGCAGAATGATCCCCACGAACGCGTAGATGCTCAGGTCCATGCCGAAGACGAGCAGCGTGAGCAGCGCACCGAAGCCGGCGAACGGCAGGCCCGAGAGGATCGTGAGCGGGTGGATGAAGCTCTCGTACAGGATGCCGAGCACGAGGTAGATCACGAAGATCGCGATGCAGAGCAGCACCAGGAGGCCCTGCTGGGCCGACTGGAACTGCGCCGCCGTCCCGCTGAACTGGGTCGCGATCGACGACGGCAGCGTCTGGTCGGCGGTGCGCTGCACCAGCGCCACCGCATCGCCCAGGGACACGCCGGGGGCGAGGTTGAACGACAGCGTGACCGACGGCAGCTGTCCCGAGTGATTCACCGACAGCGGGCCCGCCCGCTCGCTCAGCGTGGCCACCGCCGTGAGCGGCACGGTCTCGCCCCGCGCGTTGGTCACGTAGAGCAGATTGAGCGCGGCGAGGTCGCGCTGATACCTGGGCTCCAGCTCGAGGATCACCCAGTACTGGTTGCTGGGCGTGTAGATGGTGGAGACCTGGCGCGACCCGTAGGCGTTGTACAGCGCGCTCTCGATCTGCGCCATGGTGAGCCCCAGCGCCGCGGCGCGGTCGCGATCGACCTCCACCCGGAGCTCGGGGTTGGCGATCTGCGCGTCGGTGGCGATATCGGTGAGCTCTGGCAGCGTCCGGAGCCGGCTCTCCAGCTCCGCCGCCGCCTGATAGAGCGTCGCGATGTCGCCGCTCTGCAGCGTGAACTGGTACAGGCTCTTCGACGACCGGCCGCCGATGTTGATCACCGGCGGGTTGGTGATGTAGCCCCGGAGCCCTGGGATCTGCGAGATCTTCGCGTTCAGGTCGCGGGCGATCTCGTCCGCGGTGCGGGTCCGCTCACTGCGCGGCTTGAGCCGGATGACGAAGCGACCCTGGTTAATGGTGGTGGAGCGCCCGCCGCTGCCCAGCGCCGACATGAAGGCCGCGATGTCCGGGTCCGCGCGGAGAATGGCCGCCGCCTGCTGCTGGTAGCGCACCATGGCCTCGAAGGACGTGCCTTCCGCCGCCTCGGTGGTGCCGAACAGCGAGCCCTGATCCTCGGACGGGATGAAGCCCTTGGGTACGATCATCCCGAGCCACACCGTGCCCACGAGAATCGCGATCGAAAAGCCCAGCATCAGCCGCCGGTGCCGCATCACCCACGCAAGGCTCCGCTGGTACGCGCCGATCGATGCCTCCCACGCCCGCTCGATGGCCTGGTACATCCGGCCGTGCTCCGCGCCGTGCCCCGCGGTCCTGAGGAAGCGGCCGCAGAGCATCGGGGTGAGCGTGAGCGACACGAACCCCGACACCAGGATCGCCACGCCGATCGTCGCCGCGAACTCCTGGAACAGGCGGCCCATGAGGCCGCCAAGGAAGAGGATCGGGATGAAGACCGCCACCAGCGAGATCGTCATCGAGATGATGGTGAACCCGATCTCGCGCGAGCCGTCCAGCGCCGCCTGCAGCGGCTTCTTCCCCATCTCCATGTGCCGGACGATGTTCTCCAGCATCACGATGGCGTCGTCGACCACGAAGCCCACGGCCAGCGTGAGCGCCATCAGGGACAGGTTGTTCAGGCTGTACTCGAGCAGATACATCACCGCGAACGTGCCCACCAGCGACATGGGCAGCGCGAGGCTCGGGATGACCGTGGCCGGCAGATTCCGGAGGAACAGGAAGATGACCATGACCACGAGGCAGAGCGTGATCCAGAGCGTGAACTTCACGTCGGCCACGGACTCGCGGATGGCATGCGAGCGGTCGAGCAGCAGGGTGACGTCCAGAGCCGCGGGCAGTTGCGGCTTGAGGCGCTCCATCTCCGCCTGCACCCGGTCGGCCACGGCGACCGTGTTGGTCCCCGGCTGCCGCTGCACGCCGATCACGATGGCACGCGTGTCCCGGAACCATGCGGCGGCGCGGTTGTCCTGCACCGCGTCGATGACATTGCCGAGATCCTGCAGCCGCACCGGCGCGCCGCGGCGGTAGGCCACCACCAGCCGCCGGAACGCCTCGGCGTTCTCCAGCTGCCCGTTGACCCGCAGGGTCGCGGTCCTGGAGGCGCCCCAGAGGGTGCCGGTGGGCAGGTTGACGTTGCCCGAGTTGATCGCCTCGGCCACCTCGTTGATGCCGATCTTCCGGCTCGCCAGCGCCTGCGGGTCGAGCTGCACCCGCACCGCGTACTTCTGCGAGCCGTACACCACGACCTGGGCCACCCCCTCGATGGTCGACAGCCGCTGCGCGATCGTCGTCTGCGCGTACTCGTCCACCTCGGAGAGCGGCAGCGTGGACGAGGAGAACGCGAACAGCACGATCGCCTGCTGGGACGGATCGACCTTCTGGTACGAAGGCGGGATGATCCCCTGGGGCAGTTGCCGCAGGGTCTGCGCGATCGCCGCCTGCACGTCCTGCGCGGCCGCGTCGATGTCGCGATCGAGGTTGAACTGGAGCGTGATCTGCGTCGTGCCCTGGCTGCTGGTCGACGTCATGAGATCGATGCCGGCGATGGTCGAGAACTGCTTCTCGAGCGGCGTGGCCACCGAGGAGGCCATCGTCTCCGGGCTCGCGCCCGGCAGCGAGGCGCTCACCGAGATGGTCGGATAGTCCACCGTCGGCAGGTCGCTCACCGGCAGCCGCCGGTAGGCCAGCAGGCCGAAAACAAGAATGCCGATCATGACGAGCGTCGTCATGACCGGCCGCCGGATGAATGGCCCGGAGATGTTCATCCCTTGATCTCCACGCGCGATCCCGGCCGGAGCCGGACCTGGCCGTCGGTCACGACCCGATCACCGGCTGCAAGCCCCGCGGTCACCACGGCGAGGCTGTCCTGCGTGCGGCTCACCGTCACCTGCCGCACCTTCGCCCTGTTCGCGCTGTCCACCACGAACACGTACGGCCCCTGCTGCCCCGTCACCACCGCCTTGCTCGGCACCACCAGCGCGTCGCGCTCGTTGAACAGCTCGAGCCGCACGGAGACGAACTGCCCGGGCCACAGCGCGCCGTCGGTGTTGGCGAACTCCCCCTTGAGCTGGATGGTCCCCGTGGCGCTGTCCACCGCGTTGTCCACGAAGCGCAGCCGGCCCGTGCTGGGCGCCGATGCGCCGGGCGGCAGAGCCTTCACTGTCGCCCCCGTGCCAAGGTGCTGGCGCACCAGCGACAGATGATCGGCCGGGAGGGCGAAGCGGACGAGGATGGGGCGCATCTGGTTGATCGTGACCAGCGGCAGCCCCGCGTTCGGGCGCACCACGTTGCCCCGCTTCACCAGCAACTGGCCCGTGCGGCCCGCGATCGGCGCGCGGATCGTGGCAAACTGGAGATCGAGCTCGGCCGTGCGCACCGCGGCCTCGCCGGCGGCCACTGCCGCGGCGAGCGCGGCCTCGTTGGTCTGCAGCGACTCGTACTGCTGCCGCGTGATGTAGTCGTTGGCCACGAGTTCCTTCGCCCGCGCCGCATCGCGCCGGGCGAGCTCGAGCTGCGCCCGGGACTGCTGCAGGCGGGCCTTGGCCTGGGCCAGCGCGGCTTCGTAGGCCCGCGGGTCGATCTCGAAGAGCGGCTGGCCCGCGCGGACTTCGTCGCCCTCGCGAAAGAGCACCCGGGTGAGTTCGCCGCCGACCTGAGCCTGCACGGCGACGCTCTGCAGCGGTTCCACCGTGCCTGTCGCGGACAGGACGAACGGCATCGTCTTGCGCTCCGCCGTGGCCACGGTGACGGCCACGGCCTGCGGCTGCGGGGGCACGTCCTTGCGGCATGCGACCAGGGCAAGGGCGGACAGGACGGCAGACCGGGCAGCGCGCATGGTCTTTCGCGTGACAGTGGGACGGAGCGTAACGTCATGCAAGATCATGTGATGGATACGCGCCCGCCAGCCTGGATGTTGAAATCGGCGCACGCCGATCGAGCGCGCATGGCGCACGGAGCGGCCCGCGGCCGGTTGACAGCGGGTTATAATGAGCGCGTGGGCGGAGCGGCCGGGCGCCGATCCTCGCCCGCGTTCCTGACCGCCTGACCGCTCGTGGAGGCACACATGGCCAGTTCCCGCACCCAGGCCGAGCAGCCGTGGTATGTGATCGGATTCGCCGTCTTTCTGGCCGGCGCTGTGATCCTGGTCTACCGGCTGTTCGGCGCCTTCCTCGGTTCGTGACCCGCGCGACGCTGCCGACAACACGAATCGGGCCGCTGGCGGCACTGCCGGCGGCCCGATTGTCCTGAGGATCCGATCGTCGTCTTTGGCGCGATCAGCGGGTCACGGTGCCGCGCGGATGTCGGCCCTGGACTCACTCCTCCCCCAGCTCGGGCAACCGCAGTGACGGCAGGCGGCCAGGTGCCGGAGCCGCGCACTCCAGGCCAGGGCGCCCGCCACGAGCAACGCCCCTGCCACGGTCACCAGCGTCTCGGCGAGGCCGTCCGGCGCCAGTGCGGACCGCGTGATCCAGAGCCCGAACCCAGCGCCGGCCGGCGCCCACACGATGGCCCGGCGGTGCCGGCGGGTGCCCGCTGCGAGCCCCCCGATCCCGAGCCCCGCCGACGCCACCAGCAGCCACGTCTCGACCGCGGCGGACGGCGCCAGCGCCGGTGCGAGGGCGACCACGGCGGGCATGGCGATGCAGTGGATGGCGCAGACCAGAGGAGCGATCCCGGCCAGTCGGTACCAATAACGCGTTATCATAAAGTGGATACTACCGCCGCCGAGGTGCCGCCGCCAGCCCGCGCGATGCGGCCGGCGGAGCGCCGCTCGGAGGGCTCACGGGCACGCGGCGCAGCGGCCGTAGAGCGTGAGGTCATGCCCTTCGAGACGGAAGTTCCTCGGCAGGAGTTTCTTGAACGGCCCCGGACAGCCCGCCACATCATAGACCTTGTCGCACACGACGCAGCGGAAGTGATGGTGATGGCCTTTCCCGCGGGGCTCGTAGCGCGGCGGCTCGGCGGGCAATTCCACCGGGTCGAGCCAGTCTTCTTCCATCAACGCCTTGATCGTGCGGTAGACGGTCGCGATCCCGAGCCCGCTCACGTCCTTGCGCGCGGCCTCGAGCACCTCGCCGGTGCTGAGCGGGCGCCCTGCCTGCACGAACGCCTGGCGGATTGCATCCCGTTGCCGGGTACGCCGTTCCATCGCCATGGGTCTCTCCAGAAAGAAGACGGAACGCAGAAAACATCTGATCCGGTCATCGCGGATGAGGAGTGGATCGCCGCGGCATTACTTGACACGTCAACAATCCCGAGCTAGGATTGTCGGCATGGCAGCGCGACCGAGCCTCCTCCAGCGCGAATTGAAGCAGCAGAAGCCGTTTACGCCGACGGACGAGGCCCTGCTCGCCTTGATGCGCACCTCCGACCTCATCCGGCGCAAGATCGGCGTCGTCGTCGAGCGGGAAGGGATCACGTTGCAGCAGTACAACGTGCTCCGCATCCTGCGCGGAGCCGGGGCCTCCGGCTGCCCCACGCTGGACATCGGCGACCGCATGATCGAGCACGCGCCCGGCATCACGCGGCTGGTGGACCGGCTCGAGCGGGCGGGGCTCGCCCAGCGGCGCCGGTGCACCGAAGACCGCCGCCAGGTGTTCTGCGAGATCACGCCGGCAGGCCTGGCGCTCCTCGAGCGCCTCGAGGGGCCCATGCTGGAGGCCAAGCGGGCCGCGGTGCGCGGACTGTCGCTGGCCGAGCAGAAGCAACTCATCACGTTGCTCGAGCGCCTCCGTTCGGTGGAAGACTGACGGCAGTCGGCGCTGAGCCGGACCGGCGGCAAGGAGTCTTTCGATGGGCGGCGGCGCCTGGACCGCGGGGCAGGAGCGGCGCCGGCTCGGGATGCGTGGCCGGGGCGGCGCTCGGCACCCTCGACGCCGACCGGCGCTCCGTCAGGTGCTTTCGCGCAGGATCGTCCGCATCTTCACGGCAAGCATCTCGATCTGCCGGAGGCTGGCCGCCGTCTCCGAATCGAAGCGCCCCTCGTTGAGCAGGAGCAGCTGGATCTCCGCGAGCAGCGCGGCAAGCGGGTTGGACAGGTCATGCCGCAGCTTGTGAACGATGTCGGACGAATCGGCCATAGCGCCCAAGATACGAAATGGAACTGGGCGCGCAATACGCTTTGCTAGCGGGCGCGGAAGGGGAACGGCACGAAGCTGAGCAGGAAGACGGCAGCGCACGCCGCGCCGATCCAGCGCCGACTCCGCGGCACCGGCCGCTCCGGCATCACCACCGACGGATGAGTCAGCCGTCCGCCCCCCATCGCGAGCGCGATCGCACCCCACACGTACCAACCTGGCCACGCCTGCGCCAGGACCAGCAGCGCGATGAGCGCCAGCAGCGCCACCCGCGCCTGTCGCCGGCCCGCCAGCCCGTACAGCACATGTCCGCCGTCGAGCTGGCTCAGCGGTAGCAGGTTGAGTCCGGTGATGAACGCGCCCACCCAGCCCGCGAAGCCGGGCAGACTCAGGTGAACGGCCCGGGCACCAGGCAGGAAGGTTTCGCGGAGCAACGCGGTGAGGAGTGAGTCGCCGAGGCGGATGGGCTGGCCCGCGAAGAACACGTATGTCGCGGGCACGCCGGGCGCGGGAAACTCGTAGGACGCCGCGTAGCCCCAGAGCAGCACGAGGAGCGCCACCACGAACCCTGCGAGGGGGCCTGCGGCGCCGATGTCCAGGAGCTGGCGGCGGTCGAGCACCGGACCCCTGAGGCGAATGAACGCGCCAAGGCTGCCGACGGGGGACAGCGTGGGCGGAATGGGCAGAAACCAGGGCGGCGAGACATCAACCGCATAGCGTCGCGCGGCGAAGTAGTGGCCCAGCTCGTGGACCAGCATGATGGCGAGCAGGGGCACGGCGAAGGACCACCCGCGCAGGATCGACCGCCAGTCGCCCTCCCAGAGAGACTGGAAGAACCGGACGCCGCTCTCCAGGGCGCCCAGCAATCCGGGGCGTTCGGGGGGAAACCAGGCTCCGGCCAGCGCCGCGCCCGCGCCCAGCGTGGTGACGGCCGTCAGGAGGAAGAGTACACCATGCAGGAGCCAGCGCTCGCGCACGGGCCGGGGCAGCGGATGCACCAGGGTGAGGCACGTGCGCTCGCCGTCCACCCAGTACCAGGCGCCGGGCCAGCGGTGGAGCGCGTCCGCCAGAACGGGGGACGGCCCCCGGTGGGACGGCGCCACGAGGGCCTCGGTGACGGTGCGGCCACCGACGTCCAGCTCGCGCCAGGCCTCGAAGCAGGGTGCGAGTGGCGCAATCAGGGCTCTTGACGACACACCACCCCGGTCATAGTTTTCCGCCGTTCGAGAAACTCAAGCCGCCATATCCCCCACGAATACCCCTGACCTCTCAGCTCCGTCCGCGGAGCAACCTGCATACGACGCACAGGCCCCCTGTGGGATTCGCCCAGTAGCCCTACCTGACTCTGCCGGCCCGCCGGCAGCGCGTCCTCGCGTGGAGTTACCCTCGTGGATATCGCCGAATTGAAGCAGAAATCGGTCGCGGAACTGCATACCCTCGCAGAGCAACTGAACATCACGAACTACTCAGGGCTCCGCAAGCAGGATCTCATTTTCCGCATCGAACAGTCGCTGCTGGACTCGGACACCGTGATCCGCGGGGAGGGAGTGCTGGAGATCCTCCCCGAGGGCTACGGCTTCCTGCGCAGTCAGGACTGGAACTACCTTTACGGCCCCGACGACATCTACGTCAGCCCGAGCCAGATCAAGCGCTTCGACCTGCGTACCGGCGACACGGTCATGGGCCAGGTGCGGCCGCCCAAGGAGGGCGAGCGCTACCTTGCGCTGCTCAAGGTGGAGAGCGTCAACTTCGAGGAGCCGGAGAAGACCAAGCACCGGATCGCCTTCGACAACCTCCGCCCCCGCTACCCCGATGAGCGCATCCGGCTGGAGCGGAAGAATGGCGACCTCTCCATGCGGGTGGTGGATCTGCTCTCGCCGATCGGCAAGGGTCAGCGCGGCCTGATCGTGGCGCCGCCCAAGGCCGGCAAGACGATCCTCATGCAGAAGCTGGCCAACGCGATCAGCGAGAACCACCCGGAGATCGTGCTGATCGTGCTGCTGATCGACGAGCGGCCGGAAGAAGTCACCGACATGCAGGAGAACGTCAAGGCGGAGGTCATCTCCTCGACGTTCGACGAGCCGGCCGATCGCCATGTCCAGGTGGCCGACATGGTGATCGAGAAGTCCAAGCGCCTGGTGGAGCATGGCCGGGACGTGGTGATCCTGCTGGATTCCATCACCCGCCTGGCACGGGCGCACAACGTGGTGGTGCCGCACTCGGGCAAGATCCTCTCCGGCGGCGTCGATGCCAACGCGCTGCAGAAGCCCAAGCGATTCTTCGGCGCGGCCCGGAACATCGAGAAGGGCGGGTCGCTCACGATCATCGCGACCGCGCTCATCGACACCGGCAGCCGCATGGACGAAGTCATTTTCGAGGAGTTCAAGGGCACGGGCAACATGGAGCTCGTGCTCGACCGGCGCCTGGCCGACCGGCGGATCTACCCCGCCATCGACATCCAGCGCACGTCGACCCGCAAGGAAGAGCTCCTCATGGACAAGGACGAGCTGAACCGCGTGTACCTGCTGCGCAACTTCCTCGCGGACATGCCGCCGGTGGAGGCGCTGGAGTTCCTCCTCGAGCGCATGAAGCGCACGAAGAACAACAAGGAATTCTTCGCCACCATGGCCCAGTGATTCCGCCGGCGGGCCGCATCATCGCGATCGACTGGGGCGAGGTCCGGCTGGGCCTCGCCCTTTCTGATGAGAGCCAGGTGCTCGCCAGCCCGCTCACCGCGCTGGTGCGCCGCGCCGGCAAGCGCTTTCCCATGCCGACTTTCCTCGAACTCTGCGCCCGCCACGCGCCGGTGGGTATCGTCGTCGGCCTCCCGCTCACTCCCGAGGGCGCGGAAGGCCCGAGTGCCGCCGCCGCGCGCGAGGTCGCGGCCCTGGTGGGCAGGCGCACCGGCCTGCCGGTGGAACTGATCGACGAACGGCTCTCCACCGCCCGCGCGCTCGGCGCCATCCGCGAGGTGGGCGGCAGCACGCGCGGCCGGCGGGGGGATGTGGACGCGCTGGCCGCGGCGGTGCTCCTGCAGCAGTTCCTGGATGCGCGGCGGCGAGGGCACGATGCGTCGTCCTGAATGGGCGCCGATCGCCGGGCTCCTCGCCCTGGCCGCCTGCGGCCCCGTCGAGCCGCCCGGCCCGGGCGAGCCTGCGGTGGAAATCGTCGTGCCGAGCGGCTCCACGTTCAGCGCCGTCACCGACAGCCTCGCCGCGCACGACCTCATCGGCAACCGGACGCTGTTCCGCGCCCTCGCCCGCATCCGGCGGATCGACCGCTCGGTGAAGGCCGGGCTCTACCGCTTCCCGCCCGACGCCGGCACCTGGACGGCCCTCGACCTCCTGGCCCGCGGGAAGACGGCGACCGTGCGCTTCACCGTGCCGGAAGGCCTCACGCTGCTGGACGTGGCCGATCTGGCCCGGGAGCAGCTCGGTCTCGCGCGCGAAGACGTGCTGGCCGCGGCGCGCGACCGCGCGCTCGTCGATTCGATCGCGCCGGGCGCTCCCTCGCTCGAGGGCTTTCTCTTCCCCGAGACGTACCTGCTGCCGGCAAACGTCACCGCACCGGTGCTGGTGCGCGCGATGGTCGACGGGTTCCGGGCCGCGTGGCCCCCCGCGTGGGACGCGAGGCTCGACTCGCTGGGGCTCAGCCGGCTGGCCCTGGTGACGCTGGCCTCGATCGTGGAAGGCGAGGCCAAGGAGGACAGCGAGCGGGAGGTGATCGCCGGGGTCTACTGGAACCGCCTGCGCATCGGCATGGCGCTGCAGGCCGACCCCACCGTGCAGTACGCCATCCAGCTCAGGACCGGCCGCCGGAAACCCCGGCTGCTCGAAGTCGACTATCGAATCGACTCTCCCTACAACACCTACCTGCACGCGGGACTCCCGCCCGCCCCCGTGCTGTCGCCCAGCCGGCGAAGCCTCGAGGCGGCACTCTACCCCGCCGAGGTGCCCTATCTGTTCTTCGTAGCGGGACCGGACGGCCGCCACACCTTTACCCGCACATACGAGGAGCACCTGCGCGCGGTGGCAGAGGCGCGACGGGAGTTCATGAAGGAACGAGCGCGGTAGGCGTCAGGCGTAATCCGCGGATCGCCACGCGTCGCGGTACGATCGCGCCGCCGCCCTGACATCCGCCGACCCGAGGATCCCCGACACCACGGCACATCCTGCCCCGCCGGCCCGGCGGATCGCCGGGGCGTCCTCCGGTCGCACCGAGCCGATCGCGTAGCACGGCCGTCGGCCCGCAAGGGCGGTGATGGCCCCGAAGCCCTCGGGACCCAGGGGCTGGCCCGCGTCGGACTTGGTGCGCGTGGCGGCCCAGGGGCCCACGCCCCAGTAGTCCGCCTCCGCACCGTCGGCCGCCTCGTCCTCGCTGCCCACGCTCGCCCCGATCACGAAGCCCTCGGGCGCGATGCGCCGCGCGAGGCGCAC
The DNA here is from genome assembly GCA_049323575.1 of Gemmatimonadota bacterium. Taxonomy (GTDB): domain Bacteria; phylum Gemmatimonadota; class Gemmatimonadetes; order Gemmatimonadales; family GWC2-71-9; genus JBMOPM01. The sequence continues at coordinate 2,834 of JBMOPM010000245.1, read as the reverse complement.
GGGCAGATCGTCGGGCCCGAGGTGGACCCCATCGGCTCCCACGGCCAAGGCCACGTCGAGCCGGTCGTTCAGCAGGAGCGGCACCGTCACCGCCCCGCGCAGCGCGCGGGCTGCCTCGCCCAGCTCGCGGGCGGTGACGCGCTTGAGGCGCAGCTGGATGGACGTCACGCCGCCCTCGACCGCGGCCCGGCACAGCGCCACCAGGTCCCGGCCCTCCATCAGGGCGTCGTCGGTCACCAGCATCAGGGGACCGAGGGTTGCTAGATTGGGCGGCATGAGCGACAAGCCACTCCGGATCCAGGGTATTCGCGGGGCCACGACCGTCGAGCGGAACGAAGCCGAGGACATCCTCGAGGCTACCGATGAGATGCTGCGCGCCATCGTCACGGCCAACGACCTCCGGCCCGACGACATCGTGAGCGCGCTCTTCACCGTCACCACGGACCTGAATGCGGCGTTCCCCGCGCGGGCGGCGGAGAACTTCGGGTGGGGCATCGTGGCGTTGCTCCATTCGAGCGAAATACCCGTGCCCGGCTCGCTGCCGCGGTGCATCCGCATCCTGGTCCACGCCTACACCACGCGCACGCGGGAAGAAATCAAGCACTGCTATCTGCGCGGAGCCACCGTGCTCCGCCCGGATCGCACGTGAGGACCATCCGGGTGAGCGCCCGCGGCGCCGACCGCTGGCGCACGGGACACCCGTGGATCTACCGGAGCGACGTGGAGCAGGAGGAGGGCGAGGCAGGCGTGGTGGCGGTGGAGGACCGTCGTGGCCGCTTCCTCGGCCAGGCGCTCTACTCGCCCCGCTCCGAGATCCGGCTCCGGCTCCTCGAGCCCGGCAGGACGCCCATCGACCGCGCGTGGTGGCGCCGCCGGCTGACGGATTGCCTCGCCCGCCGGGAGGGGATCGACGCCACGGCCTGTCGGGTGGTGCACGGCGAGGGCGACGGGCTCCCGTCGCTGGTGGTGGACCGCTACGACCGCTGGCTCGTGGTGCAACTCCTCTCGGCCGGGCTCGAGACCAGGCGCGCCGACATCCTGGACGCCCTCGCCGAGCTGCTCGAACCCGACGGCATCCTCCTCCGCAACGACGCCTCCGTCCGGCGGCATGAAGGGCTTCCCGAGACCGTGGAGCTCGCGCTCGGCAGCGTGCCCGAGCAGGTGGAAGTACGCGAGGGCACCATCCGCTACTTCGCGGCGCCCTGGACGGGCCAGAAGACCGGCGCCTTCCTCGACCAGCGGCCGGCCCGGCTCAGGGCCGGAGCATTGGCGTGGCCCGGCGGCGAGGCGCTCGACTGCTTCGCCTACCACGGTTCGTTCGCGTTGCACCTCGCGCAAAGGGCCGGCCGGGTGACCGCCATCGAGATCAGCGCGGAGGCGCTGGCGCGCGGCCGGGCCAATGCCGAGCTCAACGGATTCGCCAACATCGAGTGGGTGGAGGGCAACGCATTCGACCTGCTGCGGGACTGGGAGCGGCAACGGCGGCAGTTCGACACCATCGTGCTGGACCCGCCGGCCTTCGCCAAGTCGCGGGCCGCGGTGCCGCAGGCGCTCCGGGGCTACAAGGAAATCAACCTCCGCGCGATGCGGCTGCTCGCGCCCGGCGGCGTGCTGCTCACCGCCTCGTGCTCCTTCCATGTGCGCCGCCCCGACTTTCTCGCCATGCTGGCCGATGCCGCCGCGGATTGCGGCCGGCCGATCGAGCTGATGGAACTCACAGGCCAGGGAACGGACCACCCCGAGCGGCTGACGGTGCCGGAGACGGGATATCTCAAGGGCGCGGTCCTGCGATGCCAGAGCGCGTGAGCGCCTGGCCGGCACGGCGACAGATTGACAGGATCCCGCGCAACCTCGACTTTGAAAGACCCATGTTGACCGCGCTCGAGGTGCAGAAGCGGCGCCGGCCGGGCTCGCCGCCGTCGCTCAAGCAGCAGTACCAGGACTACCTCATGCAGCGCATCGAGGCGTACAAGAACTCGCTGCCGCGCGACGAGCTGCTGCGCCTCGGCGACGAAGCCTCCGTCGAGTTGCAGGCCGCCTCGGAGGAGCAGTTCGTCCTCACCGAGGTCATGATGATGGAAACGGTGGACCGCCTGATCATGAAGCGACTCAGGCTCAAGTCCTACCGCCGCTGGAAGGAACAGCACCAGAAGCTCCGCCAGGCCCAGCGCGATCCGGTCCACTGGGGGCTCGACCCTCGCTCGCCGATCGCCGCCCTCCTGCCCCGCCTCGAACCGGCCGACTCCACGCTGGTGGTCGGCGCCGGCGCGAAGCCCGTCGCCTTCCTCCTTGCCGCCTACGACGTCTGGGTGTCCTTCCTCGACAACGATCTCGGCTCGGTCGAGCGGCTCGAAACCGACATGACTGCGGAATCGCTGGCGAGCCGCTTCAGCGCGTGGGTGGTGGACTTCAGTCGGTGCTACGTCCCGGCCGACATTCCCCAGCCGGTCCACCTCACGGTGATCGATGCGGCCACGCTCACCGCGCTCGAGCCGCCCGCGCGCGCGCTGCTCGTCGCCCGGTTGCAGGCCATCAGCGCGCCGGATGCCGTTCACGTCATCCTGCCGGCGGAACCGGCGCTGGCGCCGGAGTCATTCATCGGACTCTACGAAGGATGGAACCGGGAGACGGTGTCGACGAAGGGACAGCGCGGCGCGCCGGCGCAGGCGGGCGGCGTGGTGTTCAGCCACCCTCCGTGTCAGACCGACACACCGGACGCGGGTGAAGGCGTTGCCGGAGGACACGACCAGGATCTGGGCCTTTCCGTAGGACTCTGATTTACAACAACTTACGAATCAGACCCCGGCGGCATGCATGCTGCCCTCTCTTCATAT
>JBMOPM010000244.1:0-32023 GCA_049323575.1 Gemmatimonadota bacterium | reverse complement strand
GGCACCTCCACGGTGGCGATCACCGTCGCGCGGTTGTAGAGATTGTCGAGCACGAGGAGCGTGTCCACCACCATCATCAGTGCGTCGGGCAGTCCGCGGTCGTCGGGCGGGACCTGCGGAAGCTGCTCGAGCGTGCGTACGATGTCATAGCCCAGGAAGCCCACCGCACCGCCGGTGAAGCGGGGCAGGCCCGGCACCTTCACGGGCGCATGGCGTCGGAGAATGGCGCCCAGATGGTCCAGCGGCTTGACGCCCTCGCCGGCCGGGATCCAGCCCCCCGCGGTCCACTGCTCACAGGTGGTGCCGGTGTAACGGTAGACGGCGCGCGGGTCGGTAGCGAGGAAGGTGTACCGCGCCCAGCGCTCGCCGCCCTCCAGCGACTCCAGCATGAAGCCGAACCGGCCGCGGTGGAGCTTGGTGAAGGCACTGACGGCGGTATCGCCGTCCAGCACCACCTGTCGGGTGACAGGAACCATGCCGCCCTGGGCGGCCTGCGCGCGGAACTGGTCGAACACGGTGGTCATGGCGCTCACTTGGGCGCGGCAACGATGTAGGTGCCGGGCCGGTCGATGGCGGCGACCAGCTTGTCGGATGCCGGCCGGTCGCTGCGCAGAAAGGTGATGGTGCCCTCGCCGTCCATTCGGCCGATCCAGAGCGCGGCCTCGAACTCCCGGTTGGTCGGATAGCGGCCCAGGGCGCTCGCCGGTGCCTCGAAATGCACGGGATAGTGGAAGACCAGCAGGGCCGGCTTGGCGAACGTGCCCGTCGTGGCCACGTCCACGGCGTAGATGCCGGGGCGCGCCTTGATGCTCACCTGCATCGAGTCGCCGCCGGCAGCTTTGAGGCCGTGCTCGGCGAAAATCAGCTGGGCGAAGATCGTGTGGTCGGGCGGTATGTGGAAGACGTCGATCACGCGCGCGCTGTCGGCTGCCACCATCACCGTCGTGTCCGCCGGAGGTTCGCCCCGGAGGCCCAGGGGGTAGACGTCGGACAGCGGCCGCTGAGACGGCGGCTCGACTGCCAGTCCGGTCGGCGCGGGCTGGTCCAGCGGGTCGGGCCGCCGCCCGCAGGCGCCGGCCATCAGCAGCAGGAGGGCCGCCGTTGCCTGGCGGCGCCATGACGGGCGTATCTTCAAGTGATGCGCAGCCGGTTCGTGGTGGTGCTGGGGTTGGGGCTTCTCGCGCCCGTCGGGTCGCTCGGCGCCCAGGCCTGGAACAGTGCCGAGGCGCTCCGCGCGGTGCGGCGGGCGGTCGAGCGCCGCGAGGCGGTGCAGGCGGACACGTCCCTCAGGAGCTATCGCGCCACGGCGCACGGCTTCCTGTTCTTCCTCGCCCAGGTGGGCCAGGGACTCGCTTCGCCGCCGCGCCTCGTCAAGGCCGACGAACTGGACGTGGAAGTGTATTGGCGGGTGCCCGACCGGAGCAAGCAGCGAATCCTCGCCTGGCGCGACGGCACCTTCCTTCCCACCGACATCGCGTACCATCGCGACCATCTCGGCGTCGTCACCAACAACTTCGGCGACCAGATCCGCATCGGCGAGGGCGACGAGGTCAGGGATGCCGTCCACCCGCTCGCGCCGGCCGGCCTGGGCCTCTACGACTACGCGCTCGGCGACTCGCTTGCCATCCAAGCCGGGGACCGGACCGTCACGGTAGTGGCGGTGCAGGTCAGGCCCCGGAGCTTTCGCCTTCCGCTTGTGGTGGGCACGATGTACCTCGACGCCGCCACGGCCGAGCTGGTGCAGTTCCGCTTTTCGTTCACGCCGGCCGCCTATCTCGACCAGGAGCTCGAGGACATCAGCGTCGTGCTGGAGAACGCCCTCTTCGAGCGGCGCTACTGGCTCCCGTATCGCCAGGAGATCGAGATTCGCCGGCGGGCGTCCTGGTTCGATTTCCCGGCCCGCGGCATCATCCGGGGCCGCTGGGAAATCCGGGACTATGAGTTCAACGTGCCGTTGCCCGACAGCGTGATGGCCGGTGCGGCCATCGGCGGGCTCGTGGCGCCGGGCGGTGACACGACGCGGTTCACCGGCACGCTGGAGCAGGCGATCGCCGGCGTGGCCGCTCCGGTCAACCGCCGGGACATGGATGCGCTGCGCGTCGAGGTGGAGGAGCTCGCGGGCACCCGTGCCCTGAGCGGCCTGGGCGCGAGCCGGCTGGCCGGCAATTCGATCAGTGCCCTGGTGCATGTGAACCGGGTGCAGGGCCTCGCGCTCGGCGTGGGCGCGGTGATGGGCTCCGAGGCCACGCGATTCGAGGTGCGGCCCTCCATCGGCGTGGGCACATCGGACGGACGCGTGACCGGCGGGGTGACCGTCGCCGTCAACGCCGGTGCCTGGCGGATCGCTGCTTCCGGCGAGCGGGTGGTCCGCGACTTCAGCGATCAGCCGGTCATCTCCGGCGTGCTCAACTCGTTCACGTCGCAGGAAGCGGGGGACGATCATGGCGACTACGTCCTGCTGGAGCAGGCCGGGGTCGAGATCCGGCGGCGCCTGGGCGACCGGGTGAGTGCCTCGCTCGACCTGCGCGCCCAGTGGAGCTATTCCGTAAGCGTCGCGGCCACGCCGGCCCGCGGGGAGTACGCGCCCAACCCGGCGCTCGGGGCCGGCGGCTTTCGTGTCGCCCGACTCCGGCTGGAGCGGGTTGGCGGGGGGATCGGCCTCGCCCACGACGTTCAGGGCGCCGTATCCGTCGAAGCGGGCGAGGGGGACGGCGACCTCGCCTACGGCCGCCTCGCGGTGGAAGGCGCGTGGCTCAGGCCACTCGGGCCCGGCGGGCTCCTGACGCGAGGCTGGGTGGGCTGGGGCATGGGCGACTTGCCGGCCCACCGATCGTTCGTGCTGGGCGGGCGCGGCACCCTGCCTGGCACCGGCTACCGTGCGTTCGGGGGCCGCCGGGCGGCGCTGCTTCATCTCGAATGGCGCGTGAACCTGCCAGCGCCGGCCGTTCCGCTCGGCTCCTTCGCCACGACGGGCAAGACCATCGTGCTGGCGCCGTTCGTGGCTGCTGGCTGGACCGAGCGGCCACTCGCCAGCCTCCCGTTCGGGGCAACGGACGGTCTCCGGCCCGTGGCGGGGCTCGCCGCGGAATTCCTGATGCGGCTCATCCGGGTCGAGGGTGGGGTGGATCTCCGGTCCGGCGGCGTGGGCATCACGGTGGACGTGACCCGCGACTGGTGGGGGCTGCTGTAGCCTCAGATGGCGGATTAGGTTAGAACCCCATGCAGTTCTCTGACGAGTGGCTGGTCCCGACAGTGAGGGCGCTGGTGTCCGACGCGGCGATCGAGTCGCTCCGGAAGACGCTGACGTCCGATGGCAGCGTCTCGCTGTGGGAGACGCTGCTGGCGCGGCGCATGGCGACCGACGACCAGATCCTCAAGGAGGTCGGCGAGCGCTTCCACCTGCCGCTCGCCAATCTGTCGGTTCTCGATCCCCGGGTCCGCGAAGTCGTGCCCGAGCAGCTGGCCCGCCGGTTCAACATCGTCCCGGTCCGCATCACCGATTCCCACCTCGAAGTCGCCTGTGCGAATCCGTTCGACATCGAGGCGGAAAAGATGCTGGCGTTCGCGACGGGAAGGGACGTGCGCCTCTCCGTCTCGTCGCCGCGGCGGATCCGGGAGAAGCTGGACGAGCTGTATCGCCCGCAGGACGTCGTCTCCCGCATCCTCGGCGGGATGGATCAGGGCGCCGAGGTCACCCAGCTCCCCGATCTGCCCGATGATCTCGGGGTGTCGGCCGACGACGCCAACGAGCGGCCGATCGTGCGGCTGGTCGACATGCTGCTGGCCGACGGCATCGCGAGCCGCGCGAGCGACATCCACATCGAGCCGTCCGAGGGCGCGGTCGTCGTCCGCTACCGCATCGACGGCGTCCTGCGGCAGGTGATGAAGATCCCGCGGATGGCGGGGCTGCCGCTCATCTCGCGCATCAAGATCATGTCCGGGCTCGACATCGCCGACCGCCTGCGGCCGCAGGACGGCCGCGCGCGCGTGGCGGTGAACGGCTCGCCGGTGGACCTCCGCGTCTCGACCCTGCCCGCCTCGCTCGGCGAGAAGGTCGTCATCCGTATCCTCGATGCCAAGGCGACGATCCTCGAACTCGAGGCGCTGGGCATGATGCCGGATGAGCGGGAGCAGATCCAGCGGCTCTTGCAGTCCAAGGAAGGGATCGTGCTGGTCACCGGGCCCACGGGCTCGGGCAAGACGACCACGCTCTACGCCGCCATCCGGTCGATCCAGAGCGAGGGCGTGAACATCGTGACGGTGGAAGATCCGGTGGAGTACCGGCTCGGGTCGAACATCGTGCAGGTGCAGGTGCACGACAAGGCGGGGCTCACGTTCGCCTCCGCGCTGCGCTCGATCCTGCGCCAGGACCCGGACGTGGTGCTGGTGGGCGAGATCCGGGACCTGGAGACCGCGGAGATCGCGTTGCAGGCATCGCTCACCGGTCACCTGGTGCTCTCGACGCTGCACACGAACGACGCGCCGAACTCCGTCACGCGCCTCGTGGACATCGGGCTCGAGAGCTACAAGATCGCGGCGGCGTTGCGCGGCGTGATCGCCCAGCGGCTCATGCGCCGCCTCTGTCCCGTGTGCGCCGAGCCCAGAACGGAGCCCGTGCCGCCGGAGCTGGCGCGTTTCGTCCCGGCGGGCGCCAGGCTGCTCCAGGCCGTCGGCTGTGGCGAGTGCGCGATGACGGGCTACCGCGGCCGGTTCAGCATCTGTGAGATCTTCACGATGAATCAGGAGCTGGAGCGGCTCGTCGCGCTCGGCGCCACGGCCGACCAGCTCACCGTGGCGGCGCGGGCGGGCGGGATGCAGACGCTGTTCGAGTCCGGCATGCGCCACGTGCTCGCGGGTGAATCCACCCTCGAGGAGCTGCTGCGCGTCACGGAACCCACGGCCCTGGACGCGCCCGCTCGCGGGGGCGCGGCCGTGGCGCCGCCGGTCCCGCCTGCCGCGCCGGTGGTCGCGCGCGCGGCCGTGATGGAGCCGCCGGCCACGGCACCGGACCTGGGCGACGCCCTCGAGCTGCTGGAGGAGGGGCCGGGCGATGCGCTTACGGACGGCAGGCGCGGGACGGTGCTCCTGGTGGAGGACGAAGACCAGCTCCGCCGCGTGATGAAGGATCTGCTCGAGCGCGAGGGCTACCGCGTGGGTGAGGCACGCAACGGCATCGAGGCCCTGGACCAGGTGGACCGGTTCGGTCCCGACGTGGTGATCCTCGACCTGAACCTGCCCGGCGTGGATGGCTACACGGTGCTCTCGAAGATGCGCTCGCATCCGTCCACCGCCCGCATCCCGGTGATCGTCCTCACCGCCAAGGGAGATGAGGACAACGAGGTCCGCGTCTTCGAGCTCGGCGCCGACGACTTCCTCACCAAGCCGTTCCGCGCCCGGGCGCTTTCCGCCCGGCTCGACGCACTCCTTGCGCGCAGGCGCGCCTGAAGCGTCCCCGGTTTCTCTTTCCCCGCGAGCACGATGTCGGCGCCGTCCGTTCCATCCGCTGCTTCCGCCGCGTTACCGGCACTGCCCGATCCGGCCGAGGGCCTTGCCCTGATCAAGGGCGCGGTGCAGGCACTGCCCGCCTACACCCTGTCGGCGCCGGTGGCGCCCCGCAAGCTCAACCAGAACGAAAGCCCGTTCGACTTCCCGGACGAGCTCAAGCGCGAAGTGCTGGAGCGGGCTGCACGGATGCCGTGGAACCGGTACCCGGCGTTCTTCCCCGCGGAGCTCGCCGCGCGGCTCGCCACACACTACGGATGGCGCCCCGACGGGTTGCTGGTAGGCAACGGCTCCAACGAACTGATCCAGGCCTCGCTCAGCGTAGCGTTGGCGGGTGGCGACGTGGTCGTGGCGCCGGCCCCCACGTTCTCGCTCTACCGCCTCATCACCGGCGTGCTGGGCGGGCGGTATGTGCCGGTGCCGTTCGACCGCGACTTCCAGTACGACGTGGACCGGCTGATCGACGTGGCCCGGCGCGAGGAGGCCAAGGTCATCGTCCTCAACTCGCCCAACAACCCTACCGGCAGCGCGCTCCCCGATGACGCGGTCGAGCAGGTGCTCGAGGACACCGACGCGCTGGTGCTCTGCGACGAGGCATACCAGGAGTTCGGCGGACCTACGGCCGTGCCCCTGCTGGAACGCTCGTCGCGGGTCGTGGTGCTGCGCACGTTCTCCAAGGCGATGGGGCTCGCGGGGCTGCGATTCGGCGTGGCGCTCGCACACCCGGCTGTCGCGCGCGAGATCGCCAAGGCCAAGCTGCCGTACAACGTGAATCTGGTGACGCTCGCCGCGGCTGGCGTCGCGCTCGATCACGCCGCCACCCTCGCCGAGCGGGTGGCCCGGGTTCGCGCCACGCGGGACCGCACGCATGCGCAGCTCAGTGCGCTCCCGGGGCTCAAAGTCTATCCGAGCGCCGCCAACTTCCTGCTGGTGCGGTTCCTGGCCCGGCCGGCCCGCGAGGTCTTTCGCCGCCTGATCGACGACTGCGGCATCCTGATCCGCGACGTTTCCGGTGCCGCCGAGCTGCACGAGTGCCTGCGGATCTCCGTGGGCACGGAGGAGGACATGGATGCGGTGATTCAGGCGCTGGGGGAGATCCTCGGGGGTGAGCGATGAGCCGATTGCGCAGCCGGCCGGCAGGTCATCCCGAGCGTAGCGCCCGGCCGGGGCGGCGACGTTCGCGAAGGCGCCAACTCGACCCATGCACTTGACACGCGCCCCCCGCTGACCGCTCACCCTTGCCCGAGGCCACCCGATGTCCCGCACCGCCGAGCTCAGCCGTACGACCAAGGAGACCGCCCTCACCGTTCGCTTCGCGGTAGATGGCTCGGGTCAGTGCACGGTCGACACGGGGATCGGGTTCTTCGATCACATGCTGGACGCGTTCGCGCGCCATGGCCTCTTCGATCTCGTCATCGAGGGGCGCGGTGATCTGCACGTGGACGGCCACCACACGGTCGAGGATACGGGCATTGCGCTCGGTCAGGCCATCGCGCTGGCGATCGGCGACGGCGCCGGCATCTCGCGCTATGGAGAATCCACGGTTCCGCTCGACGAGGCACTCGTGCGCGCGGTGGTGGACGTCTCGGGCCGCCCGTACCTCTGGTGGAACGCGGATGTGCCCAAGTGGCAGATGCTGGGCGACTACGATGTTTTCCTCACGCCGGAGTTCTTCCGTGCGCTGGTGACGAACGCGAAGCTCACGGTGCACCTCGACCTCATTCGTGGCGACAACCCGCACCATGTCGTGGAGGCCACGTTCAAGGCGTTCGCCCGCGCGCTCGACGCCGCCACCCGGATCGACCCGCGCCGGGCGGGCACCGTGCCGTCCACCAAGGGCGTGCTGTGATCGCGGTGGTCGACTACGGCGTCAACAACGTCCGGAGCGTGGTGCGGGCGCTCGCGGCCGGCGGCCATCCCGCCGTGCTCACGTCCGACCCGGACCTGGTGCGCGGCGCCGAGCGCGTGCTCATGCCCGGCGTGGGCCATTTCGGCCGCGCCATGCGCAACCTCGCCGCCTCGGGCCTGGGCGCGGCGGTCCGGGAGGTCGTGGCCGCCGGCCGGCCCGTGATGGGCATCTGTCTCGGCCTGCAGCTCTGCTTCACCGCGAGCGAGGAGGCGGAGGACGTGCCCGGCCTGGCGCTTCTGCCGGGCCGGGTGCAGCGCTTCCGGACGGCGCTCCCCGTGCCGCACGTCGGCTGGGCCCGCGTACAGGTGACCGACGCCGGCCGCGCGCACCCGGTCACGGCGCGGCTCGGCGCCGGGGGCGATCGGTTCTTCTATCACGTCCACAGCTATCATCCGGCGGACGTCCCCGCCGACGCCGTGCTCGCCACCGGTGACTACGACGGCGCCTTTGCCACGATCGTGGGGCGGGACAACGTGGTCGGCGCGCAGTTCCACCCCGAGAAATCGCAGCGGGCCGGTATCGAGCTGCTTTCGGCCTTCGCGGAGTGGCGGCCATGACGAAGGTGACCGTATCCCTGGTGGACGTGTACGTGGTGCGGATCGGCGCTGCCGGCCTGCAGTTCCTCGTGCTGCGGCGAGGGCCGGACGGGCGGTGCCATGGGGCGTGGGAGACGGTGCACGGCCACATCGAGCCGCCGGAGACACCGGTGAAGGCGGCCTTGCGCGAGCTGGCCGAGGAGACGGGACTCGTGCCCGAGCGGCTGTACAACCTGAGCCGGGTCGAGAGCTTCTACGTGCACCGGGCGGACGAGGTGGCCCTCGTGCCCGTGTTCGTCGCGCTCGTCGCGCCGACCGCCGAACCCGTGCTCGGCGACGAACACGACGCGGCCGAATGGGTCTCCCCCGAGTTTGCGCGGGAGCGGTTCGCCTGGCCGCGCGAGCAACGCGCCGTGGTGGACGTGCTGGCCGTGCTCGGCACCGGGCACGCCGGACCGCTGGAGGACGTGCTCCGCGTATGCTAGCACGCCGCATCATCCCGTGTCTCGACATCAAGGCCGGGCGCGTCGTGAAAGGCGTACATTTCGAGTCGCTCCGGGACGCCGGCGATCCCGTGGAGCAGGCGTCCCGCTACGACGCCGAAGGCGCCGACGAACTCGTCTTCCTCGATATCTCGGCCACGCATGAGGAGCGCCGCACCACGCTGGAGGTGGTGAGCCGCGTGGCGGACACCATCTTCATCCCGTTCACCGTGGGCGGCGGCATCCGTTCGGTCGAGGATGCGGGACTCGCGCTCCGGGCCGGCGCCGACAAGATCTCCGTCAACACGGCCGCCGTCCGGGATCCGACGCTCATCTCCCGCCTGGCCGACAGCTTCGGCCGCCAATGTGTGGTGGTGGCGGTGGACGCGAAGCGGATCAACGGCCGGTTCACCGTCATGGTGGGAGGCGGGCGCGAGCCCACCGACCTCGAGGCCATCGACTGGATCCGGCGAGTCGAGTCCCTCGGCGCCGGGGAGATCCTCCTCACCTCGATGGATCGCGACGGCACCCAACAGGGATACGACCTGCCGCTTACCCGCGTCGCTGCGGAGGCCGTGCCGATTCCGGTCATTGCCTCGGGTGGGGCAGGGAAGCTCGAACACTTCGCCGAGGCCCTGGAGGTCGGGGCACATGGCGTCCTCGCCGCCTCCCTCTTTCATTTCAAGGGATGCACGCTTCCCGAAGTCCGCGCCTATCTGCGCTCGCGCGGCTATCCGGTGCGACCATGACTTCTGAGCGGATCTCGGGCCCGGGAGCCCGCGCGGTGCTGACAGCGGTCGCGCTGCTGCTGGGTGCTGCTCCGCTCGCGGCCCAGCAGCCCCGGCCCTGCATGCGCCTTTCTCGTGCCGGTACCGAAGTGCAGGGCGAGGTGCGCGTGTGTCCGGGGCGGTACCGCGTGCCTGACCCGGGCGAGGAGGGGGTGCTGGTGGTCACCGCCCCTGGCACGACGATCAACCTCACGAACGTCGTGCTCGAGAGCGGCGAGTCGGTGCCCGGCCAGTTCGTGGGCGCCGGCGTGCTGGCCCGCAACGTCGATGCCGTCACCATCACTGGCGGCGCCATCCGCGGTTACCGCCACGGAATCCGGATCGAGGGGGGACGAGGTCACCGGATCGCCCAGGTGGACGTCTCCGGCTCCCGCCTGGAGCCGCTCAGGTCCACCGAGACCACGTTCGATCCCGCCGATTGGCTGAACGTGGCGGCGCCCGCGGTGTTCGAGCAGTACGGTGCCGGCATCGTGCTCAGGAACACCGAGGGCGTGATCGTCACCCGCATCCGCTCGCAACGGGGACAGAACGGCATCGCCCTGATCGGTGTGCGCGACAGTTACATCGCCGACAGCGACGTGTCGGGCAATGCCGGCTGGGGCATCCACCTCTGGGCCTCCGCGCGGAACACGATCGTCCGCAACATCGCGCGGGAGAACGTGCGCTGCGAAACCGCGGCCTACAGCAAGGGCTGCGGCTCGGCGGCGCTCCTCCTGCGCGAGCGCAGCGATTCCAACCTCATTGCGGATAACGACCTCACCGCTTCGGGCAATGGCCTCCTCATGGCGGGCGGGCCGCCGGACCTGGAGCCGTCGGTCGGCAACACGGTGGTGCGGAACGATGGCTCCTTCGCCTACCACACCGCGTTCGAGGCCACGTACTCCAGCGGCAACCTCTTCATCGATAACCGCGCCGACAGCTCGGCGTACGGGTTCTGGCTGGGCTACTCCACGTCGACCACCGTGCGCGGCAACCGGGTGCTCGGCGCGCGGCAGGCCGGCATCGCCATCGCGCACGGCGCCGACAACTCCATCGCGGGCAACACGGTGATCGGCGGCCAGGTGGGGATCCGCATCTTCGCGCCGGACTCGGCGGGACCCGCGAGCCGGGGCTACCGTATCGACGACAACCTGCTGGCCGAGTGCGTGGAGGCCATCAGCCTCGAGCGGACCACGCAGGCCAGGATACGCGGCAACCTGTTCGACATGGTGGGGGACGCGCTGGTCATCGATGAGTCGGGCGCGGCCACCGAGGTGGCGGGGAACTTCTTCCTGCGGGCCCGCGGCAACTACATCGACGCGCCCCGGCTCTCCGCGGGCGGCAACTTCTGGGGCACGTTCGACCTCGATGCCGCGGCGCGCAAGGTGAAGGGCGACATCATCCTCGAGCCGTGGCGTCCGGCTTCGGCCGGAGGGTTCTAGCCGCCCGCTATTCCCGGCCGATGGCCCGAAGCCGGGTTGCCAGCGCCAGACGCTCCAGCCGTTCCTGGGGCAGGGCGAGCAACAGATCGATGCGCCGGGCGAGGACCTGCAGGGTGTCGCGAAAGGCGCGCAGGCGTTCCTCCCCACTGCCCTCCACCGCCGCCGGATCCGGCATGCCCCAATGCGCCAGCACCGGCCGGCCGGGAAACACCGGGCAGGCTTCCCGCGCATGGTCGCACACGGTGATCACCACGTCCCAGTGCTCCCGCTCCAGTCCGTCCATGCCCCGAGGCGTGCGCCCCGACCAGTCGATGCCGGCCTCCGCGAGCACCTGTACCGCGAGCGGGTTGACTCGCTCCGCTGGATGGCTGCCTGCGCTCGCGGCCGCGAAGCGTCCCCGTCCCCTGACCGAGAGCAGTGCTTCCGCGATCTGACTGCGGGCGCTGTTGCCGGTGCAGAGAAACAGCACACGCACGGGGCGGGCTGCCGCCGTCATCCGGCGGCTCCATCGAGCGCGCGATGCATCACCGTGGCAGATGCGGGGCACGCGCTCGTGAACTCACCCGATGCCTGGACCGCAGCCGGAACCTCGTCGCGACGGATGCATCGGAAGCCGTGCCTCGGGAAGTAGTGCTCCGCGCTCGTGGTCAGCAGGTAGACATCCTTGACGCCGGAGGCGGCGACGCGACCCAGCACGTCGTCGATGAGTGCCCGTCCGATGCCGGTGCCGCGCCACGTCGGCGCGACGGCGACCGAACGGAGCAGGGCCGCATCGCCGTAGCGTTCCACGCCAGCGACTCCGGCCAGGCTGCCCTCGACCTCGGCCACGATGAACTCGGAAAACGCCTCGCGCACGCCGCCGGTGGGGAGCCCGGCCTCCGCCAGCAACCCCAGCGCGGCGTCGAGATCGGCCGGCCGCGCTGGCCGGAGCGCGGGGCAGGTCATGCGCAGCACTCCGGCGCGCAGCAGACCGCACTCTCGCCCGCGCCGGTGACCGCCGGCTTGGTCGCCCGGATGAACGCACCCATGAACCGACCGTCCACCTCCCGGGCCAGCACCTCGTCACTCAGGCCGGCTCCGGAGAGGAACGCGCGGGCATCGTCGATGCGGTAGACGCGCGTCGGCTCGACGTCGACCTCTTCGAAGCCGGCCTCCGCGAGCAGCCGGCGGTACCCGGTTTCCTCCAGGGCGCCGGCCACGCAGCCGATCCACAACTCCACGCTCCGTCGCACCGACTCCGGCACCTCGCCCCGTACCACCACGTCGGACACGGCGAACCGGCCGCCGGGCTTGAGCACGCGGAACGCTTCCGCGATGACCCGGCGCTTGTCGGCCGACAGGTTGATGACGCAGTTGGAGATGATCACGTCGACCGACTCGTCGGGCAACGGGATCTGCTCGATCTCGCCCTTGAGAAACGCCACGTTGGTGAGGCCCGCCTTCCGCTGATTCTCGCGCGCGAGCGCCAGCATCTCGTCCGTCATGTCGAGCCCGTAGGCCTTGCCCGTGGGCCCGACCCGCCGGGCCGACAGCAGCACGTCGATGCCGCCGCCAGAGCCCAGGTCCAGCACCACCTCACCCGGCCGCAATTCGGCCAGCGCCGTCGGATTGCCGCAGCCGAGCGAGGCCAGCACCGCCGTCTCCGGCAGGCCGGCAGTCTCGCAGGCGGGATAGAGGTTGGCCGTGATCGGGTCACTCTGGTCGGTGGCGGCGCCGGCGCCGCAGCAGCCGCTCCTGGCGCCTGCGGCCGCCCGCTTGGCCGCCTCGCCGTACTTGGCGCGCACGCTCTCCTTGATCTGCTGCTCCGTGGTCGTCATGCCTGGCTCCATCAAAAATTGTTGATATGTCAGTCAAAAGAAGTCACTCGCAACCGCACTGGCCGTTCAGCCCATGGCTCGCCGGCTGAAGGGCTACCAACGCATCATGGATCTCGGCCAGGGCGTCCGGCCGGATCGCGTAGTAGACCCAGCGCCCTTCGCGGCGATCGGCCACGAGCCCGGCGTCCTTGAGCACGCGCAGGTGGAATGACAGCCGGGACTGCGCCGCTTCGGCGGCTTCCGTCAGCTCGCACACGCAGCGCTCGCCCCGTCGGAGCAGCTCGAGCAGCCGGAGCCGTGTCGGGTCCGACAGGGCGTGGAAGAGCCGGGCGGTGCGGGTGAGTTCGCCGGTCTCGGGGACGGTCATGGAAGCCAATATATCAACAGTTGTTGATGTGTCAATCCGCGAATGGTCCTCGAGTCAGGCAGGCCCGAGGACCGGAGGATCACGCGTCAGAGCTTGTTGGCATAGGTCCCGAACTTCCATCGCCCGCCCCGTTCGATGACCTGGCCGAACAACCGCTCCTCGACCGTGTCGCCTTGCGGCTGCACCCGGAGGATGGTGCAGGGCCCCCAGAGCGTATTCTCGCCTTCACGCGTGGAGCTGCCGTAGCACCGGTAGCCCGCGTAGTGCAGTGACCGGCCGCCCCGTTCTTCCAGCGCCCGGGCGAGTCCCTTGGCGCTGTTGACCTCCATCATGAACCACATGAGCTGGGGCGACAGATCGTACGGCGGCAGGCCCTGCGCGCTGGTGGGGTAGTAGAGAAAGGCGAACTCGTCGCGGGTGAGGAGCATCGAGCGCAGGGCGGTGGTGTCGCGCCGCTCGAGCGCCCGGACGAACGATGCGATCAGGCTGTCGCGGCTCGGCAGGCCGCCCGTCAGTGAATCCACGCGCTTGGCCGAGGCCTGGAAGCGGGCGAGGGCCACCTCACGCGGGATGGCGCTGTCCACTATGCCGGCCTGCTGCGCGGCCATCCGGCGGTCGCTGCGGCAGGCCGCCAGCGCCGCGATGCATGCGGCGCCGGCGACGAGCCGGAGAACGCGGCGAGTCATGCCGTCAGTTGGTGGCGTAGGTGGTCCACCCGCTGTACCACGGGTTCGGATCACCCGGGGCGACGGCGCCGACGTAGGTCGTCGTCTGCCAGCCGCCCGAGTAGGGGTAGCCGGCCACGCGGGCCGCGAGTCGTGGCGGCACCACCGCGCTGCCGCCCGTGGCGGCCGGGGAGCCCGCGGGCGGGCGCCAGTCGAAGTTCGGGCCGGTCACGGACGTCACGAGCTGGGCGATCGAGGAAACCGTGCGATGGCCTGACGTGGCGAACTTCGACGGCCAGAACCGGTCACTCGCTGACGTCGAGCCTTCGGGGTCGTAGTTGCTGCCGTTCTCGGCGAAAATGATGTTGGTGATGCTCAGCGAGTCGCGCAGCCTGAGCGAATCGGTCCAGAAGTCGCGCCCGTTGATCCCTCGGCCCGGCCAGCCCGCGATGATCCCGTTGTTCAGCATGTAGCCCGTTCCGCGCCGCAGCACCGCGCCGTTGCCGTCGGTCGGGAAGCCGGGGACGAGGTTGCGGGGGCCGATCACCGTGAAGTTGGAGACGATGGGCAGCGAGTAGGGCGTGTTCATCCCCGTCGGCGTGGCCGAGCCGCCCTGGTAGACGCAGTCCGGCGCGGCCGTGGGCGACGGGTCGCAGCCGTCGGCTTCGAAGCCGCGCGGATCGCTGGACAGCGTGCCGGCCCCAGGGTTCGGCGTGAGGCGTGTGCTCTGGAGCGCGATGAAGAACTGCAAGCGGCCGACGTATCCCTCGGTCGTGTCCCAGTGGTCATCGCCGGACTCGTAGGAGACCAGGTAGCGTGCATCGACCGCGCCACCAAAGAACTCGAACGAGTCGTCGAGGCCGGCGAGCGTCTGGATGTACTCGTACCGCGTTCCGTTGCCCACGGCGTAGGACGAGAGACTGTTGAGTTCCTGGCCCGCACCGTTGGAGATGTCGTAGCCCGCGAACTCGATGCGGACGTACTTGAGCGATCCGCTGTTGTCGGCGTTGTTGGTGCCGCCGGCGTAGTTCTCCGCCTGGCCCGCCGCGCCGCCCTCGGTGAGCACGGGATTGGCCGTCCGGTTGATGACGCCGTTGCCGATGATGACGATGCCGCCCCAGTCGCCCGGCTTGCGGCTGCCCACGGGCGCGGCCGACGTGAACACGATGGGCTGCTGCGCCGTGCCCTCCGCGATGAGCTTGGCGCCGCGGAGAATCCACAGCGAGCTGCCCGGTGTGGCGAGGTCCCCCACGATCCGCGTGCCCGGCTGGATGGTGAGCGTCGCCCCGTTCTGCACTTTCACATAGCCCTTGAGCGTGTACGTCTGCCCGGCGGTGAGCGTGCAGCTCTGTGTGATCGGGCCCTGGATCACCGTGGACCCGCCGCCGCACGCCGGGGTCGGGTTCGGGCCGGTGCCGCCGGTGCCGGTGCCGCTGTCGCTGCAGCCGCCGGCCGCGAGTGCGGCCGCCACGGCCATCATGATGCTGCCTGACACGCGCATATCGTTTCTCCCAACGGATGAGGTGAGTGCTCGGTGGAGTCGAGCGCCGAACGAGCCGCCGCAACCCGTGGTGTAAGAAAAGGGTCGCGATCTCGCCGACTTCACGCGTGGGTCACGGTTGCGTCTCGCGGGACTCGCGCTTCCTCCCTCAGGGCCGCCAGGTGAAGCCGGCGCCGAAGATCCGGCCGGTGCGCCACCGATAGCGCTCCACCTGGCCCTGGGTGAGGCGATACGGTGCATCGAGCAGGTTCTTGCCTTCGAACTTGAACGAGAGCTGGTGGGTCACCGGGATCACCGCGGTGACGTCGATCATGTGGCGAGCTTCCTCGTAGGCGTCGGGCAGGCCGCCCGAGCCCGCTTCGACGATGCGCCGGCCGGCCACGTTATAGAGCGCCGTGACGCTCAAGTCGCTGCCCGGCGGGGCGAAGCCGACGCCGCCGTTGACGATGTACGGCGACTGGCCCACCATCGGCCGGTTGCCGTTGGTGAGCGCGGAGACACCACTGTGGCCCGGAGTGATGTCGCTCCTCACCCAGGTCGCGTTGCCGAAGACCGACCATGCCTCGAGCTTCCGGCCGAACCAGCGGCCCAGGTTCCTGCGGATCTCCACCTCGGCGCCGTAGTTGGACGCCCGCTCGGCGTTGACGAAGGTGAGCGCCTGCGAGCCCGCCTGGAGCACGATCACCTTCTCGATCGGGTCGGTGAACCGCTTGCCGAAGAGGGCGACGCTGACGATCTCGCCCGGGTGGGGATACCATTCCCAGCGCGCGTCGACGTTCTGTACCAGCGCGCGCCGGAGATCGGCGTTGCCGAACGTGGTCAGGAGGCCGATCTGCTCGAAGTACGGCACCGGGGACAGCTCGCGGTATTCCGGCCGCGACAGCGTCTGCGACGCCGAGAACCGCAGATTCATCCGGTCAGTGAGCCCCAGGTTCAGCGCGAGCGACGGCAGCACGTCCAGCTTGCGCGGCCGGGCCGGCACCTGCTGGCCGAACACGGTCGTGGTGTTCACGTCGAGGCGCCAGTACTCGACCCGGGCGCCGCCCACCACCCGCAGGCGCCGCGACAGCGGGATCTCTGCCATGGCAAAGCCGGCCCCGACCGTCTCGTCGGCGGTGTAGCGACCGGCGTTGGCGTTGGCGAACAGCGTGAACGCGCCGCGCTGGATGTTGGCCGGGGAGAAGAGCTGCTCCGGCGGCAGCGCCAGCTCGGCCGGGCTCAGCGCCTGGTTCAGGATGTCGTAGGCGCGGGTGTCCGCGTCGCGACTCACCGTCCGGAACAGGCCGCCCACCTTGATGAACGCGGGATTCGACTCCGGGCCGATCGACCGCCGGACGCTCGCGGCGACGTCCCAGCCGCTCTCCGAGAGTTCGGAGAACGTGCGGGTGGCGAAGCGTGCCTGACCGGGCCACGCCACCGGCCGGATCTGCCCGGTGGCGGAATCGGCAGCGCCCTGGTAGGCGAGATCGGAGCGATCAGGTTCGTGACGGGTGACGCCGGAGCTCACCACCGACCAGTCGATCAGGTTCTTCGCGCCGATCAGGTGTTCGCCGGCCAGACGGTTGGAGCGGACCGAACGCTCGATGTAGCTGAGGCGCGTGGTGAAGAGCGGATCGAACTGGGCGAACTCCTCGGTCGTGCCGCTGAGCGTAGCCGCCGAGTTGTCCGCGCTCCTGGTAAACGTGTTGCTCAGCTCCAGCCTGGTGCCGCTCCCGATCCGGGTACTCAGGTTCAGCAGGCCGCCCCACAGGACGCTGCGGCTCGCCGTCCGGCCGTGGTAGGTGTTGAACGGGAAGGTGCCGGCGGCGCTGCCGGCGGCGAGGCCGCGCGTCTCGTCGGCGCGCACGTCCTGCTGATTGCTGTAGTTGAACGAGGCCAGATAGCCGATGGGCTGGCCGGCGATCGGATCCTCCCCGCCGATGGACGCGCTGATCGCGCCGTTGAAGAACGGCTCGACCGACGGGGCGCTCCACACGTTGCGGAACTGGCCGATGAGGCCGTTGATCTGCGATGGCGTGAGGCCGGCGAGCGAGCCCGCCTCGCGGAGGCCGGCCGGCAGGGCGCGCCGCGAGGCGCCCGCGGCCAGCCAGTCGCCCGCTTCGGACGGCGCGCGCGGCAGCGGCTTGAACGTGGCGGCGGCATTGTAGCTGCTGGACAGCGAGAAGGTCACCGTGCGCCGGGCGGCGAATTCCCGGGTCTTCAGGTTGATCTGCGCGCCGCTGAAGTCGCCCGGCTGATCGGGCGTGAAGGTCTTCGAGGTGGTGATCGCCTCCAGCATGCCGGAGGGGAAGAGGTCGAGCGGAACCACCTTGCGATCGGGTTCGGGGCTCGGGATGCGCGCGCCGTTGAGCGAGGTCTGCGTGTACCGCTCGCCCAGGCCGCGCACGAACACGAACTTGCCGTCCTGCACCGACACGCCGCCCACCCGCTGCACGGCCTGGCCCGCGTCGCCGTCGGGGCTCATCGCGATCTGCTCAGCGGTAATGGCGTTGATGATGCTGGCGGCGCTGCGCTGCTCCTCGAGCGCGCGACTGACCGAGCCGCGTTCGCCTTCCGCGCTCACCGTGATCTCGGAGAGCTGCACCAGCTCGGCGTCGAGGGTCACGTCCTGGACAGCGGCCGTGCCCTCCTTCACCACGATGCCCGTGATGGTCTTGGGCCGGTACCCCACCATCCGGACGCGGACCGAGACGGTCCCCGGCGCCACGTTGGCCAGCGTGTACCGGCCGTCGATCGCGGTGGTCGCGCGGAGCGCCGTGCCCTCGATGTCCACGATGGCCCCGGCGATGGGTTCGCCGCTGGCCGCGTTGAACACCTTGCCCACCACGCGGCCCGGTCGCTGGGACCACGCCGCGGAGGTGAACATGAGCATCGCACCCAGCACCACCGTGACAACCGTTCCTGCACGCGAGTTCATCATGACCCCGGCCCTGGCTCGAGAAACGCGCCGGCTCATGGGCGGCATGATCGGCGCTGTGACGGACACTCCCGACGCCGGATTCTTGCGGAGCGGTGTTTCGGGTGGGGCACGGCCGTGCAACGGGTGGGTCACAGCGGGGAGGTGATTCGCCACTGTGACCCGTGACGCGCGGCGCGAGTCGTTCAGCCGGGCTCGAGGAGGGCGGTGACCAGATCCCTCAGATCCCGCGGACTGAAGGGCTTGGGCAGGGCAGCGACGATGGAGCCATCGGGCAGCAGGGGCAGCTCGGTGTCGTCGCGGGCAGCGAGGATGAGACGGGAAACCGCTGCCGGTCGCGCGCGCGCGAGCGCGATGGCGAACGTCGTGCCGTCGGGGAGGGCGGTCCTCGCGTCGGCGAGGATGAGGTCGAACTCGCCGGCGGCCGCGAGCGCGAGGCCCTGGTCGGCGGTGCGGGCCCAGGTCAGCTCGGCCCGGCCCGCGAAGACCGCCGCCGCGAGCCGATGCGCCGCCGGGTCGTCGTCCACCAGCAGGAGCCGCCGGGTCGGCGGCGGGGCGGCCGCGGGGTCGGGAGGGTCCGCCGCGCCGGGCTCGGCCGCGCCCGCCTCGGGGAGGGTGACCACGAATTCCGCGCCCCGATCCGGCGCCGGCAGGTACACCAGGCCGCCTCCGTGGGACTTCACGATGCCGTAGCTGATCGACAGGCCCAGGCCCGTCCCCTGGTCGCGATCCTTGGTAGTGAAGAACGGGGTGAAGAGCTGGCCGCGGAGTTGGGGCGGGATGCCCGGGCCGTTGTCCCGTACGGCGATGTCGATTCCCCGCGACGTGCGAGCGGTGGAGACCGTGACGCGCGGCGCCGCATCCGAAGGAAGCTGGGCCAGCACGTGGATCGCGTTGGTGAGCAGGTTGAGCAGCACCTGCTGCAGTTCGTGGACGTCGCCCAGGACCGTGCCGCTCCCGGGCAGGAGCGCCGTCTCCAACGCGATGCCGCGGCGGTGGACATCGTGGGCCACCAGCCGCGTCGTCCGGATCACGAGGTCGTTGACGTCGATCCGGCGACGCTCGGGTTCCCCCTTGCGGGCGAAGGTCAGGAGGTTGCGGACGATCCGGCCCGCGCGGCCGGCCTGCTGGTGGATCACCTCGAGGTGCTGACGCGCGTCGCCGGTCATCGCGCCCTGCTCCAAGAGCAGCTCGCTGAGGCCGGCGATCGAGGTGAGCGGGTTGTTGAGCTCGTGGGCCACGCCCGACACGAGCTGGCCCACCGCGGCGAGTTTCTCGTTCTGGATGAGCTGCGCCTCGAGCGTGCGCTGCTCGGTCACGTCTTCCACCAGCACGACCGCAGCGGCCCGCGCGCCCGGCCCCGTGACCGGCGAGGCGGTGAGGCGAAGGGTGCGGCCGCCGGCGATGGCCTGAATGGCGCGGCCGGGGGCCTCGCCGCGTTGCGTGGCGGCGAGCAGCTCGCGCAGCGGCTCGGCCGAGCCCGGCAGGATCGCCCCCAGGTCCTGCCCGATCAGCTCGGCGGCGGGGCGGCCGGCGAAGCGCGCCAGCGAACGGTTGGCGCGTTCGATCCTGCCGTCCGGCCCCATCACGGCGATGCCCTCGGTGAGCGCGTTGAACAGCGTCTCCCACTCGTCCTTGCCGCGCTGGATCAGCTCCACGAACCGGCTGTTGGCTGCGACGACCGCCGTCTGCATGGCGACGGTCGACAGGAGCCAGATGTCCTCGGTGCCGAACGCCGCGTCGCCGCGGTGGAGGGCGACGAGGGCGCCGAACGTCACGCCGTGGGCCTGCAGCGGGGCGACGGCGAGCGCGCCGGCGGGCACGTCGACCACGGCGAGGCCCGGGTGGGTGCGCGCGTCCGCCACCTCGACGCGCTCGCGGCCGATCGCCTGCAGCACCACGGGGGCGTCGGCCTCGGTCAGTTCCCGGCCCAGCAGCCGCGCGAGAAGGCCCTCGGCGGCCACCACGCAAAGCGGCGACCCCTGGTCCTCCTCCAGCGCGAGCAGCACGCCATCCGCCCGCAGGAAGCGCTCGGTGAAGCGGGCTACCTGCGCCACGAGGGCATCGAGCTGCAGCGATGCCGAGAGGATGTAGCTGATTTCCTGCAGGGAGAAGATTTCGGTGATGCGCCGATCGAGCTGGCGGGCGGCCTCCTGCTTTCCCCGTTCCAGTGCGGTGAGGCGCCGGCGCGTGCGGGCGTGCCGCCAGGCCAGCCAGGCCGCCACGACGACGGCGGTGGCCGCCATCACCCAGGCGGCGGACCTGTCGCTCAGGTGGGCGGCCCCTCGCGCGGCTGGCGCGCGACCCGTTCGGTCACCAGGTACTCGGCCGGGGCGCCCGGCTTGACGCGGATGGATCGGGCCGGAATCCCGACGTTGACGTGGAAGGGCCTGACGTCCCTGGTGGCCACGGCCATCGCGCCCACCATGGCGTTGCGTCCCACGCGCACGCCGGCCAGCACCGTGGCGTGATAGGTGATCCGCACATCGTCCTCCAGCACGGTGCGCACGCTGGTCACGTCGGCCTGGTCCGCGATGCTGTGCGTGTGGCTGTAGATGTTGGCGTAGTCCGAGAGGCTCACCCGATGGCCCAGCGTGATGCCGCCGCGGTCATCCAGCAGGACACCGCGGTGCACCACAACGTCGTCGCCCACCTCGAGGTTGTATCCGAACGAGAACTCGACGTGCTGGAAGCACTTGAAGTTGCGGCCGCAACGCGCGAAGAGGTGGCGGGCGAGGACCCGGCGGAACCGCACGCCCAGATGCACGTTCGTCCCGCCCATGGGCGAGCGGTCGAAGCCGTGCCACAGCCAGTGCAGCGGCTTGACCCTGGCGTAGCGCTCCGGGTCCACGTCGGCGTAGTACTCGGGCTCGAGCGTGACATGGTGCGGATCGAGCGCGAGCAGGCTCGCCCGGGTGGGCCCGGGGAGCGCAGGATCCGCCACCATGCCGTCGTAATCGGCATGGCCCGGATACCAGATGGCGAACAGCGTGTCCCGGCAGATGCGGTACCAGTCGGCGCCCGGGGTGGAGAGCCGGGCGTCGAGTTCCTCGAGCCAGGCGTCGCAGAGCCGGGCGGCGGGGTCGGGAACGGTGATCTGGCGGAGCGGGAGGTGAGGCATGACGCCTCCGGGCACGGGTCGGAAGGCGGCTACGAGTCCCGCACGGCGTCCGCGCCGGCTGCAGCGAGAATGCTCTCCGCCAGGTTGGCTATGCCCAGGCCGGTGGTGCTGCTGGTGAGCTGCACCTGGTCAGGGGCGAGGCCCAGGTCCCGGGCGAGCGTCCGCTCGCGCTCCCGCGCCGCCATGCGGCTCAGCTTGTCCGCCTTGGTCAAGGCCACCAGCACGGGCCGGCCGGTGTCGGCCAGCACCTGCGCCATGGCAAGGTCGTCGGCGGACGGGTCGTGGCGCACGTCCAGCAGCCAGACCACGCCGGCCAGGGTCGAGCGGCCGCCGAGATAGTCGAGCAGCAGCGCCCGGTAGGCGGCGCGCGCGGCCTTGCTCGCCCGGGCGAAGCCGTAGCCGGGAAGATCCACCAGATACAGCGACGGCAGGCGGAAGACGTTGAGGAGCGTCGTCTTGCCGGGCGTGCCGCTCACCCGCGCGAGGCCCTTGCGGCCCACCAGCGCGTTCAGCAGGCTGGACTTGCCCACGTTGGACCGGCCGATGAACGCGAACTCCGGCAGGGGCGGATCGAGCGCGACGTCGCCGGAGGGGAAGCTGCCGATGAATTCGACGGGGAGAGAAGCGAGCGGAGAGGTCACCTGTCCGCCTAGGCTTCCCTCTTCTGGCGTGCGCGCTCGGTGACCACGAGCGGGGGCGTGCCCTCGGTGATCGACTCCGCGGTGATGATCACCTCACGGACGTCGTCCCGGGTCGGCAGGTCGAACATGATGTCGGTCATCACCTGCTCGAGGATGGCGCGCAGGCCGCGGGCGCCGGTGCCGCGCTTGAGGGCCTTGCTCGCCACCGCGCGCAGCGCGGCCTGATCGAAGGTGAGCCCGACGTTCTCCAGCTCGAAGAGCTTCTTGTACTGCTTGGTGAGCGCGTTCTTGGGCTCCACGAGGATCCGCATCAGCGCCTCCTCGTCCAGGGCCTCCAGCGCCACGGCCACCGGGAGGCGGCCCACCAGCTCGGGGATCAGGCCGAAGCGGAGCAGGTCGTCCGGCTCCACCTCGGCGTACGGCGACTGCTTGTTGAACGCGGGCCGTTCGGCGGCCGGGACGTCGGCCGCGAAGCCGATCGTCTGCCGGCCGGTGCGGGCCTGGATGATCTTCTCCAGCCCGTCGAAGGCGCCGCCGCAGATGAACAGGATGTCCCGCGTGTTGATCTGGATGTACTCCTGCTGCGGATGCTTCCGGCCGCCCTGCGGCGGCACGGACGCGATGGTGCCCTCGAGGATCTTGAGCAGCGCCTGCTGCACGCCCTCCCCCGAGACGTCCCGCGTGATGCTCGGGTTCTCGGACTTGCGCGCGATCTTGTCGATCTCGTCGATGTAGACGATCCCGCGCTCGCACTCGGCGACGTTGAAGTCCCCGGCCTGGAGCAGCCGGACCAGAATGTTCTCCACGTCCTCGCCCACGTACCCCGCCTCGGTGAGCGTGGTCGCGTCGGCGATGGTGAAGGGGACGTCGAGGATGCGGGCGAGGGTCTGCGCGAGGAGGGTCTTGCCGACGCCGGTGGGGCCGAGGAGGAGGATGTTCGACTTGTCGAGTTCGACGTCGTTGTCCCGGCCGTTGCTGGCGTTGATGCGCTTGTAGTGGTTGTAGACCGCCACCGCCAGCGTCCGCTTGGCCCGCTCCTGCCCGATCACGTACTGATCGAGGACTTCCTTGATCTCGGCGGGGGTGGGGACCTGCGTGATGCTCTCGGCGACCTCGCGCTCCTCATCCTCCGCCAGGATCTCGTTGCAGAGGGTGATGCACTCGTTGCAAATGTACACCGACGGGCCGGAGATGAACTTCCGGACCGCGTCCTTCGACTTGCCGCAGAATGAGCAGCGCAGGTGCTTGTCGTTGGACATCGTCGCCGTCAGGTGAAGGAAGGGGCGGGGAATCCGCCTCGGAAAAGGTGGAACCCTGCCCCGACGAGCGTCAAGTGCCCGTCTGCGCCGCGGCGGCAGGGGCCGCCGTCTTGCGGGGGGCGAAGACGGTATCGATGAGCCCGTACGCCTTCGCCTCCTCCGCGCTCATATAGCGGTCCCGGTCCATGTCCCGCTCGATGGTCTCGAGCGGCCGGCCGGTGTGCAAGGCGTACAGCTGGTTCATCTTCGAGCGCAGGTAGAGGATCTCCCGCGCGGTGATCTCGATGTCCGCGGCGGTCCCCTGGGCTCCGCCCGACGGCTGGTGGATCATGATCCGGGAGTGCGGCAGCGCGCTCCGCTTCCCCTTGGTGCCCGCGCAGAGGAGGAACGAGCCCATCGAGGCCGCCATGCCCATGCAGATGGTGTTCACCGGGGCGCGGAGATGCTGCATGGTGTCGTAGATCGCCATGCCCGCCGAGACGGAGCCGCCCGGGGAGTTGATGTAGAGATAGATGTCCTTCTCCGGGTTGTCCGCCTCGAGGAACAGCAACTGCGCGATGATGATGTTCGCGACGTCGTCGTTGATCGGCGCGCCCAGAAAGACGATCCGGTCCATGAGCAGCCGCGAGAAGATGTCGTACGTCCGCTCGCCGCGGCTCGACCGCTCGATGATGTACGGAGGATACAGCGTCATGACCCTATGCCTCGGTCACGGTTGACTGCCTGAGGAGCCAGGCGAACACCTTCTCCTCGGTGATCTGCCGCTCCAGGTCCCGGAGCCGGTTGGCCTTTTCCAGCGACGCGTAGAGCTGAGCGGGCGGCACGTTGCGCGCGGCCGCCATCTCCTGCACCCGGGCGTCCACCTCGGCCTCCGTCGCGTAGAGCTTCTCCGTTTCCGCCACCGCGCTCAGCACCAGCTCCCGCCGCACCTGCGCCTCGGCCATCGCGTGGAACTCCTGCTCGAACGCGCCCAGGCGGTCCTGGGGGATCTGGTACATGGCCGCCAGGCTGTGCAGGAAGCGGTGCACCATCGACTCGGGGGCGGGCACCGCGTTGGCCTCCACGAGCTGGGCCACGAGCTGCTCGCGCAGGCCGGCGTCGGCGGTGCGCTGGGCGTCCTTCTCCAGATCCTCGCGGACTGCGGCCTCGAGCGCCGCCAGGGAGTCGAAGTCACCCAGCTCGCGCGCGAAGGTGTCGTCCAGGGCGGGGAGCTCCTTCCGCTTCACCTCGTGCAGCGTGACGCGCACCTTGCGGGACTGGCCGCGGCGCTCCTGGTCCGGGAAGTCGTCCGGGAAGCGGACCTCGGCTTCGACCGTCTCGCCCGGGAGCAGACTCATGATCCGCTCTTCCAGCTCGGGGATCGCCTGGCCCTCGCCCAGCACCAGCGACGACGGCTGCGCCGAGGCCGGGTCGGCATCGGCCGACGTCACGGTCACCCGCACCAGGTTGCCCGGGGCGGGCTTCGCTCCCTCCACAGGGAGCCACCTCGCCTTCTGCTCCTGGAGCCGCTGCAACTGTTCGGCCACGTCCGCGTCGGTCACCGGGGGCACCGTGCGGGTGAGGGTGAAGCCGCCGGTCCGGGCCAGCGTCAGCTCAGGCCGGATCTCCACCACCAGCTCGAACTCGATGGGGCCGCCTTCGTCGAACTTGAGGTTGGTGATCGACGGGTCGGCGACCGGCTTGAGCGCCTCCTGCGTCTTCGCCGTCTCCCAGCTCTCGCGGATCATCTCCTCGAGCACGGACTGGCGAATCGCTTCGCTGAAGCGCTTGCGCACGACGCCTTCCGGTGCCCTGCCCGGGCGGAACCCCGGCAGACGGGCCCGGCGGGCGTAGGTCCGCACGACCTTCTCTTCGGCTTCGCGCACCCGCTCGGCGGGCACGGTAATCTGCAGGCGCTTCGAGGCGACGTCGCCGCCGGCGCGCTGTACGGTGATCTCGGCCATAGCGGGAGAAAGCTAGACGGGTGCGGCGAGGGACGCTATCCGGCGGGGGCGGGCATCCGCGGACGCGCCCTGAGTGCTTGCATGCGAACGCCGGGAGTCGAACCCGGACCCCTTGCGGGACAGGATCCTAAGTCCTGCGCGTCTGCCAGTTTCGCCACGTTCGCCCAACGACTCAGCGGCTCTGCGGTGCGTTCGTTGTTCTTGCCGCTATTCTTCGCAAGCGGAAGTTGAAATCTTAACAGGTACGGCAGCCGGGGCTGCCGAAGCGGCTAGGGTGCCGGGCTAGCCTCCCGCCATGGCGAGACGACGGTATAGTGCCCGCACGTACGGGACAGCGTAAACCCCACCATCCCCGACTCGGCCATGCGGTGGATGCGATCAGGTTGTGTGTCCTCCTGTAGGCCGGCCATATACTGTGAGACGACGAGGTTGCGTCCGCATTGCGGGGTGGCGCACCGATACATCTCCGGGCCCCTCGGGCCCTTGGGCTGACGCGCCATCTAGCTGTCCTCTCGACTTCCGAGTCGTACTTCTCCTCAGCCAGGTCGGCCGCGTAGGCGATCGCCTCCTCCCACAGCTCGGCCGGATCGGCTGGCCAGTGCCTGAGTAGCGTCGCAGCGCGCCCTTGCCGTGTCGCGCCTCTAGGTCGGCCCGGACGGCGGTGGGTAGCGTACCCTGGGGCCAGTCCATCTCGCCTTGGTTAAGGACGAGCCAGACAAGCAACAATCTGTGCCTTCTCGGTGACGGCGAGCGACGCGGTGTCGGGCATCTGGGGTGAACGCCGAAACCACCCCTGCGTCGTGTCACGAGCGAGCCCGCACTGGTCGTAGAAGTCAGCTTGTTTGCAGCCGAAGGGAGCGACAACGATACGGCGAAGTCGTTCCCGAATTTCGGCACCGGGACGAGCTCGTGCGCGAACGGACGGCGATCGCTTGGACCGTCATCGGGGCGGGGAAGAGGCTCATTGAGGCGAAGGCTCACATCCGGGTGAAGCTCGGGTGCCGGTCGCCCGCCTTCGCCGACGCCCTGGCGATGGCAGTCGCCACCGACAGGGAACCGTTCCTTCTCCGGGGTCGCGCGGCCGCTGCTCTCTAGCGCCGCATTGAGGAATCCCGCAGCTCATAATAGCTTCCTGAGCCATGGTGCCCAAAAATGCCGAACTGCGGGCCTGCACGCCAGTATCCCTCGACCCGGCAGGTTTTAACGCGAATGCTGCCCTTCCCTACGGACTTACCACCGACCACGTCAGAAGAGCGATGGAGGACTTTCTCGCGTTCCTTGGCTTTGTCAACAAGCAGCTAAACCGGCGTGGCAACCCACGCCTTGAGTCGATGCTGATGCAGGCCAACTTCAGCTCGATGGTTGGCGAGTTCATAAAGGCCACCATTCCGAAGTACTGCCAAGGCCTAGTGCCGAACCGTTATCACAACGGCCACCCGGACCTCATCCCGTGCGGGCGTTATGAGGACGACCGGTGTCAGCATGGTGAAGAGGGGATCGAGGTGAAGGGAAGCCGTAACTTGAAAAGCTGGCAGGGACACAACGCAGAAAATACGTACCTTATGGTGTTCTCGTTCGATAGCAACCGACCCGTGGATCCGGGCGAGGGCATCGGGCCCAAGCCGTTCCGTTTCCTCCAAGTCGCGGCTGGTCGTCTGACGCAGGATAATTGGACGTTTGCGGGGAGGCGGGAGGGAAGTCGACGGACGATTACGGCAACGGTCAATCCCGACGCGTGCGAGCGGATGATCGCCAACGCGGTTTACGTTGATCCCATCCTGCTGAACGCGGCTAGGCGAGGTCGAGGGCCAACTCGTCGGCTCTAGGTTGCGCCACGGCGAGACCGGCCAACTTCGGGATGGCCGTCGCAGCCATTTTGTAGTAGTCCGGGTACCGCTCGACACCCACCGCCCGTAGGCCTTGCGCCTCACACGCCGCGATTGTTGAGCCCGAGCCCATAAACGGGTCGCAGACGAGACCCCGCCCCAGCGGGAGTGCCGCTCGGACAAGCTGCCGCAGCAACGACTGCGGCTTGAGGCTCGGATGGTCCGCGATGTCGCGCTCCCGGCGTGGCGTTCGCTCGGATGGGACCACATCGCAGAACGGCGAGCCATCGGGGAGCCGCCGCAGCCCGCCCGTCTCCCACTTGCGCAGGCAGTCCGAAACCTTCATCCCCGGTGGCATCGGCTTGCGGAAGATGCCCCACGGCTCGTAGCAGCCGCGCGCCATCGAGCACACGTCGGGAAACTCCTCGTGCGCGTTCTTGGGACGGTCACCGCCCCGCAGAGTTCGTACGAGCCGGATCAGCTCGCCCCGGAACTCCAGCCCTCCCTCGACGATCGCCGACCAGACAAGCTGCGACAGGAAAGCGTTGCCGGCTACGAAGACGTGTCCACCCGGGCGGAGGGCGTGCAGGACCACGCGCGACCACTCCGTGAAGAACCGCCGGACGGCCTCGCGCTCCTTCGTGTTCAGCGCCGTGAACCGGGGGAGGGGTGATCGCTCGTGCCCGTCAAAGCTCGGCGGGATGCGCCAGATGCCCCCGTTGCCGTTCGCCCGCTTTTCTAGGTGGTCGAAGTCGTATTCGAGGACGCCGTACGGCGGGTCCGTCACGATAGCGTGCAGCGTGTTTTCGGGAACCCGGCCTAGCCACTCGAAGCAATCGGCGTGAACGATCAGGGAGTTGCGACCAACCTCCTGTGACTCGTAGTCAAAGGCCAACTGCTTGAGCGGGGCTGCGCGCATCGCGTCTCCTTTGCTCCTCCAAAATACGCTTTCGGCCGGTCTGCAACAGGGCGAGAAAGCGCGCAGGGACGGGCCGCCCGGTCTATCCCGTTCCTGGCCGGAGTGGTAACGTGGAAGATGGCCCCCATCCATCCCGCCCGCGCGGTGATCCTGGCCGGCGCACTCGTCGCCTGCGGCGGCGAGACGACGGCTCCGGCCGTGACGGGCACCTGCACGACCCAGTTCGCCATCGCGGTCACCAGCGGGACGACGCCCATCTTCACGTGGCCTGGCGGCTGCATGGTGGGCGCGATCACGGTCAGCCGGCTGACGTCCCAGAATCCCGGCGACCTGCGCCTCCTCGCGTGGCAGATCGTGGGGATCGGCGCGGGCGGCACCGGGCGCCGCAACCGCATCTCGAGCGGCGTGCGCTACGGCGAACCCCCCGCAGGCGCTACGCTGGAGAGAGCAGCCGACGCGCTCCAGCCGGGCGTCACTTACCACGCCCTCGCCGCGGTGGAGTCCGACTTCGGCCTGCTGGTGCCGGTGGGGACGGTGACGTTCGTGCCCTGACGCTCTCCCCGCAGAACCGACGCAGGGTCGGCTCAGGGCGACACCGGGGCTGACGAGATCTCACCGGGCTCATTGCCCAGCGCTCTCACCCGCCGCCATTCGCGCGCGATCAGGATGGCGCACAGGGTGATGGCCACGACGTTCTCGAAGCACCAGGGGCAGAAGCCCTGGAGCACGAACCACTCGTAGTACTTGAGCCGCACGGTAAAGAGCACCGCGCCGCCGATCAGCACCAGCAGCACGAGGGCCGGCTCCCGGCGGTCCACCCAGCCCGGCATGAGCGACCATATGCTGGCGAGGAAGATCAGCGCGTAGCCCACCGTGCCGATCAGCGCCACGTCCACGCCCAGAAACCAGCCGTACTTGCTCATCATGATGTACTCGCAGTTCCCGCCGCCGCCGCAGGTGAGCGTGCCGGTGATGCCGAGCTTCCAGAGGTGGAGGTAGAGGGCAACGAGGCCGGAGATGAGCGCGATCAGGGCGATGAGCTGGCGGTTGCGCACGGGGGCCGATGGCTGGTGTGGTCGATGTGTAACGCACGGGGGCAGGACGCGGGGCGGGGGCGATGTTGCGCCGTCCCTGGGTCCCGCCCGGCGGGAAAGATACACGGGACCGGCAGAGCGCCGGGCTCAGGTCGGGCGTTCCGGCCCGCTTCCGCTGCCCGTGTCGATGCGGAAGATGCGGAACCCGCTCCCCTCGCCGCGCCGCGAGTGGCTCACCAGGAACCGGGCCGCGACCCGGTAAACTGCCCGTGCTGAGTTCCTGGGGCACGGACAGGGTCGCCAGACGCTCTCCGTTCGGGCCGAAGACCTCGAGCAGGCCGGAGCCGCCCGCGATCGAGCGTCCGATCCAGAAACGCCCCTTGTCGTCGGCTTCGATCTGCTCGATGAGCGGGCGAACGGATGGTCGACGCGGCGCAGGTCCCTGGCAGCGCGCCCCCGGCTCGGTCTGCTGAAACCGCCGGAACGGCGCCAGGGCCTCGACCAGGTCGACTTGGCGACGGCGTCCGGCGGTAGCCGGCGGTCGACTTCGATCCATCGAGCGGGCGTTCCCCCGGGCGGGGGCGGAAAGGGAGATAGGCGGATCGGGTCCAGGGCCTGCCCCGTGTTCCTGGCGGTCTGGCGGGGCAGGAAGGTTCATCAAGGAGCGGGGCGCGAACGGAATCGGGAAGGCCCGGACCCACCCTGCCGGGGTCTCACACATGATGGCTGCGCGGGTCCCGGCCGGTTCGATGCCAAGGGCTCCCGTGGCGAGCGGGAGCGTGTCGCGGAACAGGCGGAACAGGACGGTCATGCTGTCCTTGGATCCCTGGAGGCCGCCGCGCACCGCAAAGGTCTCGCCGCCGGCGCGGTAGAGCTGTCGGCCATCGCTCGCCGAAGGCAGCCGGATGACGGCGTGCTCGCGGCCATCCTCCGCGTCCAGCAGGATGATGCCGCCCCGCGCGATGTCCCGCACGGCCAGTCGGTCGCCGACACGCAGGACGCCGGCCATGGCGCCGGACTCACCCGGCCCCGGCCCGCGTCGCCCAAACCGGGCAACCAGCCGGCCCGCCGAATCGATCCGGAGCACCTGCTGTTCCATCCCATCGGCGATCCAGACGTTGCTCGCGGTGTCGACGTCGAAATCTACCGCGACCCCGGACCAGGGTGCGGACTCCGCGGCAAAGGCGCCGATCTCCGTTAATCGCCAGCGAGGCGTCGGCGCGTCCCGGCCGCGGACCGTATCCGTCGCGCCGGCAGCGTGCTGGTGGCCGAACTGACCCGCCGCGGGGCACTCGCGGCGGCGGGCGAGGAACTGCATGCGTTCTCGTACGGCAGCCCGGCTGAAGGCCGGCCAGCGCTCGGTGCGATCCTGACCGCCTGCGTTGCCGCGGGAGAGGAGGCGCGGCTCGGTCGGGAGTGGCTGCCGGAGCCGGTACTCTGGCGCCATGGATACGTGGCGGAGGGCGCCCCGGAGGGGCAGATGCGGCGCGCCCGGACATCCAGGGAGACGCTCCACAGGATGCCCGGGCGGCGGTGACCGTTGCCAGCGCAGCGGCCTGGCGAGGGCTCGGCGAGCCCCGGCTCGTTTACATCTTGCCGTCGCTCAGCTTGATCCGCTCGATACGGCGCTGCTTGAGCGCGACGTTGTAGACCTGCATCGAGAGGATGCCGCCGGGCCCCGCGTCGCGGATCGCGGCGCGGAGTTCGGCCTCGGTGCGGATCGGCTTGCCCTCCACCGCGATGATGATGTCCGGAGCCCGGGTGGACAGATCGTTCAGGTTCTGGAAGGCGGGGCCCTCCGGATCCACCTCGGTCACCAGCAGGCCGCGGATCGACGGATCGATCTGGAGGTCGCGCGCGATCTCGGGCGTGACCGCCTTGACCTGCACACCCAGGAGATCCATCGAGCTGCCGCGCGGGCCCGGGCTGCCCTCGTCGCCGGCCGAGTCGGCGGGCTTCTCCGCCTCCTGCTGCGTGTCGTTCTGGCTCATCAGCTTGACGCTGAAGGTCTTGCGGACGCCGCCCTTGCGGGCGACCTCGACCTTCACCACCTCGCCGGGGCGACGGAAGCCCACGATCTGCTGGAGCTGCGCCACGTAGTCCACCGGCTTGCCGTCCACCGCGGTGATGATGTCACCAACTTCGATGCCGGCCTTGGCCGCGGGCGAGTTCTCGGGGAAGTCCTGCACCCGTACACCCTTGACCGCGGGGAGCTTGGCGTACTCGGCATCCACCGCCGTGGCCTCGCCCACCAGCACGCCGAGGGCGGCGCGTTCCACCTTGCCGTGGGTGATGAGCTGGTTCATGACGGTCTTGGCCAGATTGATCGGGATCGCGAAGCCGTAGCCCACGTTGAACCCGGTCTCGCTGGCGATGGCCGAGTTGATGCCGATCACTTCGCCGCGGACGTTGACGAGCGGACCGCCCGAGTTGCCGGGGTTGATGGCCGCGTCGGTCTGAATGAAGTCCTGGATGCTCTCTCGGCTGCGGTTCGGCAGGCCGGTGAGCCCGCGTCCCTTGGCGCTGATGATGCCGGAGGTGACCGTGAAGGTCAGATCGCCGCCCAGGGGGTTGCCGATGGCCAGCACCCACTCGCCCACGCGCTCGGCGTCGCTGTCGCCCAGCGCCGCGGGGGTGAGGTCCTTCGCATTGATCTTGAGCACCGCCACGTCGGTCGCCGGGTCGGTGCCGATCACCTTGGCGGGGAACTCACGCTGGTCGAAGAGCTTGACCGTGACCTGGTCGGCCTCCTCGACGACGTGATTGTTGGTGAGGATGTAGCCATCCTCGGAGATGATGAAGCCCGAGCCGCTCCCCTGCTGCACCTGCGGCTCCCGCGGCAAGCGGAAGAACGGCTCCATGCCGGGCGGGATGTTGCGGCGCGCGTGGACGCGGGCCTTCTCGGTCCGCTTCGCGCGAATGTAGACCACGGTCGGCCGGACCTTCTCGGCCACCGAGGCGAACGCGTCACTCAGGGTGACGAGGGCCTGGGTCCCCGGGATGACCGGGGCCTGCACCGTGCGAATCGGCGTCTGGCCCGAGGCGAGTGAGCCCGAGCGTTCCTGTGCACTGGAGCGATGGGGCAGGTCGAGCAGCCCTGCGAACAGGAGGCCGAGGGCAAATGCGAGCCCCACCAGACCACCAAACTTGAGCCAGTTCAGCGTACGAACGGACATTGTCTGTCCTCTAAGCCTCATGATGTGACCCCACCTCGTCCCTTCCACCGGACGTGCTGTTCCTCAATCTAACGCTTGATTCGGATGCGCGAGGCCAGGCCGCGGTCGCGGGGACCGGACGGCAGCCCGTCCCGCAACATTGCCTACGGCCCGAGCCGTCTGCCGGGTTCAAAACAACGGGGACGGGCCGAAGCCCGTC
>JBMOPM010000243.1:0-32637 GCA_049323575.1 Gemmatimonadota bacterium | reverse complement strand
CGGTGGCGCGGCGCCAGCTCATCCGCAAGGGCCTGGCCGCGCGGTCCTATCGGGACGTCATCCGCGAGGCGGCCATGCTGGTGGCGGTGGGTACGGGGGACGCGTCGTTCGTCGCGACGGTGGACAGCCTGGTACCCGCGTCGGCCTTCGCGGCCCGCGGTCTGGCCGTCTATGCCAGCCGCGGCGACGGCGATGCGATGGACCGGCTCGTGGCCCGGCTCAACGATTCCCGCGCCTACGTCCGCCAGTGGATGGTGGACGGAATCAAGGGCGAGATGCCGCAGGACGTGATCCGGACGAAGCTGGGCCCGCGCCTCGGCGATGTGAAGGATGCGAAGGTGAAGGAGGAGCTGGAGAAGGTGCTGGCACCTGCCCCGGCGGGTGATCGAGCAGAATCTTCCGGATCACCTTGATCTTCCCCGCGAAGTCGAGCGGCAGGAGGTCGTAGACCTCGTCGTCGCCGCCCGTGAGCGCCCTGAGGACGCCGCCGTCGGCGCCGCCAAGCCGTACTTCGGACTTCCGGATGAGGCGAACCTCGGTGATCTGCTCGATGGGCAGGGCAAAGGCCGAGTCGGCGCGGGTGAGACGGAGGGAGTCGCCGTCGATCTTCACCAGGCGGACGTCCCATTCGATGGCGCCGCCGGCCAGCGTCACCTGCCAGCGGTCCGGGCTGTGGGCTCGCACCTGCCCGCCCGCGGCGGGCAGGGTCAGCGCCCAGAGGAGGGCGGTCAGGGCGGCGATGCGGCGAGCGGTCATGGCTTGGACTCTCCGAGTCACGTATTTTCCGGTGGTCGTCCGGGGGGCGTAGCTCAACTGGTAGAGCAACGGGCTTTTAACCCGTAGGTTCTGGGTTCGAGACCCAGCGCCCTCATCCCCGTCCTAACAATACCACGCGGTACCGCCCGGAACGCGCCCGGCCACGGAACAGCCGGGGACCGGGCCGTTCATCGCGCCGTCGTTCCCTCGCGCCGCCGGCCCGTCTATAATTCCGCGTTCTCCGTTCCCCCGTTCTTCCTCAGGGATCCGACGCGTGGCAACAGTCTGGCTCGACGGCGCCTGGCACGACCGCTCCACCGCAAGCATTTCGGTCTTCGATCACGGCCTGCTCTACGGCGACGGCGTGTTCGAGGGCATCCGCGTCTACGGCGGGAAGATCTTCCGCCTCAAGGAACACCTCGACCGCCTGTACGACTCGGCCCAGGCCATCTGGCTCACGGTGCCGATGTCCAAGGACGAGATGGCGGCCGTCACGCTGGAGGCGGTCCGCCGGTCGGGGCTCGAGGACGCCTACCTCCGGCATGTGATCACGCGCGGCACCGGTGATCTCGGCCTGGATCCGCGCAAGTGCCCCAGGCCGTCGGTCATCATCATCGTGGACACCATCTCGCTGTGGCCCGAGGAGCGCTACCGGAAGGGCCTCACGGTGGTGACGGCAGGCACGCCGATCCCGCACCGCGAGGCGCTCTCGCCGCGGGTGAAGTCGCTCAACTACCTGCCCCACGTCCTGGCGAAGATCGAGGGCATCCAGGCCGGCGCGGACGAGGTGATCATGCTCGACAGCAGCGGGCACGTCGCCGAGGGCTCGGGCCAGAACATCTTCGTGGTGAAGCACGGCGTCGTGCGGACGCCGCCGCCCTACGCCGGCATCCTCCGCGGCGTCACGCGCGACGCGGTCATCGAACTGTGCCAGCAGGCGGGCTACGAGGTGCGGGAAGAGCTGATCAACCGCTATGACGTGTACACCGCGGACGAGGCCTTCTTCACCGGCACGGCCGCGGAACTCATCTCGATCCGCCAGGTGGATGGACGCATCATCGGCCAGGGCTCGGAGGGACCGATCACGCGCGATCTGCGCATCCGGTTCCATGCGCTGGTGCGGAATGGGGATTGAACTGTCGGCCGCCGGCCGTCGGCTGTAAGTTATCCGCCAGCCGCGAGCCGCGATCCGACAACGGTCAACGGACAACGGATATGGCCTGGCGAGTCCTGGAGCTTGGCGATACCCTCTGGCACGTGTCCTGTGTGGCCGAGCGCCGCGCCAACGCCGTGGCGTACGAGCTCGTCCTCGGGTTCCGGCGGAATCCGGACGGCCTGTCGTTCTGGGCGGCCTATCCGCTGTCGTCGGTGTCAAAGGCCAACTTGTTCAAGGAGGCGGAGTCGATCCCCGATGACCGCCTCGCTGCGCTGATCGCGCAGCACCTCTCCTGAGCCGTCGGGTCCCGTCCCATGACCTCGCACATTTCGCTGCAGGATCTTCGCCGTGTTGCCGAGTCCCTGGCTTCCCTCAAGGGCAAGTCCGTCGTCTCGGCTGCCATGCGGAGCGATCTCCGCCAGCTCAGGATCGAGCTCTCCGACGGTCTGATCATGGTGGTGAGCGCCGACGCGGATGCGGATGGCCGCGCCCATCTCGAGCTCGACGTGGTCCGCCAGCCGGACGAGCACGCGCGCCAGCTCGAGGTCCGGTTCGAGACGGCCTGACGCACCCATGACGGCGTCGCCCCCGCCACGCGCACGACTCCGCTTCATCGATCTCACCACCGCCGAGCCCGACGCCGGCCGCGTGTCCACGACCGTTGCCCTCGGCTGGGACGCCGGCATGGCCTTCGTGGGTCGCGCCGAGGGGACGGCGTCGCCCTCGGGCCGGCTGCGCGCGGCGGCCCAGGCCTGCCTGGCCGCGCTGTCCCGGGCGGTGCCCGACGTCCGGTTCGAGCTCCCGGGCGTCAAGGCCGTGAAGGCGTTCGACGGCGTCGTGGTCATCGCCTCGCTCGCCTCCCTGGATGACGGCGGCGTCCGCGTGGTGGGCTCGTCGCTCGCCAGTGCCGCGACGCCGCGCAGCGCGGCGCTCGCCGTGCTGAACGCGTCGAATCGCCTGCTCGAACGCGGGGACGTCCGGCGCGACCGGCAGGGCCAGGGCACGGCATGATGTGTCGCACAAGTTGGTGACAGCGGACAGGATCGAGACGCTGCCGTTTCGGTGTTCTTCGGGTTGTTCGGCGGGTCCATCGGTCCTAGTATTGTGATTGCTTGCCGCGCGGCGGGGATGCCCGTCGCCATCCGATCACACTGAGCCTTCCTTCTAGCTCGCTCCGCCGGGAGACTCTGCGCATGGCCCGATCCCCGTGGCTCGGCGTCCTGTTGTTGTCCCTTGCGACGGCCGCGGCGTGTGCACCGAGCACGCCGCCAGCCGTCGCGCCAGAACACGGTCCGGTCCAGGGGCCGATCGCAGCCTCGACCTCGCCCGATTCATCCGCCGTTGTCGCCGCGCCCACCCGGGCCACCCGCCGCACCGCGCAGCGCACCCTGGCGGAGACCGACGCCGCGCTCCGCCTCGAGGCCGACTCCGCGGCCGACGCCCTGATCCTCGATCAGCTCAAGGCGGCCGCGCCGGTGCCGGACGAGGAGAACGGCGCGTGGGAACGCCGTCATGGTGGACCCAACGTCGGCACGGCGCGCGCTGTGCCCACGGCGCCGGTGAGCTTCGACATCGAGGTGGAGTCGTACGCGAGCCACGAGCGCGTGCAGTACTACCTGGACTTCTTCCAGGGGACCGCACGCGAGCGCTTCGGCATCTGGCTCCAGCGGATGCCCAGATATGAGCCGATGATCCGCCAGAAGCTGC
Source organism: Gemmatimonadota bacterium (assembly GCA_049323575.1). Taxonomy (GTDB): domain Bacteria; phylum Gemmatimonadota; class Gemmatimonadetes; order Gemmatimonadales; family GWC2-71-9; genus JBMOPM01. Next base: position 29,018 of record JBMOPM010000243.1, on the reverse strand, counting down.
AGGAGTACGGGCTGCCGGGCGATCTGGTCTACCTCGCGCTGATCGAGAGCGGCTATTCCAGCCACGCGGTGAGCCGGGCGAAGGCGGTGGGGATGTGGCAGTTCATGAAGGGCACCGCCAGGCTCTACGGGCTGCGCGTGGACTACTGGGTGGACGAGCGGCGTGATCCGTACAAGGCCACGGACGCGGCAGCGCGCCACCTCAAGGACCTCTACCGCATGTTCGGGTCGCACTACCTGGCGGCCGCGGCGTACAACGCCGGCGCGGGGCGGGTCTCGCGCGGGCTTGCCCGCATGGGCAGCGGCGGGGCGCCGGCGGACGACAGCGAGGAGGAACTCGAGGAGACGCCCGACGACACCTATTTCCGGCTGGCCGGCACGCCGTACCTCCATCGCGAGACGCGGGATTACGTCCCCAAGCTGATTGCCGCGGCGATGATCGCGAAGGAACCGGAGCGCTATGGCTTCGCGCAGCCCGAGCCCCTGACCGAGCCGTTCACGTGGGACTCGATCGAGGTGGACGGGGGCGTGCGGCTCGCGGCGATCGCCGCGCTGGCCGGCACCACCGCCGCGGAACTGCGCGAGCTGAATCCGCAGTTCATCCGGCAGATCACGCCGCCGGGCGGCACGTCGTGGGTGCGCGTGCCGGCCGGCACGGGCGCGGCCGCCGCCGCGGCCTATGCGGCCGCGCCGCCCGAGCGGGCGACGTTCCGCTATCACACGGTGCGCAGGGGTGAGACGGCGCGGACCATTGCGCGGCGCTACGGCGTGCGCATGACCGACCTCGCCGAGGCGAATCCGGGCGCCATCCGGAAGGGCCGCGTGGCCCGCGGTCACCGCCTGCTGATTCCGGTGCCGGTGGCCGGCAAGGCGCGCGCCGCCGGGGCGACGAAGGCGACAGCGAAGGCGACGACGAAGGCGGCGAGGACGACCTCGCCGAAGCCGGCATCGAGGAACGCACGCCGCCCCGGCGGACGCACGCATGTGGTCAACCGGGGCGACACGCTCACCGAGATCGCGGAGCGCTACGGGGTGTCCGTCGCTCGGCTCAAGGCGGCCAACGGTCTCAGGACCTCGCGGATCGTGGCCGGGAGCAAGCTCACGATTCCGGCTCGATGACCGGCGCCGGCGGCAGCGCCGGCTTCTTGCGCTTGAGCACCTGGTCGGCGTAGCCGTTGGACGGGTCGCCGCCCTCCGCGATGATCTGCTCGACCCGGCCGGGCCCGCGGTTGTACGCCAGCAGGGCCAGGTCGATGTTCCCGTCGAAGCGCCGGAGCAGGTCCTTCAGCACCCGGAACCCCACCGTCAGATTGACGTCCCGGCGATACAGGTGCCGCTCCTCGAGCTCGGGGAGGTACTGTCGCGCCGTGGCGAGACGCACCTGCGCATAGCCGATCGCGCCGCGCGGGCTCCGCGCAGTACCGTCGAAGTTGCTCTCGATCTTCACCAGCCGGAACGCGATCGCGGGGTCGATCCCCTCGCTCTGCGCCGCATCGTAGATGGCGCCGGCCAGGTCGGCCGGGATCTGGTACTTGGTGGAATAGGACAGCACGGCCTGGGCGCGGGCCACCTGGCTCTTCATCCGGGCATATTCGCTCTTGACCGCCTCCAGTTGCCGATTGAGCTGCAACACCTGGTGGTCGACGGTCGCCGGCGCGGCCGGGGTCTGGGTCGTGGCGCCGCTGGCCGGGCGCCTGAGTCCGCCGACCGCGATGGCCAGCAGCACCGTTGCCACCGCGGGGAAGAGCGGTCCCAGGACCTTCATCGCGGGCGGTTCCGGTTGGTCAAGATCGGTTCGTGGCATCGGCTTCTCCTGTCTATCGTCAGGCCAAGGCGGGTTCAGCCGCGTTCCGGCTCGCGTCGCCAGTCGCCTCGGGTGCCGCCGGTCTTCTCGACCAGGCGGACGTCCCCGATGGTCATCCCGCGGTCCACCGCCTTCACCATGTCGTACACCGTGAGGCACGCGACGGCGACCGCCGTCAGTGCCTCCATCTCCACCCCCGTGCGCCCGGTGGCGCGGGCCGTGGCCCGCACCCGCACGCCGGGAAGATCGGCGTCGGGCGTCACCTCGACCGCGATGTGGTCGAGGCCCAGGGGATGGCAGAGAGGGATGAGCTCTCCGGTCCGCTTCGCGGCCATGACACCGGCCACTTCGGCCACGGCGCGCACGTCGCCCTTGGCCGCTTCCTGCCGCGCGACGACCTCGTACGCTTCGCGCGACATGCGCACCCGCCCCTCGGCGGTGGCCGTGCGGACCGACTCGGGCTTGTCGCCCACGTCGACCATCCGGGCGCGGCCGCCCTCGTCGAGGTGTGTAAGCTTCACAGCGCCTCCGCCAGCTCTTCGCCGAGCACGGCGAGGAGCAACTGCGGGTTGACGTTGCCCTGTGCGGCCTCGCGGGCGGCGGCCACGCGTTCCAGCGCCCGTGCCAGCCTGAGCGGATGGCTCCGCCGGCGCAGCGCCGGGGGCAGCGCCGCGGCCGGGCGTCCCTGCGCGGCCTCCCGCGCCGCCTGCGACAGCACGTCGCTCAGCGCGTCGAGCATCGTCGAGAACTCGCCTCGCGCCTGCCATGCCCCCTGCTGGAGCGCCCGCTCGAGCCGGGGACCCCGGCCGGCCGCCACGGCTTCGAGCAGCGCCTGCGCCGACTGGCGGGCCTTGGCATCGCCGGGCTCGCCCAGGATCACCCGGCCGATCACGCCGCGCGCCTGCTCCACCCGGGCGTCGAGCTCGCGTCCCGTGAGCGGTGGGTGCAGCCGCTCGGCCAGGAACGCGCGTACCTCGTCGTCCGCCAGCCGGTGGAGCCGCAGCGGCACCGCGCGCGACACGATCGTCGGCAGCAGCGCCTGGCGGTCGGCCGCCGTCAGCAGGAAGATGGTATCGGCCGGCGGCTCCTCCAGCAGCTTGAGCAGCGCGTTGGCCGCGTGCGGGCTCGACTCCTGCGGCACGAGCCGCTCGGCGTCACCCACCAGGAACACCTTCCAGCGGCCCTCCACCGGTGTCAGGCTGGCGCGGCGCTGGAGCAGCCGCGCGCTGGCCATGCTGTGCGCGGCCATGCCGTCGGGCCGCGGGTACAGCGGCTTCGCGCGCCGCTCGTTCATCACGTCCGCCAGCGTCTCGGCCGCCTCTTCCACCTGCTTGTCCGGCTCGGCTGCCTTGGGCACCGGGATCGGCACGAACCAGTGCACGTCCGGGTGGCCCAAGGAGAGCACCAGGTGGCAGGTGCGGCACTCTCCGCAGGGCTCCACGTCGCCCGGGTGTTCGCAGAGCAACCGCTGCGCGACCCAGAGCCCGAAGCGCTGCTTGCCCACCCCCTCCGGTCCCGTAACCAGGATGACGTGCGGGAGCCGATGGTCGCGGATCGCGCGTGCGATCTGGCGCCTGGCCTCGTGATGGCCGATCAAGGGGTGGATCGTCACAGAGAGGAAAGCTATGGATGGAGGGCCGGAGTGGTAGGGGTTTTTCCTGTAACATTTTCCGGGGGCTTGACAAGCTAAGAATTGCCCACACAACGACTTACGATACAGGGAGGCGCCAGAACGGCAGGGGGTGCGGGTCAAGGCATGTCGAAAATGGTAGCGTGAGTACTTACTGGCGTTGCGCCAGCGAAAGCATCTGCTCTCGTGTCTACCATAAGTCATTGATTTGCAATGGTTTGTATGATTGATGCGGGGTGGGCGCAACGGTGGGCGTTCTTGTGGCGAACAGAAGCCGAATCTGCCGCATCGGGCCTGCTGGGCGGCCCTCCCCCCCGGTAAGGGATCGGAGGGCCAGGAGCCCCCAGCAGACAACCGGCTCCATGTTTGAATGGCCGTCGAGGCCAACCATCGCCATCCACCCGATGGCGGGGGCCAGCGGCGGCTAGCGGCGCATGGTCATCGTGAACAATCGCGCGTCGAACGCGAAGGGCTCCACGAGGCACGTCGATCTCCACGGCTACCAACCCATCGGGCACGCGTTCGGGGCGCACGTGGACCAACAACTCGAGCACGGCCAGCGAGAGATGGGCGGCCGCATACACCAGCCGCAAGGGTGCTCGGGAGCCCGGCGAGGGCACCGGGCCGGCGGCGCGCTACTCCGACGCCGACGGCGGCCACGCGGGGCTGCCAAGGCACCCTCACGGGGTCGGACGCCCGGGCCCGGCCGCCGCCGGGCGGACCTTGTTCAGGCACACGCCGGCGATTAGAATCGGTCGCCGCTCGCGGACGGGTCGCGGGACCGGTGGTCGGTGGCAGGCCGGTTCCGGGGCGTCTCGAGGCGATGGCGGTGCCGATCCCGAGTAGCTCAGTTGGTAGAGCAGCTGACTGTTAATCAGCGGGTCGCAGGTTCGAGTCCTGCCTCGGGAGTTCTTTGTTCCAGGTCTAGAACCGCTACGGGGTGCTTCTTTTGAGGGGCCGGGCCCTCGGCCATGAGCCGCTCGAACCTCTTGACGATCTCTTCCAGCATGTCCCGGTCGGCGGCGGGGAGCTTCAGCCGCTCCCGCGGGGCCTCGAGGTCGCGCTTCTCGCCTTCCAGCTCCTCCAGGCGGGGGCGCAGGTCCCCCACCTTCTCGTTGCAGAGCTCGGGCGTCAAGGTCCCCGCCTCGAAGGCCTCGAAGTAGCGGTCCATCGCCGCCTGGGCCTTGGCGGCCTGCGCCTCGACCTTCCCGATCTCCTTACTCCAGGATCGGCTTCTCGGTGCCGAGCCGCTTGTTCGCCTCCGCGTGGATGCGGGCCATGAACTGCTCATCCCGGAACATCGCCTTGATGTCCTCGGTGACCGCCGCCTCCAGGAGCTCGGCCCGCACGCAGTTCTGCTCGCAGGCGTGGTCGTTCAAGCGTTTCGCGCGGACGTAGTACGGGACGTGGACGCCCTTCTTGTAGCCGCCGTCTCCAGGACCGCCGTGCCGCGTCCGTCCATCGCAATGTGCTGCCCGCCGATGTGCACGCTCAGCTCGTACCGGAACGGCGCCCACGCCGTGCTCCCCCGGACTTGGGGCTCGATGGCGAAGTAGCGGTAGCGGAAGTTCTCGGACTCCGCCAGCTCGGGCTTCAGGTGGTGCTCCCGGTAGTCTTCCCACCCGTGGTTCACCCCGGCGCCCTCGGCCAGCGGCAAACGGCTGGCGAGGCGGGCGCCTCGCCTTTCGGCTCAGAACCACACCCGGATTCCGCCGACCACGGCGAAGTCGCTGACCGCCTCGCCTGCCCGCCGCGCGAGGTCGGCCGTCCCGGCGACCCGGCGCAACCAGCTGACGCCCAGGTAGGGAGCATACTCCCGACGGAACTCGTAGCGTGTACGCAAGCCCAGCTCGATGCTGTTCAGGCCGGAGCCGACGCCGAAATCGGGTACCTCCTGTACGGCGGCGTGCGCCTCGAGGCGCGGCTGGACGATCAAGCGCTGCGTGATGAACATGTCATAGCTGGCTGTGAGCTGTCCCGACACGTCGCCATTCTGGCTCACATACAGAGCGGGCTCGAGCTCGAACCAGTACGGCGCGAGGCCCTGGAGCCCGAGGACGGCGAGCACGCGGGCCCGCTCTCCGCCGCCGCCGTAGCGAACGTCGATTCGCGCTCCCAACTGCACGTCCCAGAAGGGGGCGATGAGTCGCCCGTAGAGGACCTGGGCGTCCCACTCGCCACCACCGCCCGTGGTCGGCGCGTCGCCCTCGCTCTTGAACCAGACGCGGGTAAAGTCGCCACCGACCCATCCGACCAGGTCCCAGCTCACCGGATTGCCATTCCCGGTCCGGCGGTACTCGGCCAGGTCAAAGAGCACCAAGCTGTAGATCTTGTCATCCATGACTTGTGCCGCTGCCGCGCGCGGTAGCCCACCGGGCACGAGGAACCCGGCGAGCAGCATCATCGCACGGATGACACCGGGACCGCGTCGTTTCCTCATCGAGCCGTCTCCCCAGCGGGACCGTCCACGACTTCAACGACCCGGAACATCCCGGCCTCCATGTGATACAGGATGTGGCAGTGCAGTGCCCACTTCCCGGGCACGTCCGGCGTCACCAGGACCGACACCCGCTCGGCCGGCTTCACGTTGATGGTGTGTTTGCGCGGCCGGCGCATCCCAGCGCCGTTCTCCAGCTGCATCCACATGCCGTGGAGGTGGATCGGGTGCTCCATCATGGTGTCGTTCACGAAGGTGACGCGCACGCGCTCACCCAGCCGCATCGGAATGGGCTCCGGGGATTGGGAGAACTTCCTGCCGTCGAACGACCACATGTAGCGTTCCATGTTGCCGGTGAGATGGAGTTCCAGCTCCCGCTCCGGCTCCCGGTGGTCGTGATTCGGGGTGACAGCGCGCAGGTCCCGGTAGACCAGCACCCGCCGGCCGTCCTCCCCCAGGCCGAGGCCCGGGTCGTCAAGCCGCGGACGGGTGACCTGCGGCACCATGGAGTTGCCGGGGCCGTGACCATCCGGCCCGTGGGGCACCGCCGCCTCCGTTGCCGGCGGCTGCGATTCGTGGCCGGCGTGGCCGCCAGCCTCCATGCCGGGCATAATCATGCCCCCCATCTCCATGCCCGACATGTCCATGCCCATATCCATCATCGAGCGGAGGGGCCGGCGCCTCCGCTCCGGGATTGGCGCGCTCATGCCCGCGCGTGGCGCGAGCGTTCCTCGAGCGTACCCGCTTCGGTCCATGGACTCGGCAAAGATCGTGTAGGCCCGGTCCTCGGTGGGCTCGACGATGACGTCGTACGTCTCTGCGATGGCGATGCGGAACTCGTCCACCGTCACGGGCTCGACGTTCTGACCGTCGGCCTGCACGACGGTCAGCGGCAGGCCGGGGATGCGGACGTCGAAGAAGCTTCCGGCGGCGGCGTTGATGAAGCGGAGCCGCACGCGCTCCCCCGGCGTGAACACCGCGGTCCAGTTGGACGCCGGCGGCATCCCGTTCATCAGGTAGGTGTAGGTGTAGCCGGTGACGTCCGCGATGTCGGTCGGGTCCATGCGCATGCGGCCCCAGCTCAGGCGGTCGGCCACGCCGCGATCGCCCGAGCGGAAGAAATCGGCAACGGTGCGGCGCTGGAAGTTGTAGTATCCGCCCATCTTCTTCAGGTTCGCCAGGACGTCGTGGGGGTCCTCGAACGTCCAATCGGAGAGCATCACCACGTACTCGCGATCGTAGGCGAACGGGTCGGGCTCGATGGGATCGATGATGATCGGCCCGTACACGCCGAGCTGTTCCTGGAGGCCCGAGTGGCTGTGGTACCAGTACGTCCCGCTCTGGCGGACCGTGTACTCGTAGACGAACGTTTCGCCGGGCTTGATCCCGGGGAACGTAACCATGGGCACACCGTCCATCCCGTTGGGGAGGATGATGCCGTGCCAGTGGATCGAGGTGTCCTCGTGCAGCGCGTTCGCGACGCGCAGGGTGACGGTGTCCCCCTCGCGGAACCGCAGGAGCGGTCCCGGAATCGAGCCGTTGATCGTATTCGCGGCGGCCTGCCGGTCGCCGATCCCGATCGCCGTCCGGCCGATGGTGAGATCGAACGCACGAACTGGTGGAGTGGGGACGGGCGCGCGGACACCCGCTGCCGACCACACGTAGCTGGGGAGTAGCCGCTCGAGGCCGGCGAGGGCGCCCAGCGCGGCGGTGCTCGTATGCAGGAACTCGCGCCGGCTCAGGGGGCCATTGAGCGGCCCCATGGTAAGAGGCCGCCTGGTCATCGACGGTGCCCTCACGCCGCGCGGTTCGGTCTGCGCACGAGCACCAGGCCGAGGCCGAACGCCGCGGCCACCAGGCCGAGGGTTCCGGCGGTGACGAGGCCGCTGCGGGCCCGCTCGAGGGCGAGCGGCTCAGCACTTGGCGCCGGCATGTCGGCGACATCGTCGTGCCCGCCGTGCGGAGCGTGGGCCGTGAGCGTCACGTCGAGCGTCGCCGCTTCGTCGCCGTCCGCGGCGAGGGCCACCAGCCGGTAGGCCCCCTCGGCGGCGTCTGCCGGGAGGACGAGCTGCGCCGTGAAGGCGCCCGCCGAGTCCGTGCGGACCTTGCCGAGCTCGATCCGGCCGCGCACTCCGATGATGACCAGCGTGAGTTCCGACCGGCGACCGAACTTCCCGCCTGCCAGGGAGATCGTGTCCCCGGCCGCGAGTTCGCGCTTGGCCAGTTTCAGTACGCCTTCCTCATGCGCGCGCACCGGCGCGGGCAGCAGCAGGAACGCGGCTATGGACGCCGTGGCCAGCGCGGCTATGCGGCGCGTCAGCACGCGCGTGGATGAAGTCCACATGTCGATCCTCCTTGACTACATCATCATGTCGAGGTGCTGCTGCGCGGGCGCGGCGGCCGCCCAGATGATCGCCGCGATCATCAGCAGGAACAGGACGATTCCCAGGACGCGCGTCGCCGACCCCAGCTTGCCGTCCCGCCGGTCGGATAGCGGTACCACGGCCAGGAACCCGAACAGCACGGCCGGCGCGACAAGCATGCCCGGCATTCCGAACAGATTCTCGGCCGCGTAGATCCACAGGAACGGCCAGAAGGGTTTGGTAACCTCGAACCCCTCGACGCCGGGGACCAGCAGCGGCGCCGGGGAGGCCAATGCCATGATCGCCACGCTGGCCACCAGGATCAGCGCGAAGCCGCCCAGCGGGCGCAGGTGGGTGCGGAACGCCGCCTGAACTTCGCCCCCGGCGCTGACGCCGAGGTGGCGGATGAGCCACAGGTGCAGCGCGAGAAGCGCCAGCAAGGCGAGCGGCAGCACCGAGACGTGCAAGCCGTACATCCGCGTGACGAGCGGGCTTGAGGGAGTGAATCCCGGCTGGACGGGGGCGCCGAGCGGCCCGGCCACGCGGGCCCCCGCCACCGCGTGGGCCAACGCCTCCACGGCCTCCTGGTCGGCCCGCAGGACCGTGCCGGTAAACGCCAGCCCGAACAGCAGCGCCAGGAGCAGCACGCCGCTCCACCACAGCCCCTCGCGGGGGCGGCGGAACCCCCGCCGCCAGAACACGGTTGCGAGGTGAGCAAACACGAGCACCAGGGCCGCAGAGGCGCCCCACACGTGCACATCGCGCAGCAGCGTGACGAGGGGCTGCCGGGTAATCACGTAGCGGAGCGAGTCGTGCGCCGCGACCGGGGCAGGGTTGTAGTACTGGGTGAGCACGATCCCCGTGAAGGCGAGCACCACGAGCGCCGTCAGGGTGAGCGCTCCGAGCATGAAGTCCAGGCGGTTGGCCCGGGCCGGGATCGGGTACTCGAGGGCCCGGAGCGCGAGGCGCTCGGCGAGCGGACTTGATGCCTTGGTCATCTGGAGTCACGCCTCCCGGTTCACGGTCGCTGTCGGTGCGGCTTGGTCGTGTCAGGTGCGGACAGCTCGGCTGCCCCGCGCCCGTGAAACCAACGAAGCCATCGTGAAACTGCTATGAACGATAGCTAAAGGCGGTCTTAGAGTGGGCGGCTGGCAACCGGTCGTCTACACCGGGATCCAGGACAGGGGCAGGCGCAGCGTAAAGCAGCTTCCCGTGGGCTCCCGAGGCTGGTACAGCACGTCGCCACCGTGTGCCTCGGCAATACCCTTCGCGATTGCCAGGCCGAGGCCGGCGCCACCCTCTGGGCTGCGGGAGGCATCGGCGCGGAAGAAGCGCTCGAAGAGCCGCGAGCGGTACTCGACCGGAACGCCGGGACCCGTGTCCGCCACGTGCACGAACGCGTGGCCGCCGTCTCGCTCGACCACGACCTCCACGACACCGCCGGCCGGCGTGAACTTCAGGGCGTTGTCGAGGAGGTTGTCCAGGACGCGATCGACCAGCTCGACGTCCACGCTGGCGAGCACCGGGGCTGCCCGGACCGTTAACGTGATCCCCCGGTTTGCCGCGACGGTGTCGAACCGCCGAGCAGCCGACCTGGCGAGTTCGCCGAGGTCCTGCCTGGTTCGCTCGGGCCGGAGCACTCCGGCGTCGGCTCGCGCCAGCGTGAGCAGTCCTTCGGCCAGCACGCCGATCCGATCGGCCTGGCCCGCGGCGTCCTCGATCGCCCGGCGGTACTCCTCCGGGGAGCGCTCACGGCGCAGGGCCAGCTCGAGCGCAGCCCGCAGCACGGCGACGGGGTGTCGGATCTCGTGGCCAGCGTCGGCGACGAAGCGCTGTTGCGCTGCGAACGCCGAGTCGAGCCGCTCCAGCATCCCGTTCAGTACGGCGACGAGACGCTCGTATTCCGTCGTGTCCGCGTGCGCCTGGATGCGGGCAGCGAGCGAGCCAGCGGTGATCGCTTCAGCCTGCTCGGCGATCTCGCGCGCCGGGCGCACGGCGCGGCCGGCGAGCATCCAGCCACCGAAGAATGTCAGCGCCAAGACGATGAGGCCGAGGCCCAAAAGCAACCGGCCGAGGGTGGAGAGCACGGACTGCACTGGACGCAGCGGCGCCGCCACCTGGAGGATATGCGCGCGATGGGCCGGAGCCAGGAGACCGAGCGGGTAGAACACCGTCCGTAGCCGCTCCCCGTGCCATTCAGTGGTGGCTAGTGTGATTTCGCCCCGCCGCGCCGCAGCGAATGCCAGCGAATCACGAGGCAGGTCCCGGGTGCCGAGGCTCTGGCTCCGGAGCACCGCGATGCCATCATCACGCCAGATCTGCGCGTACCGCTCGAGCTCGGTGGCGCCTTCGCTCCGCGGTGCGGTGAAGACCCCCTCGTGGAAGTGAACGGCCGAGTCCGGGGCGTCGGAAACCGCGGCGGCCTCGATGCTCGCGAGCCTCAGGAGCGTGCCGTCGAGCTGAGCTGTTAGTGCTCGGCGCAAAAGGAGCACGGCGCCGGCCCCGATGCCCACGAACGTGACGGTCATCAAAGCGCTGAACTGGAGAGCCAGGCGAAGCCGGAACGACCGCGGTTTCATCACGGCGGTCCGGCGCGGAGCACGAAGCCCACGCCCCGCACGGTATGAATCAGCGGCGCGCCGCTGGCGTCGGCCAGCTTGCGCCGGAGGTTCCCCACATGGACATCCACCACATTCGAGTCGGGATCGAGCTGCAGGTCCCACACCTTTTCCAACAGCTCCGTGCGTCGCAGGACGCTCTCGGGGCGGAGCAGGAACTGCTCGAGGAGTGCGAACTCCTTTGCCGTCAGATTGAGCTCGCGCTTCCCGCGCCGCGCCGTGTGCTTCAGGCGGTCGAGCTCGACGTCGGCGTAGCGGAGAACCTCCGGCCGAGCCGACCCTCCCCGCCGGGCCAACGCGCGGACTCGTGCCAGGAGTTCGTCGAAATTGAACGGCTTCGTCACGTAGTCGTCCGCACCGAGATCCAGGCTCTGCACGATCGAAGCCTTGTCGTCTCGCGCGGTGAGCATAAGGATCGGTGTTGGCACGTCGGCTTCCCGCATTTCCGCCACGATCTGGAAGCCGTTCTTCCCGGGGAGAAGTACGTCAAGGACAACCACGTCGTAGGGCTCCGTGCGCGCGAGGAGTGACCCCTCGGTTCCGGTGCGGGCGACATCCACGGCGTAGCCCTCTTCGCGCAGGGCTTGCTCGAGGTACCCGGCGAGCTTGGTGTCGTCTTCGACGATCAGGATCCGCATGCGTGCATGTTCCACAGCCGGGGCGGCCGAGTCAACGGCACGGCGCGGCGGTCAACACCGGCTGGCGCGAGTATCGCGACCATTGAAGCCGGCGCTCGCGGAGTTCGCACGCAGGGTGCTGAACCCGCAGGCGTGTGCGCTCAGGGAGCGGGCCTCCTGCCTCTCCCCTCGGACGCGACTCGATCGCCGCGCAGCGGCACCCCGTTGTCGGCGGGGGGCGCGATCCGGCCGTTCGAGCGTTTCCCGGAGCGTCGCGCGCAAAACCTCGAAGCTCGCGCAGGCGTTCGTCGACCTCATGAAGCCGCTCCGTGACGATGGCGCGCCCGTGTTCGGACGGCGGCCCGCCGCCTGAGGAGATCTCGATGACCTCGCGGATGTCGCTCAGGCCCTTCTCCTCGAAGAGTTCGCCGAAGAGCTCTCGAACTCTCTTTCTGGCGACGGCGAGGGCCTTTCGCCCCTTTGGAGTTGCCCGGTAGAGGCGGCGGGCCTGGCGGCCTTGACGCTTCACCGAGGCCCGCAAGTAGCCCTTCTTCAGGAAGAGGTGAGCAACAAGGGCGGCAGCCTCTCGAACCGCCTCCGGGCGGCCCTCAACGCCTGACCTACCTCTCCAGGCCCGGTCGAAGGACTGACCGGGCCTTTCTCCGGCAGGACCCCGGTGCCCCGAAAGAGGATTTGACAACGGCCTGTCATGTAGCCTACCATATCGCCCTACATGTGCCCCGCGCGTCTGCAGCAAGAGGGTTCGAGGTGTCGCCATGAAGAATGAGGACATCCCGGCGCTCATCCGGGAGCTTCGACAACGGCTTGATCTCACCCAGGAGCAGTTTGCCCAGAAGGTGGGCGTCACCTACAGCACGGTGAACCACTGGGAGAATGGCAAGCGGGTACCGCTTCCATTTCTCGTGAAGCGACTGGTTGAGATGAAAGAGGAACTGGATTCCCGGGACGCGAAGCCGCCGGGGAACAAAACTGCGAGACGAGCGAGAAGGAATCCACGGTGGCCATGAAGGGCGACAACAACCTCAACGAGGCGAAGTTCGCGGAACTCGTCGCCGCGGACTCGGTCGGAGAAGGCATCAACTTGCAGCGGGCCGACCTAGTGACCTTCGAACTCGATCGCCCCGAGCGCCCGGTATGAACACCACCCTGAACGCCGGCGACCGGATCCTCCTTCGTGACCGTCCCTGGCGCATTCGCAAAGTCGTCCCCGGTGGAAACGACCACAGGATCCTGGAGGGCGAGGCGCTCGACGGCGACACACCGCGGACGCTGTCCGTGGTCACGCCGCCGGAGGAAGCGACACCGCTCCCCAACCAGGACGTCGAGTTCGACCGGGCTGGGTTCGAATCCCTCGCGACCTGGGCGAACGCCCACCGGATCATCGGCGCAACGCTGGTTCGGGAAACCGGCCTTCTCACGGGGGCGCGGTTCGGCCGTGTGGGCCTCGAGGCGTACCAGCTGGCCCCGGCGCTCCGATTGCTCGCCAAGCCACGCCCGAGTCTCCTGATTGCGGACGACGTCGGCCTCGGCAAGACGATCGAGGCCGGCCTCGCCCTGCTCGAGCTCATGGCTCGCGGGCGCGCGGACCGCATTTTGATCGTGACCCCGCCGGGGCTGATAGACCAGTGGTGCGACGAGCTGCTGGAAAAGTTCGGTCTCGACTTCACGATTCTCGATGACGCCGCAGGCGTTGCCCGCGTCCAGACCGACCTGCCCGCTGGCGTGAACCCCTGGAACGCGCTGCCCCGGGTCATCACGTCGCTGGACTTCCTGAAGAAGGATACCGTTCGCCACCGCGCGCTGCGCAAGCGCTGGGACTTGGTAATCGTGGACGAAGCGCACGCGCTCGCGGAGTCCGGCACGCCGGACAACCCCTATCGCACGCAGCGAACCCGACTCGGCCTGGCGTTGAGAGAAGCCGCGCGGGGGCTGCTCCTCCTGACCGCAACGCCCCACAACGGCTACTCCCACTCCTTCCGATCGCTGCTCGAGTTGGTCGAGCCGACTGGGGCCACGTTCCATGGCTCACGGGACGCCGTTCAGCGCCGTATCGAAGGGGCGCGCATCCGCCGGATGAAGGCCCAGATCAAGCGGCGTCTGCCGGACGGGCGCGAGGAGCCAGTCTTCCCGCGGCGCGAGGTCCGGGGGATTCCGATCACCGGGCTCAGTGCCGACGAAGCCGACCTCATGCGGAAGGTGGCCTCGTACTGCTCGCGCACGGTGCGTGAGGCGGAAGGGACGGAAGCCGCGGAGCTGGTGGGCTTCGCCATGCAGATCGTCAAGAAGCGCGCGCTCTCCAGCAGGGCGGCGCTGGCGAAGACGATCGAGCACCGCCTCCGCGCCCTGAAGAGGGAAGAAGAACAGGAAGAGCCGCCGGATCCGGCCGAGCTGCGGGACTTCCAGGCAGACCTGCCGTTGGGCGAGGCCGCGGCGGAGCGGACCGCCCGCCGGATCCTCAAGTCCGCCATCCCGAGTGACGGGCGGCGGCGCAAGAGCGAGGCCCGGGCGCTGGAGGCGATCCGCCGTGCCCTGAAGAAGCTCCCGGCCAGCGATCCCAAGCTCGAGGCGCTGATCGCCGAAGTGCGGCGCGTGCTGGCAGAGGATCCCAACGAGAAGCTCATCGTCTTCACCGAGTATCTCGACACCCTGGCCGCGATCGAGGAGCGGCTTGCGGCCGAGCAGACACTCGCGGGCCGGTATGTGATCCTCCGCGGGGGCTTGTCCCGATCCCAGAGGCTCAAGCGGCAGGAAGCGTTCGAGCAACCCGAAACCCGGCTGCTCCTGGCCACCGACGCGGCGAGCGAGGGCCTCAACCTCCAGCGCCACTGCCGGCGCGTGATCCATATGGAGCTCCCGTGGAACCCCAACCGGATGGAGCAGCGCAACGGGCGGGTGGACCGCTACGGCCAGACCCGCAATCCGATCATCCGCTATCTCTACTATCCGGACAGCCCGGAAGAAGCGGTGCTCGACCATCTGGTGACAAAGGTGGAGCAGATGGTGAGGGACCGCGTGTCCACCCCCGATCTCCTGGGGCTGGTCGCGGGCGAGCGTCGTATCGAGGACGGGCTTATACGCCTCGATCCCGAGGCGGAGGATGTGGAACGCCGCAAGACTGACCTGGTGCGGCTGTTCGATGACCGGACGGCCGAGTTTGTGCGAAACGTCCAGCCGCTCCTTGCGGCCGCGCCCGACGGATCCGGTGAGCAGGAGCGGATCCTGTCGCTGCTCGACACCGCGGAGCCGCTGCTCCCTGACGGGGTGGAGCTGGAGCAGGTAGTCATCTCCGCGCTCGGTACCCAGGCGGTGACGCCGCACCGGGAGTGGGCGGGAATTTTTGCGATCCAGGTGCCGTGGCGGTTCCGGGGACCGGGCGTTGCGCCGAGTTATCCGGCCGTCACGTTCCGGCGCTCGGTGGCGGTGCGCCATCGCGCGGACGAGGTCGAGTTCGTCACTCCCCTGCATCCCCTGGTCCGCGCCTTGGCGGCCGATGCCCGGCGCCGACTCCTGCACGTCTATCCCGACGAGCGGGGCTTGCCACCCCGGCGCCTCGCGGCACGAGTAGACACGGCCGGGGAACCACCCAGCGTGGTGTTCACCTTCATCGGGGCCATCGCCGGTGAAGGCGGGCTGCTCGAAGAGCGTGTCCTGGCCGTTCGGGTGGCGCTCGACGGGACCATCATTGGCGATGCGGCCTCGAACGAGCGATATCTCGCGGAAACCGGCGACACCGGCGAGGTCGAGGCCGAGCTGATCGAGCGGCTCTTCCGCGACCGGTTCAACCAGCTGCGGGACGCAGCGACCCGCGAAGCGCGACGCTGGCTCGACGCACGGGCCGAGATGCTGCGGGCGAGACGGCAGGAGCAGGCCGCCGTGCTCTTGCGGGACTTGGAAGCAGACGTGGCCGACCGGCTGCGTGAGATCGAGGACGAGGAGCGCCGCGCCCGCGGCCTCGTCGAGGCGACGGGCCAGCAGCGCTTGTTCGCCGATCACGATGGGCGCCGAGGATTCGACGCCCGGCGCGCGGCGGTGAGAGCGCACGAAGAGAAACGGCAGCGAGAGATCTCCGAGTTCGCTGAGGTGAATCCGCCGGAACCGCCGCGCCCCCTGGGCGCGCTGTTCCTGGTGCCCGGGGGGGTGCGGGCATGACGTTCCGCCACTTGCGCAACGTCCGGAGCTTCTTCTCGGACTACTACCTGGGGAGCGTGTTCGGCCTGGCTTCCGGACGCGGCCGGCGGCGCAGGCTGTCCGACCGGGATACCGATCTCGCTTACGCCCGCTTCCGGCGGATCCGCGAACGCGCCGAGGGCCGGTGCGAGGACCCGGCTCTCTGCCGCGAGCGGTTCATCCGGCCGCTGCTGCGCGACGTGCTCGGCTTCCACCTCGGCACGGGCGACGACCGCGTGCACGCGCTGTTCGCAACCGCCGATGAGGAAACCGGTGGGGCCCGCCCGCTCCTGGTTGCATTCTGCGGCGGTTGGGACGAGGATCCGGACGCCGGCCGCGGCGCCAAGCACCCGGTGCGGCGACTGGAACAGGCCCTAGCCCGCCTCGGGCTCCGCCACGGTTTGGTCATCACCGGCCAGGCGGCGCGACTCGTGCGGGCGCCGGGCGACGGCCCGCGCGGTGGCTACCTGGAAGTGGATCTGGCGGGCCTGGCCGACGACGAGGACCCCGAATCGTTCGCCGCCTTTCTCCGGCTGTTCTCGCTCGCGAGCTTCGCGCCCGATGCGAGCGGTGCCGTCCCGATCGAAGCGATCGAGCGGGAGTCCCGTGAACACGCCACGAACGTCTCGGAAGACCTCAGTGAAGCGCCTGGTTGAGATGAAAGAGGAGCTGGATTGCCGGAACGCGAAGCCGCCGGGGACGAAGCCGCCGAGCTGAGTGAGAAGGATCTCACGGTGACGACGAAGAACGACAACAACCTCGCCCCGGGCGACGTTGTCTCGGGGTTGGAGTCCTCCGAGCTCGTCGAGATCCAGCGCGTCGCCCCCTTCGGCGGCAAGACGCTGGTCGAGGGAGTCGGGCTGCAGTCCCGCCGGATGGTCAGGCGTCCACTGGCCGCCGAGGAGCTGGCGGCGCTTGTAAAGGTTCGCGGACCGCAACCCACCTTCGATGGCGAGGCGGAACTCTTCCTGCTCGGCGCCGAGGCCGAGCGCATCCGCATCGCGCACGAGTTCGACCCTCTCTTCGCGGTCAACTCCAGCATCGTGGATCCGCTCCCCCATCAGGTGGAGGCGGTCTATCGGTACCTGCTGCCGCTTCCGAGAATCCGGTTCCTGCTCGCCGACGACACGGGGGCGGGTAAGACGATCATGACCGGGCTTCTGATCAAGGAGCTGCTCTTCCGGGGAGTGATCCAGAAGGTCCTCATCATCACGCCGGGCGGCCTGACGAAGCAGTGGGCCGAAGAGGAGCTCCAGGAGAAGTTCGGCCTCTACGCGCGGCTCGTGAATCGCGCGTCTTTTGACGCCGAGCCCGGCCAGTTCTCCCGCTACGAAGAAGGCATCTTCGTCACGTCCATCGATTTCCTCGCCCGGAATGAGGGCTGTCTCAAGGCCGCCTCCGAGACCCAGTGGGACCTCGTGGTGGTCGATGAGGCTCACAAGCTCTCGGCCTACGAGTACGGCACCAAGCTCGAGGAGAGCGAGCGGTACAAGGCGGTGAAGGCCCTCGCCCGCAAGACCGATCACCTGCTTTTCCTCACGGCGACTCCGCACCGAGGAAGAAAGGACACGTTCCGCCGCCTACTCCTGCTCCTCGACGAGGACCTCTTCCAGAAGGATGAGCATGTCGCCGACCGGGTTCGCCAGGAGAGCGCGCCCTACAACGCGACAGGTGAAGAAGAGTTGGAAGACGAGCGCCCGATCAGCAAGGCGCGGAACCGTTTCTTCCTTCGTCGCCTGAAGGAGGAGATGGTCGACTGGGACAACCACGCGCTCTTCAAGGAGCGCCACACGAAGACGATCGGCTACGACGTCACCCCGGAGGAGAAGACCCTCTATGATGCGGTGACGAGCTACGTCCGGTCGAAACGCAAGGAAGCCAAGGCGAAGAGGAACCGGAACGTCGAGTTGACTCTTTTGGTCATGCAGCGGCGGCTGGCCAGCAGCCTCTACGCGATCACGCGGACTCTCGAAAACCGGCTGCGCGCCCTCGACGAGGTCCTCTCGATCCTGCGTGATCCAACCCGATCAGAGGCAGAGAAGAAGCGGCTGCTTCGGGGGACGCCAGACTCCAGCGATCCGCGGGATATCACGGAATACGAGGAGCTGACCGAGGAGGAACGCGAGCAGATCGATCAGCGGATCTTCCGCCAGGTGCTGACCGATGATCCGGCCAAGGTCCAAGAGGAGCGGGACGAGGTCGAGCGGCTGTTCCGGCTGGCGGACAGCCTGAAGCACCACAAAGAAGCGAAGTTCGCGGAACTCCTCGCCGTCCTCGATTCCTCCGACGTCATCCGCGCGGAGGACGAGAAGCTCCTGATCTTCACCGAGCATCGCGACACGCTGGAAAGCCTCGCCCAGCGGCTCGAGCAGAAGGGGTACACGGTCGCCACGATCCATGGCGGCATGGACGTGGACTCGCGCAAGCAAGCCCAGCGACAGTTCAGGACGCGGGCGAAGATTATGGTCGCCACCGACGCGGCGGGTGAAGGCATCAACCTTCAGTTCTGCCGCTACCTCATCAACTGGGACATCCCGTGGAACCCGAACCGGCTCGAACAGCGGATGGGGCGCATTCACCGCTACGGCCAGGCCGGCGACGTGTGGGTCTACAACCTGGTTGCCCAGAATACTCGGGAGGGATCGGTCCTCCAGAAGGTTCTCTCGAAGTTGGACGTCATGCGCGAGCAGATGGGGTCCGACCGGGTCTACGACGTGATCGACGAGTGGCTGGAGGACGTGCCGCTGGCGCGGCTGATCGAGAGCGCGATTGACACGGACGATGAATCGGCCAGCGCCCGAGAGACCGACGCCGCCCTGTCGACGGCGTCGAACGAAAGGGCCGGACGGCTCATGGCACTCCAGAAGAAGACCTCCCTCGCTTCGCGTCTCGATCTCAGGGCGGCCCGCGAGCTGCGCGACGCATCCGACGAGCGCCGGCTTCAGCCCTTGTTCATCCAGCGGTTCTTCGAGCGAGCGTGGACCACTTGCGGAGGCACGGTCCACAAGGACCTGCCTGCGCCGCAAGCGAATGCGTCGCGGCAGGCAGGCGACCACTTCGCCGTCTGGCACATCGGATCGACGCCGAGCCCCCTTCTCGAGCTCGCCCGGGAGCGGAGGCAGCCTCTATCTGAGAACTACGACACGCCCTTCGTCTTCGACAAACAGCTCGTCAGCGTCGCGAGCAAGGTGCGTGTCCCCGAGCGCACGAAGCTCATGGGACCCGGGCATCCGCTTTCGACACCTTGATAGAGTGGGCGATTCGGGAGGCGCGGCAGGCCTTCGCCAAAGGGGCCACCCTCGTGGACCCGAATATCGCCAAGCCCCAGCGGGTCTGGCTCGTCCGCTCGACCATCGAGGACGGCCGTCGGCAGTGGCGGCAGGATCGCCGCAAGCCGCCGGCGCACGAGCGGCTGGGCGTGGTCGTTCAAGATCACCTGGGCTTCCGCACGACCTCGCCCTCGTACCTGCTCAACTGCATCGCTCCAGAGACCACCGTGCCGGTTCCCGACCTGCCATCGAGGCCTACCGAGGAGATTCAGGCGTGGGCCTACGAGCAGATCACGGAGCGGCAGCTCGACCAAGTGAAGGCCGTTCGAGCTGAAGAGTGCGACCTGCGCCGGGATTACCTGAACACGGCCTTCACGGATCTCATCCTCGAACTGCAGGGCGAACTGAACGACCTGCAGCAGGCGCAGCTCTTTGGCGAGGACAACGCTGACGAGGTCGAGCGGCTCCGGCGGCGAGTCGAAGAGCTCAAAGCGCGGAAGGCCGATCGGCTGAAAGAGCTGGAGCTCATGATGAAGCTCACGGCCAATCTCCCGGACATCCTGACCGAGGCCGTGGTCGTGCCTGCGCCCATGGCCGTTGTGGAGAGCGAGTCGGAAGCCCCGGCGCGGGGCTTCCCCCTACGCCGCGACGACGAAGTCGAGGCGATCGCCATGGACGTGGCCATGCGCTACGAACGCGCCAGCGGGTGGATGCCCACGGATGTAAGCCGGGATGGGGAGCATTACGAGGTCCGGTCCGAAGGGCCGGGCGGAGAGAAGCGGTTCATCGAGGTGAAGGGCCAGTCGGGCGCCATCGTCCTGACCGGCCCCGAGGTGGACAAGCTGCGCCAGCTCGGGGAGCGGGCCTGGCTCTACGTCGTCACCTTCTGCAAGGGCCAGCGCCCTCGGCTGCGCATCATCCATGACCCCATCTCAAGGCTCAACCCGGAGATGCTGTACCGGGAGATCCAGTACCTGGTCCAAGAGACCGACTGGACCGCGCAGGGTCAGGAGGTCGCAAGTCTCCTTGATGCGGGAGAGCCCGGCCGGGAGGGGCGCGCATGAGGCTGGCCGATGTCGAGCGCCTCGCGGCCGCCGGCGAGTCGGAGGAGGTCGAGTTCAAGAAGTCCACCTCGCAGCTTCGCCGAGCCGCAGAGACGCTCTGCGGGTTCTTGAACGGAACGGGCGGCGTCGTGTTGATCGGCGTTGGGCCGGATGGCCGCGTCACCGGCCAGACCGTCGCGGACAGCACACTCCGCGAGGTGGCTGGGCTACTCGATCGGTTCGAGCCTGCCGTGCCTGTGCATGTTCATCGCGTGCCCGCCGGGAAAGGCGCCGAGGTGCTCGTCCTCGAAGCGCCGGCGGCGTACGACGCGCGCCCCTTCGCCTTCGATGGCCGGCCGTATCAGCGAGTCGGTACGGCCACGTCGGTGATGCCGCAGGAGCGATACCAGGCCCTGCTGTTCGAACGGGCGCACGCGCGCCAGCGCTGGGAGAACGAGGTTGCTACCGGCGTGGAGATCGACGACCTCGACCAGGAAGAGATCCTGCGCACCGTGCGCCTCGGCATCGAGGCCGGTCGCCTGCCGGAATCCACCGGAAAGGACATCGGCGACATTCTCGACCGCCTTCAGCTCCGCAAGGATGGCCAACTTCTCAACGCCGCCGTGGTGCTGTTCGGGACGCGGTTGGAACAAGATTACCCTCAGTGCCAGCTCCGGCTCGCCCGGTTCCGGGGCATCGACAAGTCGGCGTTCGTGGACAACCGCCAGACCCACGGACATGCCTTCCGGCTGCTCGACGAGGCGATGGCGTTCATGCTCCGGCACCTGCCGATCTCCGGGCGATTCGAGCCGGGCCGGCTGGAGCGGATCGACGAGCCGCTCTTCCCGGTCGCGGCGCTCCGCGAGGCGGTGATCAACGCGATCTGCCACCGCACCTACGCCCACGCCGGCGGCGCCGTGAGCGTGGCGATCTACGACGACCGGCTCGAGATCTGGAGCGACGGTACGCTGCCCTTCGGGCTCAAGCCCGAGGACTTGAAGCGCAAGCACGACTCGCGGCCGCGCAACCCGCTCATCGCCGGCGTGTTCTACCGCCGCGGTCTCATCGAGCAGTGGGGCCGGGGCACCCAGGAGATCGTGGCCCTGTGCGTCCGGGCGGGCCACCCCGAGCCCGAGTTCGGCGAGCAGGCGGGCTCCGTCTGGGTGCGCTTCCTCCCGAGCGGCTATATCGCGCCGCACCGGGTGGCCCACGATCTCACCGAGCGGCAGCGGGAGATCCTGCAGGTCCTGGCGCATCGGGGGAGCCTCACGTTCGCCGATGTTCGCGAGCACCTGTCCGACCCGCCGTCGGACCGGTCGATCCGCAACGACCTGATGCACCTGCGTCAACTCGGTCTCGCCCGGTTGGACGGGCGTGGTCGCGGCGCGCGGTGGTCTCTTGTGGAGGTCACCGGTGAATAGGGCAACGAATAAGGCAAGAATAAGGCAACTTGATCTTGCCCCAATCTGCCTCATTCGGGTCGTATCGAAGAATCGCGCGAGGCATAGCGAGGAAATAACGCGGCCTCGATGCGCCATTTCCGGCGTTGTTGGCGCGCTAGAGGCCCTGAGACAGGATACGGAGAATAAGGCGGGAATAGGGGGGCCTGGTTCCGTGCAGGCACCGCCTTATTCAGTCAGGCCGCCGCGACGCGGGGGAAGGCCGACAGGCGACCTGCTTCCTCGGGCCTGGATGTCGCGAATGAGCTGGCGAATGCGCTGGAATGAGCTGGCAAATGGATATGGAGAGAGCGGATGCAGTATAGGGAGGTGAATACGGCGGGAATCAAGCCGCCTCGTCCGGCCTGCGACCGCCATATTCTTGACGTGGTCGGTCGGGCAGCTCTGAAACGAGCTCTGATGAGAAGGCCGTCAGAGCTGTGTCACAGCTCGCACTGCAAGCGCGACCAGCCTGCGCCGAACAACGGAGCGACGCGGCAGACAGACCAGGCCCTATCGACGCTGACCGGGCCCCTCTTCGGCAGGACCCGACGTCGTCAGCCTTCCCCAAGACCGCGGCCGTACTGGCCTCGCGGGGCCCGACCCCGCCCCAAGGGGTCCCGAAGTCTCGCCGCGTCGGGCTTGTCGCTCCTGGGACGGCCGCCGACGCCTCCCGGGGATTCGTTTGACGAAGCGGGCCGATTTTCATATACTCTCCTGACACCTCATGGTCAGGAATGGACGCTCTTCGCTTGAGCGAGGCAGGATCGAGAATGGCTCCTGAAGAAGGCTGGGTCGGTATCGAGGAGGTGGCTGCCCACCTACGGGTGGCCAAGGAATCCATCTACCGCTGGGTCGATTCGAAGGGCTTCCCGGCGCACCGCGTGGGGCGCCTGCTTCGCTTCAAGCTTTCCGAGGTGGACGAGTGGGTAACGGCCAGCGGTGGGGATGATTCCGGGTCCAGCCCGCCCGCGAAGCCAAAGGAAACGAGATCGCCAGGACGCAAGTCGAGCGGCAAGAAGAACAAGCATGGCTGAGAATCGGCTCTCAACGCAGATCGGTCACCGGGTATCCCTCCCCGGGCACTTCGACGTGCCCGTCATCCTGGAGGATGTCCGGGCCCTCGGCGCCGATGGCTCGGCCGGCTACGAGTGCCGCGTGCGGCTGCCTGATGGCACGCTCGAGGAAGCGGTCATCTCGCCCGCCGAGGCGGCGACCGTTTTCGGCGCGGAACCGAAAGCGCCGGCGTTGGCGAAGCCTGCGGACGCAGAGCGGCTGCGCCTCCTGGTCGAGTCCGCCCGCATTCGCCTCGCCTACGCCCACGACCGCCAGTTCGCCGTGAGTCTCTCGGGCATCCGCACCCTCCCTCACCAGATCGAGGCCGTCTACCAGGCCATGCTGCCGCAGCCGCGCCTGCGGTTCTTGCTCGCCGATGACCCGGGGGCCGGCAAGACCATCATGGCTGGTCTCCTCATCAAGGAGCTGAAACTGCGAGAGGCAATCGAGCGCGTTCTCATCCTCTGCCCCGCACCGCTCACAATTCAGTGGCAGGACGAGATGCTCCGGTGGTTCGGAGAGTCCTTCGACATCATCTTCTCCGCAGTGGACCAGCAGCAGCTGACCAACCCGTGGCAGCGCTCGTCGCAGGTCATCTCCTCGATGGACTACGCGAAGCAGGACGACGTGCGTGAGCGGGTGTGGCAGCAGAGATGGGACCTTGTCGTGATCGACGAGGCTCACAAGTGCTCGGCGAGAACTGCGTCTGGAGGTCAGGGGCGTGAATCGAAGGTGGCTACGACCAAGCGCTACGACCTGGTTTCGCGGCTCACCTCGCAGGCCGACCACATCCTGCTCCTCACCGCCACGCCGCACCACGGGGACGAGGACAAGTTTTCGCACTTCCTGCGGCTCATTGATCCCGACCTTTTCCCGGAACCGCATCGGCTCGGGAAACAAGCCGCGTCGATTCGGAAGGACGTGTTCAGGCTCGGCAAGGACTCGCCCTGGTCCCTGCGCCGCCTGAAGGAGGACCTCAAGGACCTCAACGGCAACCGCCTGTTCCCCGACCGGCATGCCAGGACCGTCACGTTCCGCCTCAACAGCGAGGAGTACGCTCTCTACAAGTCGGTCACGGCGTACATCAACGAGTTCATTCCCCAGCAGACGGGACAGCGACGGTCGTCTGCCGCGCTCACCCGCACCGTCCTCCAGCGACGCCTCGTGAGTTCGACCTGCGCCATCCATGAGTCGCTGAAGCGACGCCTCAAGAAGCAGCAGGACCTGCTCGACGAGTTGGAGGGGCTCTCCCCGGCCCAGCGGGCCAAGCGTCTCGCCGCCCTTCAGGGACGGCTGCCCGATGCGGAGCAAGAAGAGGATGACCTCGACGACGAGGTCCGCGATCAACTGGTCGACGAGTACACGGCAGCCCTCGAACTGGAGCAACTCCGCGCGGAGATCTCCGCCCTCAAGGAGCTGGTCGAGCAGGCCCGCAGGGTGCGGGAGCTGGCGAGCGACTCCAAGTTGGCCGCCTTGAAGAAGTGCCTCGGCGAGGCGCAGTTCGTCGAACTCAAAGATGGCCGGGGGAAGCTCCTTCTCTTCACCGAACACCGTGCGACGCTCGGCTATGTGCGGGAGCACCTCGAGCGCTGGGGGTTCACCACCTGCGAGATCCATGGCGGCATGAACCCCCACGAGCGCAAGCGGGCACAGGAACAGTTCCGTACCTCCGCGCAGGTGTGTGTGGCGACCGAGGCGGCGGGCGAAGGGATCAACCTCCAGTTCTGCCACCTCATGATCAATTACGACATGCCGTGGAACCCGACGCGCCTGGAGCAGCGCCTCGGCCGCATCCACCGCATCGGCCAGGACAGGGACGTCTACGCCTTCAACTTCGTGGCCACGGATTCCGAGGACGGGCAGCCCATCGTCGAGGGACGCATCCTGCATCGCCTCCTCGAGAAGCTGGACACGATGAACGAGGCCCTCGAAGGGCGCGTGTTCGACGTTATCGGCGAGGTGCTTTCGCTGAACGACGTCAACCTTCCCGACATGCTGCGAGAAGCGGCTTACGATCCGCGACGGCTGGACGAGTACCTGGACCAGATCGACCGGATCGACCCGGCCAAGCTGAAGGAATACGAAGATGCCACAGGCATCGCGCTGGCTCGCAGCCACGTGGACTTCACGGGCTTTCAGCGCCGCAACCTGGAGGTCGAGGAAAAGCGGCTGATGCCCCGTTACGTGGAGACGCAGTTTGTCGCGGCGGCCAAGGAGATCGGTCTTCGCGTGGAGCCGCGGGCGGACGGCCTATGGCGCATCGAGCACGTCCTGGCCGACCTACGGACAGAACGGCTGCGGTCGGTCCAGCGCCTGGGAAAGGCCGACGCCTCGTACCGCAAGATCACGTTCCACAAACACCACCTCGAGCAGTCCGCGCACGTGGACGCCGTCCTCATGGGCCCCGGCCATCCCCTCTACGCGGCGCTCGACGAGAAACTCAACGAGAAGCTGGCGCCCCTCCAGGGAGGGATTGGGTTCTACGTAGACCCGATGACCACCGAGCCGTACCGGCTCCACTTCTTCGAGATTTCGATTCGCGGCAAGGACTCCAAGGGCAATGACGTGCCGCTCCATGGGGAGCTCGTGGCGGTCCGCGAGCAGCGGAGCCAGTTCGAAATCGTACCGAGCGACATCCTGCTCAACCTTCCTCCCCACCCGCATCCCCCGGCCGTGGCCGACCCCGTGGCAGTCCAGGCAGCGTCCGACTATCTCAAGAGCACCTATCAGCTGGAATGCCGCGCCCGCTCCCAGGAGGAGCGCCAGCATTTCGCCCGCATCTGCCGGGAGTATCTGGAGCGATCCTTCGATGCCCGCATCAAGCGCGCCCAGGAACGCGCCATGATCCTGGCGGCGGAGGCAACGAGCAAGCCTGAATACAAGCTGCCCGCCGACGAGGCCCGCAAACTGGTGGACGAGCTTCAGCGGGCGCGGGCGGAGCGCATCGAAGGCCTGGGCAGACTGGGGATCGCCCGAACGGGGCCTGTGCGGCATCTGGCCACGGCCATCGTCCTCGCGCCCGGCGCCGACACCGAAGCCCAGCTTGCGGACCTCGCGGATGAACTCGATCCGAATGTGCGAAGGAAGAGCGAGCTGGCCGCCGAGGACATGGTCGTTGCCGCGCTCAGGGAGGAAGGGTTCCCCGAGGATCGCATCGAGCGCGTCGGCCACCTCAAGCTCGGCTTCGACGTGCGCGCCCACAGGATTGCGGACGACGCGACCGGCGATGTGCTCGTGAAGCGTGTCGAGGTCAAGGGCCGGATGCGCGGGCAGCCCGTCCGCTTGACCACGAACGAATGGTACAAGGCACAGCAACTAGCTGAGACGTACTGGCTCTACGTCGTGTGGGACCCGCTCGGGAAGACTCCCGAGCTGGTCCGAATCCAGAACCCTGCGATCCGCCTCGATCACGCGAAGCGCGAGATCGTGGCGGCGCGGTTCTTCGAGATCCCCGCGGACGCGGTGGCAAGTGCGGCGAAGGCACAAGGATGAGGATGCTCAACTGTGAGACGCGAGGAGCTGACCGAACTGCATTACATCGCGCACATGAGCAATGTCGCCTCGATCCTTGGGCAGGGGATTCTATCGAATCGGCGGGCGTCGCAGGTCGAGCACACGTCCGTGGCAATGCAAGCGGTTCAGGACCGGCGCGCAAACGTGGTGGTCCCGGGAGGACGAAAGCTGCACGACTACGCGAACCTGTACGTATGCGCAAGGAATCCGATGCTCTACAAGCGCCAACACCAACATCTCGATCTGTGCGTGCTCCAAGTAAGCACGGATGTGCTGGACCTTCCTGGCGTGGTTGTGACGGACGCGAACGCCGCGAGCGACTACGTTCGGTTTGCTGCAGCGCCTGCGGGTCTCAGCATTGTGGATCGGGAGGCGACGTTTGCCGAGTACTGGACGGACCCGAACCCGATTGTCCAATGGCAAAAGAAATCCGCGAAATGCGCGGAGGTCCTGGTTCCCGACCGGATCGACCCAGGGTTCATCATGGGGGCCTACGTCTCGTGTCAGACCGCCATGAACAGCCTGAACGGGCTGGGAACTGGCATCGCCGTCAGCATCAACGCACACATGTTCTTCAGGTAGGCACGGAACCATGGTGAACGTCCTTATCGGCGACATGTTCAAGTCCAAGGCCCAGACCTTGGTGAACACGGTCAACTGCGTAGGCGTCATGGGCAAGGGGATTGCGCTCGAGTTCAAGAGGCGCTTTCCCGAGATGCACGAGGACTACGTGCGCCGTTGCGAGACTAAGGAGGTCAAACTCGGGCAGCCTTACCTGTATCGTTCGCTTCTGCCTCCGTGGATTCTGAACTTCCCTACGAAGGACCACTGGCGCTCGGTGTCGCGGCTCGAGGACATCGTGCGGGGACTGCGCTATCTAGAGCGACATCACCGGGAGTGGGGAATCACATCGCTGGCCGTTCCCCCTTTGGGGTGCGGACATGGTCAGCTGGAATGGCGAGTCGTTGGCCCTACGCTTTACCGGCATCTCAAGCGGCTGGGCATCCCCGTAGAGCTCTACGCCCCCTATGGGACGCCGCACGAGGAAATGCAGCCGACCTTCCTCGAGCAGACGCCCGTGGACGAAAAGGTCGGGGCAAGCGTCGGCTCGGCGAGCCGGATGAAGCCCGCCTGGGTCGCGCTCGTGAAGATCCTCGAGGAGATCGAGGGCGAACGCTACCACTACCCCGTCGGCAGGACCTCGTTTCAGAAGATCGCGTACTTCGCCACGGAATCGGGAATCCCTACCGGACTCTCGTACCGACGCAGTAGCTACGGCCCGTACGCGCCCGAACTGAAAGCACTGGTAACGCGTTTGGTGAACAACGGCCTGATCCGCGAGGAGCGCTTGGGTCAGATGTTCGCCGTCAAGCCCGGGCCGACGTTCGAGGATGCATGGCGCGCCTACGAACGAGAGCTCTTGGAATGGAAGGATACGATTGACGCGCTTGCCGACCTGTTCATGCGGATGCGCACCCAGCAGGCTGAACTTGCCGCGACCGTACATTTTGCCGCGAAGGGCGTCGCGTCCAAGAAGAAGACCGAAGAGCCGAGCGAGCTAGACGTGCTGGGCGAGGTGATGAGTTGGAAGCAGAAGCGGCGTCCGCCGTTGAAGGAGACGGACGTGGCCGCGACCATCCGGGGCCTGAGCATGTTGGGATGGCTGAAAGTGAAACCGAGTTCGGATCTACCGGTGAGCGAGGAGGCGGTACTCGATGTCTAACGACGACCGCAGGCTCATCGAGGACTTTCTGCCCGTCGGCTCTCTCGGGGAGGCGGCTTCCAGCGAGCCCCGCACAAAAGGGCATATCTCGACCATGCATGTGTGGCGGGCGAGGCGGCCACTGGTCGCGTGTAGAGCTGCCGTCTATGGCTCGCTCGTCCCGGCATCGCTCTTCATCCCGGAGAACGGACCTGACAACAAGAAGCAGAGCCTGGGCAGGGCCAACGCTGCCAAGTTCATCGAACGACTGTGTAAGTACCCCGGGAATGCGACGGTCATCAAGGAGGCGCAGAAACAGATCTTCGAAGCCCACGCAGACCGTCTCTCCAAGGAAACCGGCAACCGGGTCACGGCCGACGATATCGTCGCGGGTCGCGCTCCCCGGCCCAAGGTCCTCGACATGTTCGCTGGCGGCGGTGCCATTCCGCTTGAAGCGGCCCGACTCGGATCTGAGTCACACGCCCTTGAGCTCAATCCCGTCGCGTATCTCATTGAGCTCTGCACTGTCACCTTCCCACAACAGTTCGGATCGGAACTGGCTGATGACATCGAGAAATGGGGCAAGATCGTTCTGAACCGCACCTACGAGAGCGTTTCGGATGTACTTGCGCGGATACCGATTTCGAGGAAGCAATCGCGACCAGTCCAGCGGACGATAGACGGCGACACGGAACTGCAAACCCATGAGTATTCCGTCGTCGCGTACTACTGGACGCGGACCATCCCCTGTCCAAACCCACAGTGCAGGCGGACCGTACCGCTCTACCGGCAAACTTGGCTGAGGAAGAAGTCCTCCGGTTACGTGGCCTTGAAGCCCGTGCCGGACATGGCCAGGGGCGTCATGCGGTTTGAGGTGGTGGAAGCGCGGACGCCAGCAGGGCTTGGGTTTGATCCGTCAAGCGGAAGTGCAGCCTCGTCGACGGCATGCCCCTTCTGTCAGACCGCGCTCGATGGTCCCTACGTCCGTAGGTATGGCGACGAGCAAGGCTTCGGCCAGCAACTCATGTGCGTGATCGCCCTTAACCCCGATGGCCCGGGCAAGCTGTATTTCGTGGACGACTCGCTCGCTGCGGCTGAAGCTGAGCATCAGGCGATCGCAGAGAAACGGGCTGCGGAGATCGAGCGCGAACTCGGGCCTAGCAGCCTTGACGAGGAGATACCGCCGACCGGCAACGCGGGACTCGCCACAGGGAATAGCTATCTCTATGGTATCCGCACGTTTCGGCAGGCGTTCACGCCCCGTCAGCGCTACGTCCTCTTGACCATGGCTCGCGAGATCCGGCGTGCCCATCAGGAAATGCTGGAAGCCGGTCTGGATC
>JBMOPM010000242.1:0-2548 GCA_049323575.1 Gemmatimonadota bacterium | reverse complement strand
CGCGGACGCTCCTACGCGGAGCTCGACGGTCGCTTCGCGGAGCAGGTGATCGTGCGCGGGAGCGGCGCGTGAGCGTGCAGCCGCATCGGCTGGTCGCCGCGCTCGACCTGGGCAGCACCAAGGTGGTCGGGCTCATCGCCGAGGCCGGCGAGGGGCGGGATCCGGTGGCCCGCGTGCTGGGCATCGGCATCGAGCGGAGCAGCGGCGTCCGTCGCGGCGTGGTGCGCGACATCGAGGAGACCACGCGCGCCATCGAACGGGCCATGCAGAGCGCCCAGCGGATGGCGGGCGTCGAGGTGGGCACGGTCTACTGCGGCATCGCCGGCGAGCACGTGGCGGGGCGGAGCTCGCACGGCATGGTGTCGGTCACGGGGGACGAGATCCGCACCGGCGACGTGGCGCGGGTCAACGACATGGCGAGCAACGTGTCCTTCGGCAGGGAGCACGAGCTGCTCCACGCCATTCCCCAGGACTACATCATCGACCAGCAGCCCGGCATCAGCGATCCGATCGGCATGACCGGTTCGCGGCTCGAGGCCGAGGTGTATCTGGTCACGGTGCAGTCGAGCGTGCTGCTCAACCTCAAGAAGTGCGTGGAGCGCGCCGGTTTCCACGTGGGCGAGTTCGTGCTCGAGCCGCTCGCCGCGTCGCTCGCGGTCCTGACGCCGGATGAGCTGGAGCTGGGCTGCGCGCTGATCGAGCTCGGGGGCGGCTCCACCAACGTCGCCATCTTCCAGGGCGGCCGCATCCGGCACACCGGATCGCTGCTCTGCGCCGGAGGCCACGTCACCAGCGATCTCGTGCATGGCCTGCAGGTCACCCAGGCCGACGCCGAGCGGCTCAAGGAGCGCTTCGGCGCGGCATGGGAGCCGGGCGTGCCGGATGACGAGACGGTGGAGCTGCCCGGCACGGCGGGGCAGGGCCCCCGCGTGGCGCACCGGCGCGTGCTCGCGCACATCATGCACATGCGGCTCCAGGAAACGCTGGAGTACGCCGCCGACGAGATCACCCGTGCGGGTTATGCCCAGCGGCTGGCCGCCGGCGCGGTGCTCACCGGCGGCGGCGCGCAGACGCCGGGCATCATCGACCTGGCGCGCGAGGTGCTGGCGATGCCCGTGCGCCGCGGCGTGCCGGGCGCCGGTCTGAGCGGGCTGGTGGATCACGTGGACGGGCCCCGGATGGCGGTCGCCGCCGGGCTCATCCGCTACGGCGCCCGCCAGCTCGGCATGGGTACCGCGTTCGGTGCCGGCACCCGGCGTCCCGCCCAACTGGAAAAAGTCTTCGGTCCCGTAAAGCGATGGTTGCAGGATTTCTTCTGACCCATGTTCTGACCGACGAGAGGACGAACCCATGATCTTCGAGCTCGAAGAGGCCCCGATCCAGCACGCCCGGATGAAGGTCGTGGGCGTCGGCGGGGGCGGCGGCAATGCGGTCAACCGCATGATCGAGGAGCGCCTGGAAGGCGTCGAGTTCATTTCGGTGAACACGGACGCGCAGGCGCTCGCCGCGTCGAAATCCGACGTGAAGATCCAGATCGGCAAGAAGCTCACCCGCGGCCTGGGGGCCGGCGCGCGCCCGGAGATCGGCCGGCAGGCGATGGAAGAGGACCGCGACGAGGTCGCCCAGGCGATGACCGGCGCGGATCTCGTGTTCGTCACCTGCGGCATGGGCGGCGGCACCGGTACCGGGGCGGCGCCGATCATTGCGCAGATGGCGCGGGACATGGGCGCGCTCACCGTCGGCATCGTCACCAAGCCGTTCCTGTTCGAGGGGAAGAAGCGGGCCAAGCAGGCCGAGATGGGCATCGCCGAGATGCGCCGCCATGTGGACACGATGATCGTCGTGCCGAACGAACGGCTGCTCGCGGTGGTGGGCAAGTCGCTCTCGTTCACCGAGTCGCTCAAGAAGGCCGACGAAGTCCTCCTCTCGGCCACGCGCGGCATCGCCGGCATCATCACGTCGACGGCGCTCATCAACGTGGATTTCGCCGACGTGCGCACCATCATGCAGAACGGCGGCGCGGCGCTCATGGGCACCGGCGTCGGCCGGGGCGACAACCGCGCCACCGAGGCGGCCCAGCAGGCGATCTCGAGCCCGTTGCTCGACAACGTCTCGATCGCCGGCTCGACCGGGTGCCTGATCTTCATCGTGGGCGGCAACGACCTGACCCTGGCGGAGACCACCCAGATCAACGAGATCATCCACAGTGCCGCCGGGGACGAGGCCGAGGTTATCTTCGGGGCTGCCTGCGAGCCCGCCATGGAGGGGGAAGTGCGGGTGACGGTCATCGCCACCGGCTTCGACCGCGCCGCCCAGCCCGACGCCCTGCACCGGCCCGTGACGCAGGCCCAGACGCCCGGGGTCATCGCCTTCCCGACGCGTCCCAAGACCCAGCCCGTGCCTCCCATCAGGACGCCCGCGGCGGCCCCCCGGCCCCGCGTGCCCGGGCCTGTGGTCAATGCCGATCTCCCGAACGAGATGGAGATCCCGACTTTCATCAGGCGGCAGATGGACTGACGGATGCGGATGCGGGCGCTCAAGCTCTCCA
>JBMOPM010000241.1:0-2572 GCA_049323575.1 Gemmatimonadota bacterium | reverse complement strand
CGGTCGTACCCACCGGTGATCGGTTTGGTCTTCCCCTCCATCTCATCGATGGGAGCGGCAGGGCCGTTCGGTCGTTCGGGGAGGGGCCCGACGCATGGATGCCGAGCGACCAATACTTGCGCGTGGTCCGGCGCCTCGCCCCTGCGCCGAACGGAGGATTCTGGAGTGCCCGGTGGCTCTTCATGTACGAGCTGACGCTCTGGGATTCGAACGGGACGATGCGCCGGCGACTGATCCCCCAAGCCGGCTGGTATCGTCCCTACGATGTCGTGCGCCGTCCCACGACCGACGCACCACCGCAAGCGGCTGTCTCGGGGCTCTGGGAAGACGCCGAGGGCCGCCTCTGGGTCCTGGGCTTCGCACCGGACCCTCGGTGGCGGCGCGGCCTGGGACCGGTGACCACGGTCGAGGGGCGGCCATCACAGCCCGTGCTGGATCGCGACGCCGTGTTCGACACGGTGATCGACGTCTTCGACCTCGGGTCGAACACGCTGCTCGCCACGCACCGCATCGATGCCGTCTACCAGTTCGTTGTCGCCCCGGGGGTCATTGCCGGGGTGCGCGAAGACGACGATGGGAATCTCCGGGTCGAGGTCGTTCGTGCGACCCTCGGTCAACCAGCCACCAGGAGGATGCCATGACCAGGTTCGTCCTGCTAGCGATCGCAGCTGTGCCCGTTCTCATCGGCGCCCGCATACATCCGATGCAGCCAACGCTCGCGGACGAAGTCGCTGCCGTTCAATCGACAAACTGCGGGGCTTGCCTCTTCTGCCGCGAATGGGGCATTGACCACTATTTTCCCCCGATCGCGTCGGGCGCCCAGGCTGGGCTGCATTCCTGGTGCATGGAGCAGGTCTGTGGACATCCCATGTGTGGCTCCGGAGGCGGGGGTGGGGGCCCTCGCCCCATCCCAACGGCGGTCGGCAGCGACGCGTCCAGCGAGGTGTTCGAAGAGGCTCTTGCCGCTGCCCTGCAGCTGACGGGGTGCAACGGGCAAGACGTTGCCGGGCACATGCCGCTTACCGACGAGCAGGTCCAGCGCCTGGTCAAGCGAGCATCATCAGCAGCCGTGCGGGAAACGGAGTAACAACCGGTGCGACCAAACCGTCCCGTGATCGCGAGGACAAACTGTTCCTGCTTTGGGGTGCTTGTGGTCTCTGTGGATGGCCCGAGCGGTGAGTCTTAGTTGTAATTGATGAGGAGGTTGTTCACTGCGTCGTAGCGTTGCCAGCTGGGGGTGGTCGACGACCTGCACCGGCAAACGCCAGAGGGCTCAGTGAACCGTCACCAGCGAGTCCGGTTGACCCCGATGGGGCGGCTGGGCCTGCTCCGCCGCCTGGAGGCCGGCGAAGCCGTGGCCGCGGTGGCGGCGGGGCTCGGCCTCAGCACGACGACGGTCCGGCGGTGGTGGCGGCGGTACCAGACCGACGGCCGGGCCGGGCGCGAGCATCGCTCCAGCCGGCCCCATCGCTCTCCCCGAGCGCTGCCCCGCTGGCGGCGGCGGTCGATCCTCCGGTGGTGCCAGCGCCGGGAGAGTTCGGTGCGGATCGCCGCCGCGCTCGGGCTGTCCTCTCCACCGGGGTCCAGGGGCAACGGCGCTGGGGCTGGCGGCGCCGGCCGCCGGCCGGCCCCCGGCTGCCGGTGGTGCGGTACGAGCGGCACGTGCCGGGCGCCCTGATCCACCTGGACGTGAAGCAACTCGGGCGGATTGGCCGGGTGGGCCACCGCATTCACGGGGACCGGCGCCGGCGGGTGCGCGGCATCGGCTGGGAGTAGCTGCACGTGGCGATTGATGACGCCACTCGGTAAGCGGAGTACTGTGGCCCTCCTCGGTGTCACCCTTCGTAGGTTCTGTCCCGACCTGTGCAGAAATGAGCGCGGTCGGAGCCGATTTCCACCGGGCTCCGCGTCCTGATCGTGCCCGAGGTGAACGCTGACCCTACGGGTAATTGGCGATACCCGCACCCACGAAAGTGCAGTAGGTCGATGTTCCGGCGTTCCTTCGCGACAGACGGCGCGTTGAACGCTTGGACCAGCCCCGATCACACAAGACACCAGTAACTCCGCACTACGGGACAAGGCGGCCTTGCGCCGCCCAGGACCCGGAAAGCGACAGGGCCGCCCCCATCGGGAGCGGCCCTCTGTTCCGCCTCGTGAGACCCGCCCTACGCCACACGGATCTTGCTGGCGGCCACCTTGGTCTCCGGCCGCGCCTTCGCCGCCGTCTCGAGATGCGCCGCAATCCGCTCGGCCACGGGCGCCAGGGCATCGTGGGTGGCGATCAGATGAGCGCACATGGCCCGGAGCTCGACGATCTGCCGGGGTGAGACGCGATCCGACGTCGCCCACTGTTCGAACGAAACGGGACTGTTTCGCAGGGTCTGCGCGTGCTCCTCCACCATCGCGGCCAGCCCGGTGAGCCGGGACGGCCCGAAGGCCTCCCTGGCCCCGGTGAGTGCCTTGAGGAGCTGAATCATCGTCGCGGTCCCACCCTTCCGAGCTATGGTCAGCGCGGCATCGGCCGCGCGCTTGTGACTATTGGAACGTGCTGCTTGTGAAAAAAATCACTAAT
>JBMOPM010000240.1:0-2596 GCA_049323575.1 Gemmatimonadota bacterium | reverse complement strand
GACGGCGCCAGGGACGACCGCTATTCCCGGCTGAACTCCGCTTGGGTGATCGCCGCGAGGTCGGCGGGAGAAAGCTGGAGCGTGGCGGCGGTGAGGCTGTCGAGGGCATGCGCCACGGTACGCGCGCCCGGGATCGCGAACACCGTGGGCCCCTGGGCCAGCACCCACGCCAGGACCACCGCGTGAGGAGAGACACCCACCCGGCTCGCGATGGACCGGACGACGGGGTGATCGGGCAGCTTGCGGTTGAGCCGACCGCCGCCCACCGGGCTGTAGGCCAGAAAGCCGATGCCCCGGCGCGCGCAGTAGTCCACCACGCCGCTCTCCAGGGCCTCGCGGAAGAAGGGATTCAGGCGGTTCTGGACCGTCGTGACCGGCACGATCCTCTCGGCGACCTCGATCTGCTCCACCGTGACGTTGGACAGCCCGACGAAGCGGACCTTGCCCTGGGCCTTGAGTTCCGCCAGCGCGCCCACGCTCTCCTCGAACGGCACCTGCGGATCGGGGGCGTGCAACTGGTAGAGATCGATGCAATCGACGCCGAGCGCCTCGAGCGACCGCTCGCAGGCATCCCGGAGATGCTCGGGGCGGCCGTTCCGCTCCCAGCGGCCCTCGGGGCGCGTCAGGCCACCCTTGGTGGCGACGATCACCCGCTCCCTCGGGCCGGACCACGCGCGGAGTGCCCGGGCGATCAGCCGCTCGTTGTGGCCGATCTCGCTCTGGTCGAGGCAGTAGCTATCGGCCGTATCGATGAGCGTGACGCCGGCATCGAGTGCGGCATGGAGCACAGCCAGCCCCTCGGCCTCGGGCGGCCGCCCGGCCACCGACAGGTGCATTCCGCCACAGCCGACGATCGATACGTCGGGCGCGTCCGGCCCGAGCGGACGGTGCGGAAGGCTCAAGTGAGGCCGAGCTGTTTCACCACGCGATCGAACTCGCCAGCGGTGATCTTGCCCTCGGTCACGAGGCCGTTCAGCGTGGCCATGATATCGGCCCGGGAGCCGTCGATGCGGCGGTCCCGCAGCTCACCGATCATGCGGGCGAAGATCTGGTCGTATGTGGCGGCGTCGATCTCGCCGTTGCGCCGCTGCGAGCTGATCTCGATCAGCTCGCGGGCCATGCGCTCCGGTGTGATCGGTCTGAGGGCGCCCTCGTCAGCCATCATGATCCTCGGTGTCAGGGAATGAGCGGCAGCGACGAACGGGAAGGATAACGGCTCGGCGTCGAACGGAACACGGGCATGGCAACCGGGTAGCTTTTTCCACAGTCGCTTCCCGTCACACACGACACGGTCAACGAACCACGGATGCGCCCATGGAATACCGCAAGCCCTCCGACGCCGATCTTCGGCAGCAACTCACGCCGGTGCAGTACAAGGTGACGCAGGAGAACGGCACCGAGGCGCCGTTTCGCAATGCGTACTGGGATCACCACGAGGCCGGCATCTATGTCGACGTGGTCTCCGGTGAGCCGCTCTTCAGCTCGCTCGACAAATTCGACTCCGGCACCGGCTGGCCCAGCTTCACCCGGCCGCTCGAGCCGGCCAACATCGCGGAGACGGCCGATCACTCCCTGCTGATGGCGCGGACCGAGGTGCGCTCGGCCCACGGCAACTCGCACCTCGGCCACGTCTTTGACGACGGACCGCCGCCCACCGGACTTCGCTATTGCATGAATTCAGCGGCCCTCCGGTTCATCGCCGCGGACCGGCTGGAGGCGGAAGGCTTGGGCGAGTATGCGACCTTGTTCCGGTGACTCCGCTTGCGGTCGACCGTGGCCTGCCGACCGTTACGCCCGGCGCCACGGTGACTCACGCTCAACGGGACACGGTCAACGGGAAACGGCGAGGAACTGCGAGCCGAGCAGGAGCCGCGGGTCGGGATACCAGATGTAGACGACCGTGCCACCCTCGATGAGCGGGATGATCTGTCGGGCGGCGGCCGGCGAGACCGCAGGACATCCCTGCGTGCGTCCCATGCGCCCGGCCCGCGCCCGCGCCTCGCTCACGCCCGGCGTGCCGTGGATCACGAGCGCGCGCTCCCACGCGCGGTCGTTGATGCCCGGCTCGAGTCCCCGGAGGCGCAGCGAGAGGCCCCGAACGCCCCGGTAGCTCCGGCCGGCCGTCACGAACGTGCCCAGGCTCGAGCGGTTGCTGCCGGCAACGTTGGAGAACACCGTCGCCCACACCCCACCCGAGCCCGCGCCGTGCGCGACGTATTCGTGCGCCAGCACTTCACCGGTCGCCAGATCGACGACCCAGAGGCGTTTCGAGGTGGAGGGAAGCGAGTAGTCGATGACAGTGAGACGGGTGCTTGAGGTGTGGCCGTCCAGCGTCGCCCGCCGGTAGGCCACCAGTGCGTTGGTCCACGCATCCCGCGACATCCCCTCGGGCCGGGCCACCTGTCCCCCAGGCCCCAGCATCTCGAGCGGAACGCGCGGCGCGCAGGCCGGAATGAGCAGCGTGGCGAGGAGGGCCGCCAGCCGGGCAGACGCCAGACAAGGTCGTATCACGTGTGGCCGAGCGGGCAAGGGATATGCCCCGCCGCGCGGGCCCGGCCGCAGAGCTGCCAGATGGCCGTCAGATCAGCAGATACGC
>JBMOPM010000239.1:0-2639 GCA_049323575.1 Gemmatimonadota bacterium | reverse complement strand
TGCGCCACCGAAGGGGCACTGGTTCATCCGGCCCGGCCACCCGTCGGAGCGCCGGCCGGCGCTGGTGTTCCAGCTGCGCGACCAGCTTGGGAAACCGTCAAGGAAGCCCTTCTGACACCACGAAGCCCCCGGAGGCCTGCACGTTCGCCCGCGCGCTGGTCGAGGCAGATCACAGGCCGGCGCCGGGCACACTCCGTTGCCGCCCCCGGTACCAAGGGCTAGTATTCAAGCAATCGCTTGAATATATGGCCACCGCTGCCCGCCGCTTCAAGGACGCCGTCTACGACGAACTCGCCCGCATCAGCAAGGCCGTGGCGAGTCCGCGCCGGTTGGAGTTGATCGACCTGCTCGCCCAGGGCGGGCGGACCGTCGAAGCCCTCTCGCGGGAAACCGGCCAATCCATTGCCAACACCTCGCAACATCTGCAGGTGCTCCGCGCAGCACGCCTCGTCGAGGCGGAGAAGCGGGGCGTCTTCGTCCGCTACCGGCTCGCAAGTGACCAGGTGGCGGATTTCTTCCGCACTCTCCGCATCCTGGCGGAAACGCAGGTTGAGGAGCTGCGGCGCATCGCGCAGGCGTTCGTCGAGAGGCGCGGTCCGGTGGAGGCGGTAGACCAGGAGGACCTTCTGGCCCGGGTGATGCGCGGCGAAGTCACGGTCATCGACGTGCGACCGGCGGAGGAGTTCGCTGCCGGCCATATTCCGGGTGCGCGTTCGATTCCGCTGCCGCAGCTGGAGCGTCGGCTCGCGGAACTGCCTCGGAAAGGCACCATCGTGGCCTACTGCCGCGGGCCCTACTGCGTCCTGGCCATCGAGGCGGTTGCCCGGCTGCGTTCCCATGGCTTCCACGCGCTCCGGCTGGAAGCGGGCATCCCTGACTGGCGCGCCCAGGGCCTCCCCGTGGAACGCGGTGAGGCGCCACCGGCACCGGCTCCGAGGTGCGCCATGGAAGGCACCGGATGAAGCATCTGTTCATCGTCAATGATCCGCCATACGGCACCGAGCGATCCTGCAACGCCCTCCGGCTGGCCGGCGCGTTGGCCAAGCGCTCCGGGGAGGAGGTGCGCGTGTTCCTCATGGGCGATGCGGCCGCCGCCTGCGCCCGGGCGGGGCAGAAGGTCCCGCAGGGCTACTACAACCTCGAGCGCATGCTGATGGTCGTGGCGCAACACGGCGGCGAGGTCGGTGTCTGCGGGAGCTGCATGGACGCCCGCGGACTGGGAGAGGGGGAGCTGGCCAGCGGGGTTCGCCGCAGTTCCCTCGAGGAGTTGGCCGACTGGACCGTCTGGTCGGACCGGGTACTGGTCTTCTAGGAGAGGGATCATGGGTGACCGAACCGTTCTCATTCTGGGTGGCGGGGTCGGGGGCGTCGTCGCGGCCCACCGGCTCCGCGCCCGGCTGCCGCGCCAGGATCGCGTGGTCCTCTTCGACCGCGAGGCGCAGCACGTATTCCAGCCTTCGCTGCTCTGGGTCGCGACCGGCGCGCGGACCCCCGATCGCATCCAGCGACCGTTGGCCCGGCTGAGAGGCAAGGGCATCGAGGTCATCCAGGCCGAGGTCGAAGCCATCGATCCGGCGCGACGGAGCGTCCGCGCAGGAGGGCGGGAGCTGGCAGGCGACGCATTGATCGTGGCGCTGGGCGCTGAGCTCGCGCCTGAGTCCATTCCCGGCCTCGCCGAGGGCGGCTGCAATCTCTATTCGCTTCCCGGGGCTCGAGCGGTGCACGCGGATCTGGCGCGACGCCGGGACGGCAGGGTCGTGGTGCTCACGGCCGCACCAGCGTACAAGTGCCCGGCCGCGCCCTACGAAGCGGCGATGCTGATCGACGGGTATCTGCGGGAGCGAGGCGTTCGGGCCAGTGTGGAGCTGGATCTCTACGCCGCGGAGGCCGGGCCGATGGGCGTCGCGGGCCCGGCCGTTTCCGCCGGCGTGCGACGGATCGTCGAGTCGAAGGGAATCCGGTATCATCCCGAGCACCAGTTGACGGCCGTCGATCCGGTGACGCGGACGCTCTCGTTCGCGAATGGCGCGACAGCCACGTACGACCTCCTGGTCTACGTGCCACCCCACCGCGCGCCCGCCGTCGTCCGCGCGTCCGGTCTTGCGGGAGAGGCTGGTTGGATCGGTGTGGATCGTCGCACGCTCGAGACCGCTCACCCCGGGGTCTACGCCATCGGGGATGTAACCACGATTCCACTGAAGATGGGGAAGCCGCTGCCCAAGGCCGGTGTTTTCGCCCACCGGCAGGCCGAGGTCGTGGCGGACAACCTGGTCGCCGCCTGGACCGGACAGGGAGCACCGCGGGTCTTCGATGGCCACGGGGAGTGCTTTCTGGAAACCGGGCAGGGCCGTGCGGGCTTCGGGGCAGGCAACTTCTACGCCGAGCCGACGCCAGAGGTAACGCTGCGTGCCCCGAGCCGGTGGTGGCACTGGGGGAAAGTGTTGTTCGAGTGGCGCTGGCTCCGGCGGTGGTTCCAGGCATGACCGCGTGCCGCCGCGCTCTTCACCTGCTTCGGGCGGCCCTGCTCTCTGGTCGTCCTCCTCGGCTTCGGCATGGCGATGATCGAGAGATGTGAGGGGCACCGTGTGGCCGCGCACGGGCGCTCACGCAGGACAGGCATGACGGGTGGACGGATCGCG
>JBMOPM010000238.1:0-33645 GCA_049323575.1 Gemmatimonadota bacterium | reverse complement strand
CGCCGGGGCGGATCTTGTGTTCGCGGCGCATGATCCGCTCGATGTCCACCATGGCCTGCTCGACCGGCACGTTGGTGGCCACCTGCACGCTGATCTGGTTGAGCCGGTCCGTGCCGAACACGCGATAGCGCGCGGTCTGGAGCGGAATGAGGATCTGCTCGTCGGGGTTGAAGAAGCCCTGCGAGCCCTTCTTCTCCAGCACGCCGACGACCTCGAACGGGATGCCGCGGATCTGCAGCGTCTGCCCGATGAGGGCGGCGGCGTTGACGTTGAGCAGCTCCGGCACCTGCGAGCCGACCACGGCGTAGCGCTGGCGCGACTCGTCGTCGCCCTGCGTGAACATCCGGCCGTATTGAACCTTGAAGTTCCGGACCGTGGCGTAGTTGGCCGTGGTGCCGGTGACGTTGACGTTTAGGTTCTGACTGCCGTACTTGATCTGCAGCGAACGGCGCATCTCGGGCACCACGCCCGACAGCAGGCGGGCGTCGCG
The DNA here is from genome assembly GCA_049323575.1 of Gemmatimonadota bacterium. GTDB lineage: Bacteria > Gemmatimonadota > Gemmatimonadetes > Gemmatimonadales > GWC2-71-9 > JBMOPM01. The sequence goes on along the minus strand of JBMOPM010000238.1, from coordinate 33,155 downwards.
GCGCAGGGCCTCGGCGTCGTCCACCGTCATGCTGACGCGCTGCTCGCTGGCCCGCCCGCCCTGGAAACTCTGCCCGGGATAGATCTGCAGCAGGTTGGCGCCGAGGGCGGTGATCCGCTCCTCGACGGCCTTCTGCGCCCCCGTCCCCAGCGACACCACCACGATCACCGCGCCCACGCCGATGATGATGCCCAGCATGGTCAGGACCGACCGCAGCTTGTTGGCGCGGATGCTGGAGAACGCGACGCTTATCGTCTCGCCTACGAGCATGCTTTCTCCTCCGAGACCGGCGACGCGCGATGCACGCCGCGCGAGCCGCTACTGCCTCGCGCCGCCCTGCTGCGGCTGCGGTGACTGCTGCGGCTGGCGCAGGCCGCCCAGACCGCCGCCGGTCATCTGCTGGAAGCGGTTCTTGAGCTCCTGCTGCGACTGCACCAGGCTGGCGCTGGGCAGGACGAGGACCGAATCCTTGTCGGTCAGGCCGGCCACCACCTCGCTGTAGTCGAGGTCGGTCAGGCCGGTCCGCACCTTGACCGGGGTCGGCTTGCCGTTGCGCAGCACGAACACGATGTAGTTCCCGCCGAACTGGAAGTTGCTGCTGCCATGCTGGCCCCGCCGCATGCCGTTGCCGCGGCCCGCGGCCTGCCGGAGCTTGAGCATGATCTGGCGCTCCGCCGGCGTGGGCTGCTCGCCGCTCCGGAACTTGGCGAAGATGGCGCGCACCTGCTGCTCGGTGACGCCGTCCGGCAGCGGGATGACGCGGCCGTCGGGCGTGGTCATGGTGTTCCCGGGCTTCCGGCCGGCCGAGTCCCCGGCGGCCCCGGGCGCATTGGCCCCCAGCGTGGCGTGGTTAGCCGAGTCGCCGGCGCCGGGGGCGCGAGGCTCAGGCTGCTGCGCCAGGTCCTTCTCGACCTCCCTCGGGTCGAGCCCGAGCACCTGCGCGGCCGATGCCACATCCTTCGGCGTGCGCAGAGCCGCATTCGGAATGGCGAGCACCGAGTCCCGCTTTCCCACGTGAATCTCGACCTCGGTGTTCATGCCGGGCCGCAGCAGTCCCTCGGGGTTCTGGATCCGGACCAGCACCGGGAACATCGTGACGTTCTGCTGGGTCTCGGCCAGCGGCTCGATCTTGAGCACCTCGCCCTCGAACGGCCGGTTCGGGTATGCGTCGACCGTGACTGTGGCGCGCATGCCGGGGCGGATCTTGCCGATGTCGGTCTCGTCCACCAGCGTCCGCACCTGCACAAGGTTGAGATCGGCCATCTTCATGAGAACGGTGCCGCCGCCCACGTTGGTCGTGGCCGACGCGATCACCTGGCCCCGTTCGACGGCCTTCTGAATGATGGTGCCCGTGATGGGCGCCCGCACATCGGTGTCCTCGAGCTGGATCTGCGCATTTTCCAGCGCCACCTGCGCCCGCACGACGTTGGCGCGCGCGTTGGCGGCGTTGAGCCGCGCGGTCTCGAGCTCCTGATCGGTGATCGAGGCCGACTTGTGCAGCTCCTCCGAACGCTTGAGCTGCAGCTCGGCGTTCTCCAGCTGCGCGCGGGCCACGTCGAGATCGGCCTTGGCCTGGGCCACCCGGTTCCGGGGTTCACGCGGGTCGATCCGCATGAGCAATGCACCCCGCTTCACGGTCTGGCCGGTCTCGGCCAGGATCTCGAGCACCTCGCCCGAGGCGCGGGACTTCACCTCCACCGTCGTGTCCGGGTTGATGGCACCGGCCGCCTGCGCCGACACCACGATCGTGCGCCGCTCCACGGGTACGGCCTGATAGACGGGGCCTGCCGGCTTCTCCTTGCCGCAGGCGGCCACGGCGAACGCCGCCAGCGCCAGCCACTGCCGCTGCCTCACCGGCCCTCCTTCGGGGTCAGGAAATCGCGCTCGATGAGCCCGTCCTTCAGATGGACCTGCCGGTGCGCGTGCGCGGCGATATCGTGCTCGTGGGTCACCAGCACGATCGTCTGACCTTCCCGGTGCAGTTGCTCGAACAATTTCATGATCTCTTCGCTCGTGGACGAATCGAGGTTGCCCGTTGGCTCGTCGGCCAGCAGGATGCTGGGATGGTTCACCAGTGCGCGCGCAATCGCCACGCGCTGCCGCTGGCCGCCCGACAGTTCGTTGGGTTTGTGCTCCTTGCGGTCGCCGAGCTGCACGCGTTCGAGCGCGGCGGCCGCGGCTTCCCGCCGCTCGCGGGCGCCCATGCCGGCGTAGACGAGCGGCAGCTCGACGTTGTGCAGGGCGGAGGCCCGGGGCAGCAGGTTGAACGTCTGGAACACGAACCCGATCTCCTTGTTCCGGATCCGGGCGAGCTCGTCGTCGCCCAGATCGGAGACCCGGTGTCCGTTGAGCCAGTACTCGCCGGCCGTGGGGCTGTCGAGGCAGCCGATGAGGTTCATCAGCGTCGACTTGCCCGAGCCCGACGGGCCCATGATGGCCACGAACTCGTTCCGGCGGATGTCCAGATTGACCCCGCGGAGCGCGCGCACCGTCTCGGCGCCCATGACATACTCGCGCTGCAGGTTGCGCGTGACGATGATGGCATCCCGCGGCACATCGGGCGGCAGGAGCGCCATGCGCTCCGCGGTCGACGTGAGTGCGGCCGGGCTCATAGCGACCTCCCGATGAGGGCCTCGATCTGCGCCTTCGCGCGCAGGTAATCGTACCGGGCGACGAGGACATCGATTTCCGCCTGGTTCAGATTCACCTGCGAGGTGAGCACGTCGAGAATGGTGGCGACGCCCAGGCGATACCGCTCATTCTGTACCCGGAGGTCTTCCTGCGCTGCCGCGAGGCTCGTGTTCGTAATCTGAATACGAACCCTGGCGGCCTGGAGTTGCGCGGCCTGCGCAATGAGCTGGGCCACGACCTGCCGGCGGGCGTCCTGCGCGGTGGCATCGGCCACGTCGGCTGCGCCGGACTGGAGCGTGATCTGCCGCTCGCGGGCGAAGCGGTTGAAGATGTTCCAGCTCATCGAGAGGTTGAGCTGCCGCTGGTTGAACAGCCGGTAGTCTGCCCGGCTGCTGCCGTTGTAGGTGTACTGCCCGCTCAGGCTGAGCGACGGGAGATACGCCGCCCTGGCCGACGCGACGGCCGCGCGCGCGGCCCGGGCTGCCGCCTCCGCGCTCTGCACGCTCGGCGCCTGCGCCGCGGCCTCGACCTCGAGCGCGGCCACGTCGATCGAGTCCGTCACCGCGTAGAACGCCGAGTCGTCGGTCGCCGCCACCCGGCCCGACACGCCGATGAGGCGGCCCAGCGCGGCCTCCGCCGCGGCCAGCGTGCTCTGCGCGTTGACCAGATCGAGCCGCGCCGTCCCGAGCTGCACCATCGAGCGGAGCGAGTCGCTGCGCGTGGCCGTGCCGGCCCGGAGCCGCGCGATCGCGACCTTGAGCTGCTCCTCCGCCCGCCGCACGCTGGCTTCCCGGACCTTCACGAGCTGCGCGGCGGCCAGCGCGTCGAGGAAACTGTTGGTGGTCTGCAGCCGCTGCTGGAAGCGGGTATTGATCAGGCCCGCGTCCGACGCGGCGATCTGCGCGTTGGCGCTGGCGAGGTCGTACTTCCTGCGCAGGCCCGTGAAGATGTCCACCGTGGCTGCCAGGCCGAAGTTCACGGACGTCGCGCTGGAGTTGCCCGGGATCACCTGGCCGGTCGTGGGATCGATGCGCGCCGTGCCCTCGGAGAAGAAGTTGTTGCCGCCCGCCGACCCGCTGACGTTGGGCAGGAAGGCGCCCCAGGCCGCGCGCTTCTGCGCCTGGGCGTTGTGGGCGTTGACCTCTGCCTGCACCATGCCGGGTTGCACCTGCTCGGCCCGGCGAATGGCCTCCGCGAGCGTCACCGTCGTGACCGGCGGCGGCAGCATCCGGCCCGCGAGCCAGGCGGTGCTGTCCTGGGCCGGCGCGGGCGCGGCCCACGCCACCGCCGCCATCAGGCCGGTACCGATGCCGCGCGCGGCGATCCGCCGCCAGGCGTCAATGGCCACGCTTGCCCCTTGCCTTGCGCTCCTGGTCGAGCCGGGCGACGAACTCGTCGTACCGTTGCTGCTGCTCCGGAGTGAATTGCTTGCGAATCTCGGCTCGGGCACTCTGACGCAAGGTCTCATAGCTCGATCTGATAGGGTCCAACAGCGAATCGAATCTCGGCGCGTAGCGGTCCAGCACGGCGCGCACGCTGTCGCGCTGCACGGCCGTGAGGCCCACTTCGGACGCCAGCCGGTCCAGATAGGCCTCCTGCCCCGAGGCCGCGCGGTGCGGCGCCTCCTCGCGATTGGCCGCCGCCACCACCGCGCCCCCGGCGACGGCCCCGGCGGCGAACGCCAGGGCCAGCAGCCCTACTGCCTGCCAACGGATGCGCCGGCCGGTCGATCCGTCGCTCATCGGCCCGCCTCGAAAGTGGCGCGCAGCACGTCGTCATGGCTCGCCCGGCCGGCAGAGGCCGCCAGCGACTCGACCGCGCTGGTGCCCCGGACGGCCAGATCCGGCAGCGGCTCGTGGCCCCGGCGCGCGAACCAGAGCGCCACGGCCAGCAGCAGGCCCGCGGCGGCCGCGGCCATGCCGGGCCGGGCCCAGCGCGCGAGCAGGTCCCACGCCGAACCCGGCTGGCGTGACGGCAACGCCGCGACCACCGCGGCCGCGAACGCCTCGTGGCCGCCCGGATCCAGATGCCGGCGGAGCAAATCGCCGAGCACGGCGTCGCGCTCGGCGTCGAACGGGTTCGTGTCCTTCATGAGTTCGCCTCCCGGAACGGTGCGAGCGCTTCGCGCAGCGCCCGTCGCGCGTGAAAGACGTCCGATCGGACCGTCCCGACTGGCACGCCAAGGAGTTCCGCGATCTCGGCGTGCGAATACCCCTCGACGTCGAAGAGGGTCACCGCGACCCGCTTCCGCTCGGGGAGCGCTGCCAAGGCCTCGCCGAGCCGCTCCCGGAACAGGGCATCCTCGGTGTCCCGCTCCGGTGAGAGACGGCCTGCCAGCGACGGTGGCAGCTCATCGGCGGCCCGGACCTGACGGCGCCGCTGCAGGTCGCGCGCGGCGTTGACGATGATCCGCATCAGCCAGGGGCGGAACGGCCGGCCGGGATCGTAGCGATCGATCGCCTGCCACGCCGAGAGCAGCCCGTCCTGCACCGCGTCGTCCGCCTCGTGGTCGTCCCGCAGGACCACGCGCGCCACGCGCCGCCCGGCCGGCACGTACCGCTGGACCAGCACGCCGAAACTCTCGGCGTCGCCCTCGGCAGCCCGCCGCGCCAGCACCTCATCCGGCTGCTCGGTCTTACGCAGAGCGAACCCCCGGCGTTGAGCCGCTCAGCGGTCGGCTCGCCGCCGCCACAGCTCGACGGCGGTTCCGCCCGCGAGCCACAGCAGCAGCGCGCCGAGGCCGATGCTCATGGGGCGCGGGAGGAGGATGAACAGTGCGCCGAGCAGGAACAGGGCGAGACTCAGCGGGCCGAAGATGGCGCGGCGCGAGCCGGCCACCAGGATCGACAGCGTCCGCACCGCTTCGCGGCGCCGCTCGACGGCCGTGCGCCGATGCTGGCCGGCCCGCTCGGCCGGGCGGCTGCGTTCGAGCGCGGAAGGGAGCACGCGCTGGAGCTGGCGCGGCGCCCGCAGCGGACGGCGTGCCACCTCGGCCGAGCGGGCCAGATCGCGGCGGAACATCGCCTCGAACTCGTGCGCGATCCGCTCGTCGTCGATGAGGATGTCGAGCTCATAGTTCGCCACGAAGCTCGACTGATTCATGTTGCTGGAGCCCACGCGCACGTAGCGCCCGTCGATGACGAACGTCTTGGCGTGGAGCATCGGGCCCTCCCACTCGAAGATCCGCACGCCGGCGCGCAGGAGGTCGCGGTAGCCGAAGCGCGTGAGGTTGCGGATCCACGGCACATCACTCGAGCTGGGCACGAGGAGCCGGACGTCCACCCCCTCGCGCGCGGCGTCGATCATGGCATGAAAGAGACCGGGCGGCGCGAGGAGGTAGGCATCCGTCACCCAGAAGCGCTCGGCGCAGCTGGCCGCCAGGAGCTGGGTGACGCGATAGGCGCGGCCGAGTCCCGGCTCCCCGACCACCGGACGGATCGTGATGTCTCCCTCCGGAGGCGGCTCGCCGTCCACCGCGGGGTCGAAGCGGCCGCCCGACCGCTGCCACGTGATCGCGAAGGCCCGCTCCAGCGGAAACGCGGCCGGCCCCGCGATCTCGACCGCGGTGTCCCGCCACGGCTCGATGCCCTTGGCCGGGTCGCCCCGCCATTCATTGCCGATGCACAGGCCACCGACGATCGCGCGGCGGCCATCGGCTACGATGACCTTGCGGTGATTGCGCGAGACGTTCTCGATCAGCCGGACAAAGGTCGGCGGGCGAAACGCCCGGAGCTCCACGCCGGCGCCGCGCAGGAACTGCCAGAGCTTGCGCCGGGTGCCGATCGAGCCGAACCAGTCATAGAGCACCCGGACTTCCACCCCGGCCCGGGCCCGGTCGGCCAGTGCCTCGGCGAAGAGCCAGCCGGTTTCATCGCTGCGGACGATGTAGTTCTCGAGGCACACCCGGCGCTCGGCGCCCTGGATGAGGTCGAGCATCGCGCCGTAGGCATCGGGCGAATGCGACAGCACCCGGACCCGGTTGCCCGGGATCGGCCGCTGGCCCGCCGCGCGGTCCAGCGCGCGGTCCAGCGAGGTGGCCGCCACGATGCCCGGACGGGGCGCCGCGAGGGTCATGGGGCACCGAGACCGAGGACGGCCTCGTGCGGGCGCAGGGCGCGGAGGAGGAAATCGATCAGCTCGTCGAGCGGCAGGCCCAGCTCCTCGGCGCCCCGCATCACGTCGTCCCGGTTCACGCCCCGGGCGAACGCCTTGTCCTTGAGCTTCTTGCGGACGCTCGAGACCTCCACGTCGGCGAGGCTCCGGGACGGCTTCACCAGGGCGCACGCGACGAGAAACCCGCACAGCTCGTCCACCGCGAAGAGGGCCCGCGCCATCGCGGTGTCCCGGGGGACGCCGGAGTAGGTCGCGTGGCCCAGGATTGCCCGCTGCCACGGCTCGGGGAATCCCTGCCCGGCGAGGAGCCGCACCCCGTGCGCCGGGTGCCCCTCGGTGGGGGAATGGTCGGGGTTGGGGAAGCGCTCGTAGTCGAAGTCGTGCAGCAGGCCCACGATGCCCCACGCATCGGGGTCCTCGCCGTACCGCTCGGCCATGGCACGCATCGCGAGTTCCACGGCGTACATGTGGCGGCGCAGCCCTTCGGATGCGGTGTATTCGTGTACCAGCGCGAGGGCGCGGTCGCGAGTCCAGTCGGTCATGGGCAAAAGATAGGCGGTCCGACAGCCCGGCGGTCAGGCGGTCCGTGCCCTTCCTGACGGAAACAGCCCCCCGGTGGATCACCGGAGGGCTGCTTCACTGCCCGTCCTGCCGCGCGTGGCCGCGGGCGGCCTTACGGCCCGACGAACGGCACGTTCGTGCCGAACTTCCGGTTGACGCTGGCGATCAGCGAGTCGGCGATCAGCCGGTGCGCCTTGCGGCTCGGGTGGACCCCGTCGAGCGAGAAGTACGGCCCGAACGTGATGGGGCCCGGATTGGCCGGATTGGCCAGCACCTGGCTCAGGTCGGGGAACGCCGGGATCTGGCCGGTGCTGACCAGCGCCTGCAGCGGCGCGTTGATGTCCACGTAGGCCCAGCCGTTCGCGTCGGCCTGCGCCTTGATGAACGCGTTGTAGGCCGTGATGGTGTTCTGCAGGTTCGTGATTTCCGCCGCGGTGACGACCTGGTTGTCGTTGGCGCAGTCGAGGGTGAACGGCGTCGGCGCGGGGTTGGCCGGCGTGGGCGTCGCGTTGAGGATGCCCACGACGCCCTTGGTCCACGGCACCAGCACGTCCAGCCCGATGCCGCCGGGCACCGGGGCCGGCGCGCAGGTGTCATTCACCGTCACCAGCGGATTCAGGGCCACCTGCGGCAGCGGCGCCGGCAGCGGCGCGGGGCAGGGACCCTTCTTGAGGCACCAGTAGATGGCGCCCCGCGAGGCGAAGGGGATCGACGTGACGTTGGCCACCGACAACAGGACCGCCCTGGCCCCGGTCGCTGCGATGCTGTCCACCACCTGCTTGTAGAGGACCTGGAAGGCGCTGACCGGCGTGATGAAGTCGGGCCGGCCCGGGTTGTCGCTGTTGGTGAACGCGCCGAGCACGTCGTTGTTGCCGATCCACAGCGACACGAACGTCGGCTTGACCCGCTGCATCGCGGTGATCTGCGTCCTGCCGCCCAGGATGAGCGTGGTGAGCGCGTTGGCGCTCGATACCGTGCCCGGCGGGAAGGTCGGCGGACCGGGGATGTTGGTGATCTGCTCGAGCACGCGGGCCCCCGGCACCGCGACGTTGCTCACGTACGGCACGGACGGGTTGGTGCGGAAGCAGATGGGCGTGGTCTCCACCTTCTGCTGGGTGACGTTGTTCCGCAGCGGCGAACACTGTCCACCCCGGAGCGACGGCAGGATGAAGTCACTGGCGCCAACCTGCCGGGCGAACAGCCACGCGTACGACTCGTGCTGCGTGCTGTCGTTGATACCCGCCGACTGGAACCCGGCGGTGATGCTGTTGCCCATCGAGACATAGCGCTGGAAGAGCGCGCCGCCCGCGGGGGTCGGCGGGGGATTCAGAGCCTCATCGGCCCGGCAGCCCGCGAGGAGACCCAGGGCCAGCGCCAGCGCGCCGACGGTGCGATGGTGTGTGGTCACGGTGCTCTCCCTCAGAAGGCGAACGTGAACGTCGCGCCGAACAGATGCGCGTAGCCCTCATAGAGTCCGCTGTTGGGCGACGGACTCGAGGCGGGATTGAAGCCGGCGGGGAGGGGGCCGGTTCGACCCCGCCGGTCGCCCTGCTGGATGTACATGTAGGCCATGTCGACCCGGAAGTTGCCGATCTGACGGCCGTAGCCGATGGTGTATGCCGAACGGGGCCCCTCGGGCAGGTTCGGCGTCACCGAATAGTTCGGCGCCGCGGCGCCGTGATTCACGTAGCCCAGCCGCACGGTGTTGGCCGGATCCGCGCGCCATTCCCCGCCCACGCGGAAGGTGCTGATGTTGCGGTAGTCCTCGCGCAGCTGCGTCGTGGGCAGCCGCTCGAAGTTGATGGTCACGGTGTCGAAGGCTTCCCACCACGTGTACTGCCAGTCGAACAGCAGGCTCACGTCACGGACCGGCTTGATCTCCACGCCCGCCACGAGCTGCGCCGGCAGACGAAGCTCGGTGTTGCCCTTCTGGTTCTGCAACGGGCCGCTGCCGGTGAACTGGGGGGCCACCACCTGATCCAGCGGGGTGCCCGTCGGCACGCCGAAGGGGTTGCCCTGGGGCAGCAGGATACCGGTGCTCACCTGGCTGATCGTGGCGTCGCCGTTGTCGAAGTCGAGCTTCACCTTGGTCAGGTAGCGGGCGCCGAGGCTGAGCCAGTCGGTGGCGCGCACTTGCGCACCGAAGTGCCCGCCATACCCCACCGCGTGGCCCGAGAGCTTGACGTCGGCGAAGTCGGTCCCGAGCGGGATGCCGAGGTTGCCGAAGGTGAGGCCGGCCGGCGCGGGCGCGGGCAGGGCGACCGTGGAGAGATCCAGGCGCCGGCGGAGCTCCACCGTGCCATACACCACCGTGGGACCGGCGCCGATCGCCAGGCGGTCACCGAGCAGCTTCACCGCCGCCGTGGGTTGCGCGTAGACCGCCTGGATCCTGCTCTTGTAGCCCTCGAAGCGACCCGGGAACGTCGTGGGCCATTCGGTCGTGAGGCCGTAGGGCGCATAGACGCCGAGGCCCATCGCGAACGACCGCGCCACCGGGCGCGTGTAATAGACGTTCGGCACCGGATAGATCTTGTTCAGCATCTCCGTCCTGGCGCCGTCGAGGTCCGCCGTGAACCGGTTGCGCGGAGCGATGACCGTGCCGCCGAACGACAGCGTGTTGCCGCGCGGCGCAAAGGCGACGCCCGCCGGATTGAAGAACACGGTCGAACCGTCGGCGCAGGGGCTCGCGACGCCCGTGTTGGCCCGCCCCATGGCGCACGCCCCCTGCTCGTAGACGCCGTATCCCTGGGCGTCCGCCGGCCGGACCAGCACCGTCGCGCCCAGTCCCGCGGCCAGCGCCAGAACGGCGGAGAAGTGTCTCATACCGGATTGTGTCATGCGCGCCTCCTGAGCTGTCAATCGGGTGTCGGGTGTCGCCAGGCGCTGGGGAGGAACAAGTTAAGCACGGTGCCTCAGCTCTGGGATTGTGCCAGCTCCACCCGGCTGGCCGTGAGGGGCACCCGCCGCACCTCCTCACCGTCGATCCCGATCTCGAACGCGTAGGTGCCGGGCGCCGGCAGCGGCACGTCGAACACGAGCACCGCGCCCGCCTCCACTTCCCGCACGCCCGCGGGCGGTTCCCCGAACTGCACGGTGCCCTCGCCGCCGAGCAGCTCGGCGCCCCGGGGATCGACGAAGCGGATGCGAATGCGGTGCACACCGATCTCGGTCCGCTTGCCGCGCAGGAGCAGCACGAGATGGGTACGCGGGTGGATCGCAGGGAAATCGCCGACCCAGACATGCTGGAAAATCCCCAGCACGGAGAGCTTGCCCTGCTGGTCGATGAGGGCGTAGTCGGCGAGAACGGCGAATTCGAGCCGCAGTCAGCTCACCCGGATCGAATGCACGACGTCGTTCTTCCGGATCCGGTACACCACGTCCATGCCGCTCGTGACCTGTCCGAAAACCGTGTGCTTGCCGTCGAGATGCGGCTGGGGCGAATGACAGATGAAGAACTGGCTGCCGCCCGTGTCCTTGCCCGCATGCGCCATGCTCAATGTGCCGGCGACATGGCGGTGGGTGTTGCGGTGGGTCTCACACTTGATGGTGTAGCCGGGGCCTCCCGTGCCTACCCGCGGATGGCCCGGATCGCGCGAGAGCGGATCGCCGCCCTGGATGACGAAATCCTCGATGACCCGGTGAAAGCGGGTCCCGTCGTAGAACTCGCTGTTGGCGAGCTTCTCGAAATTCGCGACCGTGTCCGGGGTTTCCTCGTCGAACAACTCGGCGACGAGCGTCCCCCGGCTGGTCTCGATGGTGGCGGTCTTCATGGCGTCCGGAGCCTCGAGTTGGTGGCGCGTTCGTGTGGCACGGGCTCCAAGATAAACGGGCGTCCCGCGCGCAACGTCAACCTCCAGCCAGCGCGTCACCAACCCCCGCGAGCGTCTCCGCCCAGGCCGCATCACTCATGGCGGGGGCGGCGCAGCTGGTCCCGCGGCACAGGAAGGCGCGCGGCCGCCGGTCGGCTGCGGCCAGCATGCCCCGGACCGCGGGAGGAAGGCGGGAGCCGGCCTCCGCGGTCGGCAGGACGCGCTGCACCACGCGCCGCGGGACGAAGGTCCGGAGCGCCCGCGCGAACATCCGGTCGGCCTCCCCGCCCTCGGGACCGACGATCACCAGATGCGTCGGCGGGTTGAGGGCCCAGTCGGCCGCGAGCATGAACGCCGAGCCGTAGAGTCCGAGCTCGGCGGCCCGGCCGGCGAAGGCGCCGAGCAGGGCCTCGAGGCGATCCCGCCACCGACGCTCACCGGTCAGTTCATGCAGCCGTGCGCAGACGACACCGGCCGTCCCGTTGGGCGACGGCGTCGGTGTGTCCTGCACCGGCGTGGCGCGCGAGGGCAGATGCCCTTCGCCTTCGGCGCCGCGCGCGCGGTCGCACAGCCCGCCGCTGTCCTCGTCCCGGTAGTCCCGCCACACGCGGTCCATGATCCGTTCGGCCCACCGCAGCCAGTCGGCGTCGCCGGTGGCCTCATAGGCCTCGGTCGCCGCGTGGGCCACCTGCACCTGGTCGTCGAGCAACCCGGTGAGCCCGCCCGGCGCGTGGGCCACGGCATCCGGCTCGGCGTTGTCGGACTGGATGCGCCGGAGCGTGAGGAGCGCGTGGTTCCGCGCGGCCGGATCGTCCAGGAAGCCGGCGTAGCGGAGCATGGCCCCCGCCATCATCGCGTTCCAGTTGGTGTACCGGGTGCGATCCACGAATGGCGCCTGCCGCCGGGCCCGGGCGGCCTGGAGCTTCGCCCTGGCCCGAGCGAGCAGCGCGGCCGCGGCGCCGGGATCGCGGCCCTGGCGGACGGCGATGCCATCGACCGTGTCCGCGACGTACAGCACGTTCTTGCCCGGGTGATGCTCCATTTCGCCGGCGGTGCCGATGTCGTAGTATGCGGCGGCCACCTCGAATTCGTCCGGCGTGAGCACCGCCTGCGCCTCCTCCACGGTCCACGTGAAGTAGTCGCCGTCATCGTCGGGGCCCGCGTCGGCATCCTGACTGGCGAGGTAGCCGCCCTCCGGATCGAGGCCCGTCTCCCGCACCCAGCGCACGATGCCGCGGGCCACGTCGGCGTACAATGGATCGCCCAGGGCCGCGGACGCTTCTGCGTAGCAGCGCAGCAGCTCGCTGTTGTCGTACGACATCTTCTCGAAGTGCGGCACGATCCAGGCGATGTCCGTGCTGTAGCGGTGGAAGCCGCCGCCAAGCTGATCGTGGATGCCGCCGTGCGCCATGCCTCTGAGGGTCGTCTCGATGATCTGGCGGGTCCGGTCGTCCTTCTGGTCCGCCCAGCGCTGGAGCAGGAAGAGCAGCGTGGTGGCATGGGGAAACTTGGGCGCCCGGCCGAACCCTCCGTGCACCGGCTCGAATGCCTCCGCGATCTGATGCACCGCCGCGTCGAGCAGGTCGGGCACGAGGTCGCCGGGCGCCGTCTCGTCGAGCGACGCCTCCACCACGCGCCGCACCGCCAGGGCCTGCGCCTGCACCTGGTCGCGCCGCGCGTGGTAGGCATCGAGCACCTGCTGGAGCACCGTGCGGAAGCCGGGCCGGCCATACCGGTCATCCGGCGGGAAGTAGGTGCCCCCGTAGAAGACGTGGCCCGACGGGTCGAGGAACGCGGTGAGCGGCCAGCCGCCCTGGCCGGAAAGCGCCTGCACCGCGCGCTGATAGCGGGCATCGACGTCCGGGCGCTCGTCGCGGTCGACCTTGATGCAGATGAAGTGCTCGTTGAGCAGGCTGGCGAGTGACGGATCCTCGTACGACTCGCCGTCCATCACATGACACCAGTGGCACCACACGGCGCCGATGTCGAGCAGCACCGGCCGGTCGAGGGCCCGCGCCCGCTCGAACGCCTCGGTGCCCCATTCCTGCCAGTGAATCGGCTGATGCGCCGCGGAGCGGAGATAGGCGGAGCAAGCCGAGGCCAGTCGGTTCACGGGGCCTTCGCTCCGGTGATGATGCGCGCCTGGCGCGGCCAGTGGACCGTGCCGTCGGGCCGCACCCATTGCGCAAACCAGGCTTCGAGGTCCCGGTCCATGGCGGTCTGCGCGTCTGCCGGAAGATTGGCGTATTGCGCGGCCACCCGGCCGGTGGAGCGCTTGAGGATGGTCCAGGCGGCCTCCGGCGACCGGGCTTCGAGCGGTACGGCCACGTCGTGGAACGTCAGGTCCGCGAACGCACCGCTCAGCCACTCCCTCGCACGGGCCTTGATACCCCAATCGTACGGCTCATGGCTCGCCTTCGGCCGGGGCAGGTGGCGATAGACCTGCTCGTAGTAGGCCTCGGTCGTGTCACCCTTGGCCCAGGCCAGGAGCCCGAAGCGACCGCCGGCCACCAGCACGCGCGCCATCTCCGCCACGGCGCGCGCGGGCTCGGGTGCGAAGATCAGGCCGAAGCTCGAGATGGCGACGTCATACGAGGCATCCGCCACCGGCAGCGCACCGGCCTCGCCCGCGAGGAAAGCGGCGTTGGCGAGGCCAGCCGCCCGCTCGCGCGCGAGCGCCACCATGCCCGGCGCGTAGTCCACGCCGGTCACGTGCGCCGCACCGTGCTCCAGCGCCACGAACGCCGCGGTGCCCGGCCCGCAGGCGATGTCGATCACCCGGTCGCCCGGGCCGATGGCCAACGCGTCCGCGAGGGCGCGCACCGCCGGGAGAAAACCGGGGACGATGTGCTCGAGATAGCTCCGGGCCACGGACGACCAGGCATCCGGCAGCGTCCAGGACCCGGAGGAGCGAAGGAGGCTCATGCGCGCGCCTGCCGCCGACGTGCCGCCGGCTTGCCCATGAACAGGCTGGCCGACGGACACAGATCCGCGATCACGCACTCCCCGCATTTCGGGCGCCGGGCGATGCACACCCGCCGGCCGTGCCAGATGAGCAGGTGGGACATCAGCGTCCAGTCCTCGCGGGGCACGAGCTCCATCAGGTCCTGCTCGATCTTCACCGGGTCGGTCTCCCGGGTGAGCCCGAGCAGCCCGGCGAGGCGGGCCACGTGAGTGTCCACCGTGATCCCCTCGTTGCGGTGAAACGCGTTGCCCAGGACCACGTTGGCCGTCTTGCGCCCGACGCCGGGCAGCGAGCGCAGGTCCTCCATCGTCCGCGGGATCCGGCCGCCATGGCTGGCCGCCACGGCCTGCGCCATGCCGATCAGGCTCTTCGCCTTGTTGCGGAAGAACCCGGTGGAGCGGATCAGGTCTTCCACGTCTTCCTGCTTCGCCGCGGCCAGGGCGAAGGGATCGGGATACTTCCTGAACAGCGCGGGCGTCACCATGTTGACCCGCTCGTCGGTGCACTGGGCCGAGAGGATCGTGGCGACGAGGAGCTGGTAGGGGTTCTTGAAGTTCAGCTCGCAGTGCGCATCCGGATACTCGGCCTTGAGGCGGGCGATGATCGCGCGCGTCCGCTCCGCCAGCGCCGTCTTCGATTCCCGGACGCTCTTGCGTGCCCGGCGGCTCGCCGCGGTTCCGCCGTGCTTCACCGCCGCCTCCCCGCGCGCTCCACGAACTGCTCCACCGGTTGGGCGTTCAGCACCCGGTCCCGGGTGAGCCAGCTCTTGCGCGCCATCGCCACACCGTAGTCCACGTTGTTCATGCTCGCGATGTTGTGCGCGTCCGCGCCGATCGAGATGAGCACGCCGTGCTCGGCCGCGCGCCGCGCGTGACGCCAGTCGAGGTCCAGCCGGTGCGGGTCCGCGTTGATCTCGAGCGCCACGCCGGTCGCCGCGGCCTTGGCGAACACCGCATCCAGGTCCACGTCATACGGGTCGCGCGAGAGCAGCAGCCGCCCGGTGGGGTGACCGATGATGGTGAGGAACGGGTTGTCCATCGCCGCCAGCATCCGCGCGGTCATCTCCTGCTCGTCCATGTTGAATCGCGTGTGGATCGACCCGATCACGAAATCGAACCGGGCGAGCATGTCCGCGTCGTAGTCGAGCGAGCCGTCGGCCAGGATGTCCGCCTCGACGCCCTTGAGCACCCGGATACCGGTAAGCTTCGCGTTGACCGCGTCGATCTCGTCATGCTGGCGGAGGATGTCGTCGGCGCAGAGCCCGCCGGCATAGGATGCCGAGCGCGAGTGATCGGTGATACCGATATACTCGTATCCGGCATCGCGGCAGGCGAGCGCCAGTTCCTCCACCGTGTTGGTCCCGTCCGAATAGATCGTGTGACAGTGGAGGAAGCCCTTGAGATCCCGCCGTTCGAGCAGGGAGGGGACCGACGTGGCGTCGAGTTCGCCCATGCCTTCGCGGAGCTCCGGCGGGATCTCGGGGAGGCCGAGCCTGCGGTAGAAGGTGGCCTCGTCGGGGGTGGGTACGAACTCGCTGCCCCGCCAGAGCGCAGCACCGGTGAGCGAGAACCCCCTGGCAGCGGCCAGCGCCGTCAGTTGCGCGAGGTGCGCTTCGCTCCCCGTGGCCTGCACCAGCACGGTCCCGGCGTTGACCGGCGGCGTCACCACGATCTGCGCCGCGGTGCCGCCCACGAACCGCAACGTCACCCGCCGTTCGTCCTGGCCCGCGATCTCGGTCACGCCGGGCACCTCGGCCAGGCGCTTGAAGAGATCGGCCGGCGGCACTTCGGCCACCAGCACGAGCGTGAGGTCGCGCACGATCTCGGTGCGCCGGCGCACGTCGCCTGCCACGTGGGCCTGGAGCACGCCCGGGAGCCGCTCCAGCGCCTCCCTGAGTCCCTCGGCCTCCTCGCGGGCGTGGTGCGACAGGCGGAACTCCGTCGTCTTGCGCAGGAAGGCAATGCCCTTGAGGATGTTCTCCGACGTCTTCTTGCCGAAGCGGGGGAGCGAGGCGAGGCGGCCGTCGAGCGCAGCGGCCTCGAGCTCCGGAATGGAGTCGATGCCCAGCGCCTCGTGGATCTGACGGATCTTGGCCACGCCGAGCCCGGAGATCTGCAGCATCTCGACCAGGCCGGGCGGGACGTGTTCGCGCAGCTCCTCGAGCATGGACGAACGGCCGGTCGTCACCAGCTCGGTCACCAGCTCCAGCGTGGCGGGTCCGATGCCGCGCGTGCCGGCGAGCGTACCGTCGGCGATGGCGGCGGCGAGGTCGCCCGGCAGCGCGCCGATGGTGCGCGCGGCGGTGCGGAAGGCGCGCACCCGGAACGGGTTCTCGCCGGCCAGCTCCATGAAAGCGGCGATCTGCTCCAGCACCTGTGCCACGGCCTTCTTGTCCATCCGTGCGATCATGCAGTCAGACTCCCGCGGGAATGCCATCTGACCCCGGCGCCTCATCCAGCAGCGGTGCCGCCCGCCAGGCAAGCTCGAGCAGCTCGTCCGCCCCCACCAGCGAAAGCAGGCCTGCCCGGTCGGCGCCCGGCAGGGCGGGCGCGAACGGCGGTGTGCCGTCGGGTCGCTCGATGCTCTCGGGGCGGAAGCCGGCCACTTCCGCCAGCGACATGGCGGCACGCGCGGGGTGCAGGCCGAACACCCCGAGTACGGTCAGCCCACCGGAACCGACGTCCGGCGCCACGAAACACCCGTCCATCGGCTCGGGCGGGGCGTCGGGCACCACCTGAGCCCAGAGCAGACGTTCCGGCACCTGAAAGTAGGCAGAACGGCGGACGGGCGGACAGGCGGTCGGTCGGGCCCCGGACTCACGGCGTGCCGGGAGCTGGACGATCGTGGCGCGGTCGAGCCCGACCGTCCGCTGGCCGTCGTTCCAGTACATCCACGCGTGGTGGGCCAGCGCCACCACCTCGTCGATCGCCTCGCCGAGTCCCTCCTCCGGGCGGAGGGCCCGCACCAGCTCCACGGCTTCCTTCACCGTGAGGAAGGCGTCGCGGTCACTGGCCGGACGGCCCAGCCGCTCCATCCCTTTGCGGATCGCGGGGAACAGCCGCTCCGCGAGGTCGGGAAAGAGCAAGTCGAAGGGATGCGGGCGGGCAGGTGGAGTGTCGGACACAGGGGAATGGTAATGAGGGGGGCAGCGATCGGCCTCGGTGCGCCGTGCCGCGTCGCCGCACTCATCGCCGCCGCGGCAGAAACGCGTCCAGCAAGGCCACGAATTCGTCCACCGCCTCCACATACGGCACGTGCCCGCAGTCCTCGAGCAGATGGAACGGCGCGCCGAGGCACGCCGCCACTTCGCGGGCCGACTCCCACGGAATCGGATCGTCGTCGCCGTGGAGCACGATGGCGGGCACGCGGAGGCGGCGCAGCTCGGATCTGAGGTCGAACTCGCCGAGGCTGGCCCACACCTCCTGCTGGGTGCGGCCGGTGACGCGGAAAGGCGTGAGGTCTCGCGCCTTTCCGGGGTCGTGGAAGTAGCCGGCCACCGAGAGCTCGAAGGCGCGGCGGCGATAACGCTCGGGGTCGCTCTCCTGCCAGCCGCTGGCCTTGAGCGCTTCGCGTTCCCGCCGCACATACTCCGACGCCGAACGCTCGGCGAAGCGCCGTTCGAACTCCTGCCGCGCCTCCTTCCACGCGGGCGCGGGGGAGACGAGGACCAGGCGCTCCACGTGATCCGGGTGTGCGATGGCGTACAACTCCGCGAGCATCGCGCCCCACGAGTAGCCGGCGAGGGTGAGCCGATCCAGCCCCCACACCTGCCGCAGCGCCTCCAGATCGGCCACGTGCTCGCGCCAGCCCACCGGCACGTCGCGCTCCACCGGCGACCGTCCCCCGCCGCGCTGGTCGTAGTACACCAGCTCGCGCACCGCGAGGACATCGGCTGCGGGATCGAGGCGCGATCGGCCCGTCGCCAGCGCATCGAACCCGGGCAGGAGGTAATCATGGTGTGCGCCGGGTCCGCCGTGGAGCACGATGACGGGCGGGCCTTCGCCGATGCGGCGTTCGAACAGGGTGACGCCGTTGGCGGAGCGGGTCGCGGTCGTCAGGCGAGTGCCTCCCGCATGGTATTCGCGTCCGCGCCAACGATGCCGCGTGCGACGATACCGTCCCGGAGCATCGCATACTCCGCGATGGGGAAGCGGGAGCCGTCGGGAAGCGGGACGGCGAAGCGGTCAGAACACCGGAGGCGCACGGTGGCGGATCAGCTCACAACAGCACCGCCAACGCGTCCGCCACCTGCTTCACCGCGGCCTGTTCCTCGGGGGTGAAGGGGTCGGGCACGTCGCTGTCCACGTCGATCTGCCCCAGGATCGTGGAGCCGCGGCGGATGAGCACCACCAGTTCCGACCTGGTAAACAGGTTGCAGGCGATGTAGTTCGCCCGTGCGGTCACGTCGCCCACGTTCTGGTCCTGTCCCGTAGCGACCGCTGTGCCGCACACTCCCTTCCCCACGGGAATGCGGGTGTGCTCCGTCTCCCTGCCCGCGTAGGCTTCGAGCACCAGCTCGTTGCCGTGGAGCATGTACAGGTAGACCGACGTGTACGGCGCGCCCGCCGCCCGGATGCGGTCGGCGGCGAGTTGCAGCAGGGCCTGACGCCCCGCCTCCCGGGCGAAGGCGCCGCGCAATGCAGCGATGATCGGCTGCGGGTCGAGTACGGGCGCCGCCATCAGTTGCCCCGGCTGCCGAGCGTGGCGGTGAGCGTGACGGTGGCGCCCTCGCGCTTGACCACGATATCCACCACGTCGCCCGGCTTGTGGGCCCGCAGCGCGTCGGTCATCGCCTGGAGGTCGGTCACGTCGTGGTCGCCGATCCGGACGATGATGTCGTCGGCCTTGAGCCCCGCCTTGTCCGCCGGGCTGCCGGCCCGGACGCCCGAGAGCCGGACACCGCCCGGGTTGTCGGTCATGTCCGGGATGGTGCCGAGGTAGGCGCCGTAGCCCGGGCTCGCCGCGGTGCTGGAGGCTGCCTGCCGGGGCGGCGGCAGATCGACGAACGTGAGCGGCCGTGGCCGGTTGGCCAGCGCCTCGACGAGAGCGGCGGCGAAGTCTGCCACGCGCACCAGACCGTCCGCGTTGATCCTGTCCCAGTCGTCGGTGGTGCGGTGGTAGTCCTCGTGCAGATCGGTGAAGAGGTGCAGCACCGGGCGCTTCGCCGCATGGAACGACGCATGGTCGCTTGGCCCGTAGCCGTCGCCCTGGGCCTTGAGGTCGAACTTCGCGGTCTGGTTGAGCGAATCCACCAGCGGCCGGAGCTCCTTTGCTGTCTCCACGCCGTAGACGATGAGCCGGTCGTTCCGGAGCCGGCCCACCATGTCCAGGTTGATCATCGCCACGGTGGAGTCGAGCGGGAGCAGCGGGCTCTTCACGTATGCCGCCGAGCCGAAGAGCCCCAGTTCCTCGCCGCTGAAGGCGAGGAACATCACGCTGCGAGCGAGCTTCTTCTTCCTGAGCCGTTCGGCGATGGCGATGAGCGCGGCGGAGCCGGACGCGTTATCATCCGCGCCGTTGTGCACCTGGCCGGTCGAATCGGGATGGTCGAGCGCGAAGGCGCCGCCTCGTCCCAGATGGTCGTAGTGTGCACCGACGATGATGACTTCATGTCTGAGCCGCCGGTCGTGACCCCGCAGCATGCCCACCACGTTCCGCGCCTGCATGGCCTCGAGCCCCGTGTGGGCCAGCGCGGGCGCGTCCTTCGAGATCGC
Source organism: Gemmatimonadota bacterium (assembly GCA_049323575.1). Classification (GTDB taxonomy): domain Bacteria; phylum Gemmatimonadota; class Gemmatimonadetes; order Gemmatimonadales; family GWC2-71-9; genus JBMOPM01. The sequence continues at coordinate 13,362 of JBMOPM010000238.1, read as the reverse complement.
GAACGGCTGGAACCACCCGATGGGGCCGGGCTCGAGCCCCGCCTGCTTGAACCGCCGGGCCAGGTACGCCGCCGCCGAGTCGGCGCCGGGCGAGCCGGTGAAGCGCCCGCCCAGCCGGTCGTCGGCCAGGTAGCGGACATCGTCCAGCGCCCGGCGGGCCTCGGGCGACGTGGCCTGGGCCAGCACGGGCGGGGCGAGCGAGAGGGCGGCGAGGACAAGGGCGGCGATGTGGGAGTGCATATCGGCTATCCGTAGTCCGCGATCCGTGATTCGAAGCGTGCGGGTGCGACGTTCCGCGTGCGATTTCCGACTCCGACTAGATTCTACCCGACCCTCACCGTCCCGAACAACATCCTCCGCTTCACGCCGCGCCTGCTGGCGCTCGTCCCCGTTGCCGTCGCGATCAATCTCGCGGTGGGACGCCTCGTGGCCGAGTTGAGCCTGCCGGTCTATCTCGACACCATCGGCACCATCCTCGCCGCGGCGCTCGCGGGTCCCTGGGAGGGGATCCTGGTGGGGCTGGTGAGCCAGATGCTTGCCGCACTGCTGTCCGGCTACCAATGGCTCGCCTTCGCGCCGATCCAGGTGATGATCGCGCTCCTTGCGGCCATCGCCGCCACGCGGGCCGGCTTTCGCGGCACCATCCCGGCCGCGTCGTGGGGCGTGCTCACCGGCCTCGTAGGCGGGGCCGCATCGGCCGTCATCTCCTATGTGATGTTCAAGGGCGTCACGGCCGGTGGCGTCACCGCCCTCGGCGCGCTCTTTCGCTCGCTCGGTCTCTCGCTGTCGGAGGCGGTGGGGCTGGCGAGCCTCACCACCGACCTGGCCGACAAGGCCTTGTGCTTCGTCTTCGCCGGCATCGCGCTCCGGACGCTGCCGCGCCGGATGGCGAGCCGCTTCCCCTGGGCGCTCCGCGCCGTCGGGCAGGAGCACACGAGCACCGGCCCGGGAGGACGAGCATCGCGAGCTCGCGGAGGCGGCGAAGCCATCTCCCCGCCTGAGAGCCGCGTTCCCGACCGTCGCGCGCGTGCGCAGGTGATGGCGTCGGGGTGGTCGCCCCTCGCGGTCACCGCGGCGCCTGACGCGGGACGTAACAGGCCCGCCCGGCTGCATCCGTTCACGCCGTTCGCGCTGGTGCTGGCCGTCGTGGGCCTCGCGTTCCTGCTCCCCGGCCCCCTGGGTCCGGTGGCGCTGTATCTCGCCACGGTGGTGGTGGCATCGGTGACGGGGCTCACGGCGTCCGTACGTCGTGCCGTCATCATCTGCCTGCCGCTGTGGATGCTGCTGCTCATCCTGCACGGCGTGCTGGGTGATGCCCCGAAGCTCGATCTGGGTGGCATGGCGCTGTCGGTCGACGGGCTCCGCATTGCCGTGGCGCAGGCCGGCCGCTTCGGTGCCATCATCACCGCGTCGCTCATGCTCTACGCGCGATTCGACCCGTCCCGCTTCCTCGACGCCATGGCCGCCCGCGGCTGGTCGTTTCACTCGGCCTACCTGCTCGTGGCCACGCTGCAGGCGGCGCCGCGACTCGCCCGCCGCGCCCGGGAGATCGTGGAGGCGCAGCGCTGCCGCGGCCTGCGGCTCGCGGGCGGGCCGCTCCGGCGCTTCGCCGCGCTGGTGCCGCTCGTGCTGCCGCTCACGCTGGGGGCACTGGGAGAGGTGGACGACCGCGCCATCGCGCTGGACACACGCGGCGTCGCGGCGGCGTCCCGCCGCACTCCGCTCGCGCCGCCGCCACTGCGCGCGCTGGATGGCGCGCTCATGCTGGCGGCCGCGGGGCTGCTCGCGCTCGGCATCGGATGGAGAGCGCTGGCGTGACGGCGGTGCAGCTCGAGCGGGTGAGCTTTCAGTACCCCACGGCGGACCATCCCGCGCTGCGAGCCGTCTCGCTGGATCTCGAGTCCGCCCGCGTCACCTGGTTCCTCGGCCGGCTCGGTGCCGGGTGCAGTACCCTGCTGCAGGTGATCGGCGGCCTCGCGCCGCGCCATACGGGAGGCAGGCTCGAGGGCCGCGTCTCCACCCTGGGGGTGGACACCGTTGATCCCCGGGCGCCGGCACTGCTCGCAGGGCGGATCGGATACGTCACCGCGTCGCCGCTGCTCCAGTTGTCGGGCGTCGCCGCCACGGTGTGGGAAGAGGTGGCCTTTGCGCCGGCCAACCTGGGCTGGCCCATCGAGACCATCCGGGATTCGGTGGGGCGGGCGCTCGACCGGCTGGGCGTGGCCCACCTCAGCGCGCGTGATCCGGCCACGCTCTCGGGCGGCGAGTTGCAGCGGGTGGTGTTCGCCGCCATGCTGGCCCTCGAACCCGAGCTGTGGCTGCTGGACGAGCCGGCCTCCGCGCTGGATCTCGAAAGCCGCGACCGGGTGTATGCGCTGCTCTGCGAGGAGGCGGCGCGCGGTGCCACGGTGCTCATCGCCAGCGAGGATGCGGACGCCCTCGTTGCAGTGGCGGACCGGTTGGTGGTGCTGGATCAGGGTGCCGTGGTGCTGGACGGCCCGCCGCATGATCTCCTGGCCGGCGAGGAGATCTGGCGAGTCGGCCCGGGCAGCACGTCGGTGGCGGAGCTGGCGCGCGGAGCGGCCGAGCGGGTGCCGTCGCCCCGCACCGCGGCGCCCTGGCCCGTTACGGTGGAGGAGGCAGTCCGGCGCTGGGGTGAAGCCCTCCCCCCGACCGACCCATGACCGCCCTCGCTTTCACCCACGTCGACTTCACCTATCCAGGCGCGGGTCACGCCGTGCTCGCGGGGATCACCTTTGCCGTCGCGCCGGGCGAGACCGTCGGCCTCTTCGGCCCCAACGGCGCCGGGAAAACCACGATCACGCGGCTCGCCATGGCGCTCCTCCATCCCACCGCGGGCGAGGTCGTCGCCGCCGGGATGAGCACCCGCGGGCGGCATCCGGAGGACATGGCTGCCCGGGCCGGCTACGTGTTCCAGCAGCCCGAGATGCAGCTCTTCGCCCGCACGGTCCGCGAGGAGGTGGCCTTCGGGCCGCGCCAGCAGGGATGGGACGCGCACCGCATCGCTCAGCGCACTGCGGAGGTGCTGGCCGAACTGCACCTCTCGGCCGACGCGGACCAGCATCCTTACGACCTGCCGCTCGCGCGGCGGCGTCTCGTCGCCCTCGCCGCGGCGCTCATCACCGAACCCGCGCTGCTCATTCTCGATGAGCCCACCGCCGCGCTCGACCGGGAGAGCCGGCGCATCGTGGAGCGGGTCGTCCGGCGCCACGCGGAGCGGGGCGGCGCGGTCGTGGCCGTGACGCACGACCTGCCGTTCGCAACCGAGTGCCTGGACCGGGCGCTGGTGCTGTGCGAGGGCAAGCTGTTGTACGACGGCGCGTTGACCGCTGCGCTCGGCCCTTCCGGACTGCTGCCGGACCCCCCGCATGTGACGCTCATGCGCCGCCTTGGCCTGACTCCTGCATCCCTCAGGCGGCATGACATCGCCTTCGCTCTCGGCGAGCATCTGCGCTGACCGCGCCACCCTGCCCGGCGTTCGCCGCGCGCTCGGCGCCGATGGCATACCCTCCACCGACTCCAGGATCGCTCGATGATCGCGCCGGCCACTGTTCTCGAGCGTTTCGCTGACCTGCTGGCGACCGTCCGCGATGGGCTGCACACCGTGGCCGAGCAGGAGGAAGCGATCGCGCTGCTGCGCGATGCGGTGCGCTTCGGCGGCCTCACGATCCAGCTGGATCGCGCGGGCCTGATCGTGAACGGACATGCGTTGCCTGATGTCGACAGGGCCGTGGCCCTGGTCCGGGCACTGTTGCTGGCGCACCGCATCCGGCTCCTCCAGGTGGTGCCCGATCTTGCCGCGCCGCACTGGGTGACGCTGTCTCGCGCTCTGCTCGCATCGCCAGGGACGTATCGCGTGCAGGAGGACATCGAGGAGCGGCTGGGGCCCGCGATCGAGGCCGGCATCGCGATCGTGCCCGATGTGTTCCCCGCCGAATCCGAAATGGTTTCGCCGTTCCGCGAACTGGACCTCCCGCCCGCCCTGGCCGACACCAGCGCGGGGAGGACGGGCTACGCCATCGGCGTGCTCGCGGCGCAGCCGCAGAGCGTGGCTCCGCCGAACCTGCCCCGCGCGGCCTCGCTCGACGAACTGCTCACCTGGCTCGCAGCCGATCCCGCCGGTCCGCATGCGGGTTGGCTGCTGGAGCAGATCGTGAACGGGATGGCGGGCCAGCTCACCAACGGCCTGGTTCGCCCGTTCCTGGCCTCGGCCCGGCGGGTGATCGCCTGCGCGGAGCGAGGTGACGGCACCGATCCCCGGTACCTGGTGGCGGTGCGGCGGATGCTCACGCCGCAGGCGCTCGATCGCCTCGCCCCGCTGCTGCTCGATCACACCACGCGGGAGGACGCGCTCGCGCTCTTCCGTCGCGGCGGCGCCGAGGCGACCGAAGCCCTCGCGCGCCGGCTCGCCGAGGCCGAGCTGGCCAGGGATCGGCGGGTCTACTTCGACGCGCTGCGACAGATGAGGGAGGGCAGCCGGCTGCTCACGGCCATGCTGGCCGACGAGCGGTGGTACGTCGCGCGCAACGCCGCCGATCTCTGCGGCGAGATGGGCATCGACGACGCAGCCCCGATGCTGGCTCGCCTGCTCCGTCACGCCGATGAGCGGGTGCGCCGTTCGGCACTGGCTGCGCTGGCCAAGCTGGGACAGCGCGGCACATGGCTCGAGGTGACGACCGCACTCGAGGATCCGGCTCCTTCCATCCGCGCCCAGGCGGCTCGCCTGCTCGGCGGATGGGGCAGGCCCGACGCCGTCCAGCCGTTGATTGCGGCGGCCGAGCGGGAGACGGAGGCTTCGGTGCGACGCGAGATGCTGCTGGCGCTGGGCCGCTGCGGCAGCGCCGCGGCCGTCGCGGCGTTGGGGCGCGCGGTGCAGGCCGGCCATCGCTTCTTCGGCCGCAAGCCCATCTCGACGCGGCTGGCGGCCATCGAGGGCCTGGGGCTCGCGGGGAACGCCGCGGCGTCGTATCGCCTGGTGTCCCTGCTCGAGGATCAGGACGAGGCGGTACGCAGGGCGGCGCGGGCCGCGCTGGCGGGCGGCGCGGCAGCCTGAGGCCGCTGACTCGGGGGTCGTGTCGCTGCGCCGGGGTGATACGATACTGCGGTCGCCGCATCCGTCCGCCGACGGGTGCGCTCTGCGCGACGCATGGCGCACCGCCTTCCACCTCGTGGCGCCCGCGCCGTCCGGCTATGCCGGCCGGAAGTCCGCGTCGGGGCCGAGGCGGCGGGTGAACGCGGCAAGGAGCCGCGCCGCGCGCTCCAGGTCTTCCAATGCCACCATTTCGTTGGGGCTGTGCATGTAGCGACAGGGGACCGAGACCAGCCCCGTGGCCACGCCCCGGTGCGCCGTGAAGATGTTGTCGGCGTCGGTGGAGGTGGACCGCGGCTCCGCCTCGATCACGTAGGGAATCCCTTCCGCCTCGGCCGCTTCCGCGAGGCGCTCGAAGACCACCGCGTTCACCGCCGACCCGCGCGCCAGCGACACCCCTCCGCCGAGCGCGGCCTCGCCGAAGCGCTTCTTGTCGAAACCGGGCGTATCGCTTGCGTGGGTGACGTCCACCACGATCGCCACCTGCGCGTCGAGTTGCGTCGCGCTGGTGCGGGCGCCACCGCCCGTGTAGCCGATCTCCTCCTGTGTCGTGGCGACCGCGGTCACCGACGCCGCCGGCCGATCCGCCGCGAGCAGCCGGAGCGCCTCCAGCACGACGAACGCCCCGATCCGGTTGTCGATGCTCCGGCTCACGATGCGTCCGTTGGGGAACTCGAGCACCCCGCCCGACAGCACGCCCGCGTCGCCCACACGCACCCGCCGGGTGGCTTCGTCCTTCGTGGCCGCCCCGATGTCGATCCAGAGGTCCTCGGCCTTGGAGACCTTGGTGCGGTCGTCCGGCTGCATGAGGTGAATCGCCTTCTTGCCGATCACACCGGGCACCGGTCCCGCCTTGCCCAGCAGCGTCACCCGCTGGCCCACGAACACCTGGTGATCCCACCCGCCGATCGTGTCGAAGAAGAGGAAGCCGTTCTCGTCGACATGGGTGATCATCAGGCCGATCTCGTCGATGTGGCCCGCAAACATCACTCGGGGCGCCGCATCGGCGTTGAGCACCGCGAACGAATTGCCGGCGACGTCGTAGTCCACCTCGTCGGCGAAGGTCCGGGCCCGATCACGCCAGAGGCGGGCCGGAGCGATCTCGAAGCCGGAGGGGCCCGGGCAGTCCAGCAATGATGTGAGAAATGCGAGTGAGTCCGGGGTCATGATTCTCGGGAAAAAGGTGGCAGGAAGATGATCGTGGGCGGCGGGCCGGGGCCAGTGGGCCGGTCACCGCCGTCATCGACCGGTGCCAGCGCCTGCACCGCGTGGATCGAGCCTGATGTGCTCCTCCGCCTACGCGCCGCTCCGCAATTCCCCCAGCCCGTGCCGGATCGCCTCCACGTCGAGTTCCTGCTCGATGCGGTGCAGCACCTCATCACCGATGACGCCGTGGTCGCGCAGGCGAATCACGCGTGCCCGCTCCGCCTCCAGGGCCTCGCGCCGGAGCCGGCGGAAGGCGGCCTGCGCGTCTACCGCGCATTCCGCGTCGCTCAGCTCGGGTTGGGTGAAGCGGACGAGTCGCTGGCCGTACTGTACCCGCATCCGGTCAGCGTGCTCCTTCCGCACCCAGGGGGCATCGCTGACGTCTCCGAGCCGCGCGATCGCCGCCTTCGCCGCCTCGGCCCGGGCCAGCGCCTCCTCCCGATCGATCGCGTCGTCGTCGATGAGGTCGAGCCGGCGGATGATGGGCGTAAGAGAGAGCCCCTGCACCACCAGCGTGACGACGATCACCACGAAGGTGAGGAGGATCACCTGCTCGCGATATGGCAGCCGCTCGCCGGTCGCGGTGAGGGCAGGCAACGCAAGCGCCGCCGCCAGCGACACGATCCCCCGCATGCCGGTCCAGCCCAGCAGAAACACCGCTGACCAGGGCGGCATCGGGTCCCGCTCCCGCAGTCGCTCGCTCACCACGCGCGGGATCCAGACGGCCAGCGCCACCCAGACCAGCCGCACCCCGATGGCGAGAACGCTGATGGCCAATTTTTGCAGCAGCAGCGAACGAAGGTCCGCGGCCGGTACCGCGTTCCAGAGCGTCTCGAGCTGCAGCCCGATCAGGATGAAGATCAGGCCATTGAGGATGAACACGAACTGCTCCCACACCGCCCGCGCCTGCATCCGCGTCGCCGGAGCCACCACCCGGCTGAAACCCTGGCGCAGGTAGTATCCGCCCGCCACACAGGCCAGCACGGCGGAGGTGCCTGCCGCCTCGGCCACCAGCCACGCCACGTACGGCGCGAGCAGGGTGGCAGCGACCTCGCTGAAGCTGTCGCGCGTGAGCCGCAGTGCCTGGCCGACGATCCATCCCACCACGAACCCGATCAGGACGCCGCCGACAGCCGCCACGAAGAACTGCGTCACCGCGGATGAAACGCTGAAACGGCCCGTCACCAGCGCCGCCACGGCCACCCGGTAGAGCACCAGGGCGCCGGCATCGTTCACCAGGCTCTCGCCCTCGAGGATCGTGACGATCCGGTGCGGAATCCGGAGTTGCCGGGCGATGGCCGTCGCGGCGACGGCATCGGGCGGCGAGACGATCGCGCCGAGCGCCACGGCGGCGGACCAGGGGAGCCCCGGGATGAGCGCGTGCGCCGCCCACGCCACGGCGGCGGTGGTGGCGCCCACCAGCCCCAGCGCCAGCAGCGAGATGGTGCGGATGTTGGCCTTGAAGTCCCGCCACGACGTGAAGTACGCCGCTGACCAGAGAATCGGCGGCAGGAAGACGAAGAAGACGAGATCGGGGTCGAGCATGACCGCCGGCAGGCCCGGCACGAGCGCGAGGCCGAGGCCGCCGAGCACCAGCAGGATGGGATAGGGCAGCAGGATCCGCCGGGCGATGGTGGTGAGGACCAGCACGACCGCCATGAGGAGAATCACGACCTGCACTGCGCCGAGCCGGGTCATATGGGCTGCGCCGGGCTTGGGTGGAGATGCGTGTCATCCCGGGCGCAGCGACCAGCTGTCCTGATCTGGCGGTGGTGTCAGGCAGAGCGCCACCGGTGCCCGTCGCGAAGCAAGGCGTCGAGCAGGACCGGGCGTTGGCGGGCCGGTGCCGGGAGGGCGAGCTTTAGCGGCTGGCCTCCCCGCGCGGAGGCGCTGGTCGAAAGCCGGAGGACGGGATTCCAGCGCGCCGCGCCCCGAGCGCCGCGAACTGCCGGCGGGCGAGCTGCTCCAGCTCGGGTCCGCGCCACCCTCGGCCTGGGCCTCAGCCCATCGTCATGGCCGAGCCGGGGCTTCAGCCCATAGGCCCCGGAGGACCGGGTCACGCTGGGTGGCTCGCTGGCCCGCTCCACCGTGGAGCCGGCGACCTCGAGCCCGAGATCCATGGAGCCTCCGCGAGAGCGGTCGCCTCGGCCCGGCCTTGCCGGGGCGGAACAGGCTCCGGACAACGGTACGGGGGATCGACGGAGCTGGACCGGAAGGGCCCGCGCTCGCGTGCCAGCCCGGCTCCTGAGGGAGCGCGGGCTCCGCCCGACCCCAACTTACTGCGGGGCGGCGACACGAGGGATCCGGAGTGGCGGAGTCTGCTGGCCCGCCAGCAGGATCCTGTCCCTTGCTGCGCTCACTCAGGGCGACGATGAACCGCTCATCGCGTCGCCACGCGATAGAGCACCGCCCCCAGCGCCGCAAAGATCAGCATCGCCACCAGATCGCTGCCGGCGATCGCCGGAAATCCCGCCTCGAAGCCGACCCGATGCGCGAGGTAGTCGGCCGCGGGAACGCCGGCGGCCGCGGCCCTGGCCGACAGCGCCGCGACCAGCGCGGCCACGACGATGCCGGCGATCGATCCGCCCGCGATGAGCCCGCTCGAGAACAGCACGCCCGGCCCTGATTCCGCCGATGCGGCATCGGCCCGCTGCTCCTGCGCCAGCCGGCGCTCGACCAGCCACCGGATGGCTCCGCCCACGAACATGGCCGAGGACGTGGAGATCGGCAGATAGACGCCCACGGCCACGGGCAGCGACTGCAGGCCCATCAGCTCGATGGCGATGGTGATGAACACGCCGAGGAGGACGAGACCCCACGGGAGCTTCTGCGTCAGAATGCCGTCGGTGACGAGCGCCATGATGGTGGCCTTCGGCGAGTCGAGCTTCGTGATCGGCATGCCGTTGAGCTCGCGGATGCGCCCGCCGATGCCGGGATCCACCAGATAGGCGATCTCCTTCGTGGCCGGATCCACGAGGTACTTGCCGGGCGCCACACCCTGCATCGGCTGGTTGACCCGCACCACCTGCCACCGCTTGCCCGCGTGCTCGAGCTGCTCGCCGGTCGTGGTCACGGCGCGATCCGGGGCGTCGGGCCCCGCCGCCTCGATCACGACGCCCGGGTGCGCCTCGGGCACGATGTTGGTGTACGTGTTGTTGAGGAGCGTGAGGGTGAAGCCGATCGCCAGGGCCGAGGTCACCGCGCCGATCAGGATGGCGACCTGCTGTGCCCGTGGCGTGGCGCCGACCAGAAACCCGGTCTTGAGGTCCTGGCTCGTCGCACCGGCGTTGCCGGCCGCCACCGCGATCACCGCCGCGATCGAGATCGCGCCCACCCGGTGGTCCACGCCGGTCCACCCGATGAGGAGGAAGATCACCGTCACGCCGATCAGGGCGGCGATGGTCATGCCCGAGATCGGATTGGCGCTCGACCCGATCTCCCCGGTGATGCGGGACGAGACGGTCACGAAGAAGAACCCGAAGATCACGATCAGCACGGCGCCGAGGAGGTTGACGCCCACCTGCGGCAGGAACGTGAGCGCCAGCGCGAGGCCGGCCGAGCCGGCGAGGGTGACCCAGATCGGGAGATCGAGATCGGTGCGGAGCTTCGAGGTGGCCATGCCGACCGAGCTCTTGAGGTCCGCGAAGCCCGACCGGAACGCCGCGATGATCGTCGGGAGCGCGCGAATGAGGGCGATGATGCCGGCCGATGCCACGGCGCCGGCGCCGATGTAGAAGACGTAGTTCGCGCGGATCTGGCTCGCGCTCATGTCCCGGATCAGCGTCGTCGCCGGGAAGATCGGCTCCGCCAGGCCGTCGCCGAAGAGCTTGATGGCCGGTACCAGCACGAGGTAGGCGAGGGTGCCGCCGGCGAACAGGAACCCGGCGATGCGCGGGCCGATGATGTAGCCCACGCCCATCAGCTCCGGGGAGACCTCGGTGGCGATGGTGCCGCCCCTGTAGAACGGGAATGCCTTGCCCGGTACCTCCTTCCACATCTTCACGCCCGCCATCAGGAACTTGTAGACGAACGCGAGGCCGAACGCCTGGAACAGAAGCCGCGCCTGCAGGCCACCCTTCTCGCCCGCGATCAGGACCTCCGCGCAGGCCGTTCCTTCGGGATACGTGAGCTTCCCGTGCTCCTTGACGATGAGCGCCTTGCGGAGCGGGATCATCATCAGCACTCCGAGCACGCCGCCCACCACCGCAAGCACGCCGACCCTGGCGATGCTGAGGTCATAGCCCATCAGCAGGATCGCGGGGATCGTAAAGACCACGCCCGCCGCGATCGACTCGCCGGCCGACCCCGTCGTCTGGACGATGTTGTTCTCGAGGATGGTGGAGCGGCCCAGGGTGCGGAAGAAGGCGACGGCGAGGACGGCGATGGGGATCGAGGCCGAGACCGTGAGGCCGATCTTCAACGCGAGATATACGCTCGAGGCGGCGAAGATGATGCCGAGGAAGGCGCCAAGAATGACGGCGCGGGGCGTGAACTCGGCCGGCGACTCGGAGGCCGCGACGTACGGACGGAACTCCGCATGAGCCGCGGTCGGCGTGGCCGGGGCGGGCGCCTGGGATGTGGCCATGGGGACTCGACTGGTTGAGATGGCGAAAAAGGTAAGGCGGAACGACGGCACGGTCGAGGATGGGGTATCTTGGTCGGATGCGAATCGGGCGCCGTACCCGGGGCTTCGGGGAGTCCGTGATCCGCGGGATGAGCCGGGTGGCCGCGGAACACGGGGCGATCAATCTCGCTCAGGGGTTCCCCAACTTCCCGACGCCCGACGTGCTCAAGGAGGCTGCCGCCCGGGCGATCGCGGGCGACATCAACCAGTACGCCATCACCTGGGGCTCCGCGCGGCTTCGCCAGGCGCTGGCCGCGGTGTACCGCGACTGGTACGGCCTCGCCGTCGATCCGGACGCCGAGATCACCGTCACCTGCGGGGCCACCGAGGCCATGATCGCCGTGCTGCTGGCATTGGTGGACCCGGGCGACGAAGTGATCATCTTCGAGCCGTTCTACGAGAACTACGGTCCGGATACGATCCTCTCCGGCGCCACCCCGGTGTTCGTGCCGCTGCTTCCCGGCCAGCCGCTGGACCTCGACCGCCTCGCGGCGGCGATCACCCCGCGCACGCGTGCCATCGTGGTCAACACGCCAAGCAATCCCTCGGGCCGCGTGCTCACCCGCGGGGAGCTCGAGGGCATCCGCGATCTCTGCGTCCGCCATGACCTCGTGGCGGTCACCGACGAGATCTACGAACACATCGTCTACGATGGCACCCACATTCCTGTCGCCACGCTGGACGGCATGCGCGACCGCACCGTGACGATCAGCGGCGCGTCGAAGGTCTTCAGCGTGACGGGCTGGCGGATCGGCTGGGCCATCGCCCCGGCGAGCCTCACGGACCCGATCAGGAAGGTGCACGATTTCCTCACCGTCGGCGCGCCGGCACCGCTGCAGGATGCGGTCGCGGCGGCGCTGGAGACGCTGCCGCGCAGCTTCTACCGCCAGTTGGCCTGCGAGTACTGCGGCCGCCGGAATCTGCTGTACGACGCGCTGGTTGCCACGGGCTTCCGCTGCACCAGGCCGGAGGGCGCCTACTACATCCTCACCGACTTCTCGGCCCTGAGCGACCGCGACGACCACGAGTTCGCCATCTGGCTGTCGAAGGAGGTCGGCGTGACACCCGTGCCGGCCTCCAGCTTCTTCCGCGACTCCAGTGCGGGGCGGCAGTTCGTGCGGTTCGTGTTCTGCAAGACGGAGGATGTGCTGCGCGAGGCGGCGGAAAGGCTGAAGGCGCTCGGGTGATTGGTACCGGCTAACCGACCGGTGTCGTGCTGGGCTGTGCGTTCCCGAGCATCCGATTCACCTCGTCCCGCGCCTCCAGCAGCCGATCCACCCGGTCGCTCAGCTCCCGCGCGGCGGCGAGGTCTTCCGTGAGTGAGCCCGCGTCCACCTCGCCGGCCTTGAGCCGGAGGAGCCCGACGCGCAGCGTCTCCAGCGCGGCCACCGCACCGGCGAGGCGGGAGGCCCAGAGACCGTTGCCCTGGCCCCGGTTGAGCTGGTCCCGGGCCAGCCGGGCCTCGCGCTCGAGCCGCTCGACCACCTGCGGCAGCCCTTCGAGCATGGCGCGCTGCGCGGCGGGTAATCCGCCCCAGAGGGCCGTCGCCGCCGAGCCCAGCGCGATCTCCGTCGGCCGGTTGAGGCCGAGGGCCTGGCTCGGCGTCGGCTCGAGGCCGAATCCGGCCAGCCTGGTCATCAGCGTTCCGAACGACGTGCCGTAATACCACTTGCGCAGCGCGGCCCACGCATCGTGAGGCCGCACGCGCCGGCCCGGAAACACCAGGCCGAACAACCCGCCGGTCACGGTGCCCATCGCTCCCAGGCCGAAGACCTGGAAGAACATCCTCGACATCGTGAAGCTCTTGCTGACGAAAACACCCCCGAGGAGCGCGGCCATCGCCGTGCCGACGGAGACGTATGTCCCGATGCGCACGAGCCGCGGAATCCAGTGGATCGGGCGGGAGCCCTCGTAGGCCAGCTCCTCGGCGCGCCGGGCCTGGTGGACGGCCAGTGCCCAGCGCAGGTCATCGAGCGTGGCGCCGGCCCGGAGGACCTTGCGTGTCTCCCCGATGCGCCAGAGCAGGTGGCCGGCCCACGGAAGCGTGGCGGTGAAGAGAAAGCCGAGCAGGTAGCCGAGCCCGCGCAGCGTCCGGGCGCCGCCCATGCCGGCGTTGGCCACATACACCATGATGCCGATCCCGAAAAAGTAGAGGGACCAGAGCATGTAGACGGACTTGAGCTCGCGCCCCTTCTCTACCCAGATCCGGAGCGGTACCGGCAGGTCGAGCGACGGCAAGGACCGCGGCACCAGCGCCTCGGCCATGGCTTCGGCGGTGGGGTGCCGATCCTCCGGCCGCTTGGCCAGCGCCCGGTCGATTGCCTCGGCGAGCGCAGCGGGGACGTCCGGCGCGAGCGAGGCCACCGGTGGCGCTGGGTGCGACAGATGCTGCTGGAGAACGTCCTTCACCCATGCGCCCTGG